>JAICTU010000205.1 GCA_025936205.1 Polyangiaceae bacterium | reverse complement strand
GGCGCCAGGATGAGCCCAAACGTTCGCTGCCGGAGCGGACCCCAGCCACTCACGGCTCGCCCCACTGCTGAACTGAGAGCGGCAGCGGGCACATCCTGGCGACGCGGGGGATCTGTGGGGCCGAGCCCTGTCGGATTCTCACCACTGCCGGCGGTCCTTTTTTTGTGAAGCCCTCATGTTCCATGTGGAACTTCACTTCGCGCAAAAAATCAGGCGCACCTCGGGTTGCGCTGTTGGTCGAATGCGCGCCCGCGCAGCGCGGATACTGCTCCAGTGCCGTGCTCCGTGACTTTTTTCGCAGGGATTTGCGCCGCCTGCGCGTGCCGCCGCCCCTCCCCGATGTCGTACGCACGCAGTGTAGCAGCAGTGAGAGCACGCCAGACACCTACAGCCTCACGGTGCTCTGGTCCAACGCGGTCAACGCACCCGCGCCGCCGGGCGACCTCCGAAAACGTCTCGTCTAGTCGTGCAGCGAGGCGTGCCGGCTCACGCTGGCGCCATCGTTCGGCCGCAGCTCTCGGAAAATGAGTGTCGACAGGGCCGTGAGGCTGCCCAGTGCCAGCAGCGCCGAGTGAATGCCATGCACGAGCTGCGGCGGATCCGAATGCGCGCGGTCCGGTATGAAGATCGCGGCCGAGAGCGAGGCGGCGGCGACGCCGAAGCTCAGCGACATTTGCTGCAGGGTGCTCGCGATGGTGCTCGCCTTGCTTGCGTCGCTGTCGCTCACGTCGGCGTACGCCAGCGTATTCATGCTGGTATACTGGAGCGACGCCAGAAAGCCGAAGCTGGCCGAGAGCAGCAGGATCGGCAGTACGGGCGTCTGGCGGCCGATCGTCGCGAACAGCGCAATCGCCGAGCCCATCAGCAGCGTATTGGAGACCAACACCTTGCGGTAACCGAGCCGGTTCAGGATCACCGGCATGGTCATCTTCATGCCCAGGGCCGCCACGGACTGCGGCATCAGCAACAGACCGGACTGCACGGGGCTGTAGTCGAGGCCCACCTGGTAGAGCAGGGGCAAGAGAAAGGGCAGGCCACCGGCGCCGAGGCGCGTCAAGAAGCTGCCGGCCACCGCGGAGCGGAAGGTACGAGCCCGGAACAATCCGAGCTGGAGCAGCGGATGTGAGCTGGCGCGCGCGTGCAGAAAATAGGTCACGAGCAGCAGGGCGGAGAGCGCGAGCAGCGCCAGGATGGATGCCGTGCCCAACGTATGCTCACCAAACACCTCCAGCACGTACGAAAGCAAGGCCGTGCCGGCGCCAAACAGCACCAGCCCGACCACGTCGAGCGGTGGGACCCGCTCGGCCCGGTACGCGGGCAGGTAGCGCCAGACCAGCAGCATCCCGAGCACGCCGATCGGCAGATTGACGAAGAAGATCATGCGCCAGTTGAAAAAGCTGACGATGAAGCCACCCACGACGGGCCCCAGCATGGGGCCGATCAGCGCCGGAATGGCCACGAAGCTCATCGCGCGTACGAGCTCCGAGCGCTCGAAGGTGCGCACGATCGTCAGGCGCCCGACCGGCACCATCAGCGCGCCACCCATGCCCTGCAGGATACGGCAGGCGACCAGCACGTGGATCTCCGTTGCCAGCCCGCACAGCAGGGAGCCCAGGGTGAACAGCGCGGTCGCCGAGGAAAAGACCTGGCGTGTGCCGAAGCGATCCGCCATCCAGCCGCTGATGGGGATGAAGATGGCGAGGCTCAGCGTGTAACTCGAGAGCACCGCCTTCATGCTGAGCGGCGCGACACCGAGCGCGGCGGCCACCGTCGGCGCAGCGGTATTCAGAATGGTCGTGTCCAGCGACTCCATCAAGAAGGCCACGGCCACCAGCCAGGGCACCAGCCGCTTTTGCTCGGGCAGCACCGCGGCGAGCCCCGCTTGCGTGGCGGTCATTCGACGCCGTCTTCGTCTTCTTCCGGGGGCGGGGAAGGCCACGAGGGAGACGGCTTCAAGATTGCATCGACCAGGGGCCGCAGATCGAGCCGCGCGATGCTCGGCAAGTACTCGTCGAGCGCCTCCTGCAGCAGCCGATTCCAGATGCTGGCCCGGAAGAAGTGCTCGCCCACGTGCACCACGTAGTTGAGGATGAAGAAGCGGTACGCCTCCTTCAGGTACAGGATCTCGGCTTCGCTCAGCGGGTACACCTGATGATAGGCGCGCAGGAACAGGATGAAGCGCGACTCGAGCAGCGGCCCGGTGGTGTAACTGAACACCTCCTGGTCACCGCTGTCGCGCACGACACGGCTCGCAAAGTAGAAGTCGAACAGCCGCGGCTCGATCCGGAACCAGTCGTAGTCCCAACGACTGTAGAACTTGAAGCCCGTGGCATCGTAACCGACGGAAAAGTTGCCGGTGTTCCAGTCGATCAGGATCGGTAGCCGCGGCCACTCGAAATAGCCGTGGCGCTCGGAGTTCTCCAGAAAAGAGTCGCAGTGCCGTTGCAACACGCTCTGCTGCGAGTCGGGGATCCCCCGTTCGCGCCGCCAGTCCGAGCTGCCGAGCGCGTCGTACAGGCTCGCGATATCGGAACCGACGCTCTTCCAGGTGGGGTTCAGGTGCCCGGCGGCGCGCAGCGAAGCCTTGTGAAATGCGGCCAGATTGCGCCCGAACGACACGATCTCCGGCTCCGACAGGCGCGCCGGCAAGAAGTCGTAAAAATCGACCTTGTGATAGAAGGCCACCCAGCGCTGGCCTTGCTCGAACACGAAGGCCTCATGGTCCCGCTCCGCCACGCGCGCGAGAAAATTGCGGAAGCCGCTGCTCTGCAGCGCCTGCGACCATTGCTGGATGCGCCGATGATCCTGCCGAAAGTGCACGAACGAGCCGTAGCCCGACACCTTCGCGACGAACTCCTTGCGGTCCGACAGCGTCAACCGGTACACGCGATTGGTCGAGACGCTGGCGCTGATCTCCTCGAGCCCCACCAGATCGCGCCGGTCCCCATACGCGCGCCAGGCGGCGCGCAAAATCTCGGGTATCGGCGCTGCAGTCTCTGCCATGGGTCACGGCTAATTTGGGGCACGCCACCCCCCCTTGTCCAGCCTGGCCTCCCGAGGCCGAAACGCCGCGCCCCGGTCCCGCCCGAGAAATGTCTCTACGCCGAAGCGGAACCTCGAGGCATAGTCGCGGGCGATGTACGCACAGGGGTTGCCGATGAAGCGCCGGGTTTGCTTTCTGTCCTTCGCGCTGGCAGGGGCAGTGTATCCGCTCGCCACCAGCTGGGCCGCGCCGCCGGCAGGCCAGCCCGCGCCCGCGGCTTCCGCGCCTGCGCCCAGCTACCCCGGGCAGAAGGAAGGCGACTACCTGATCAAAGGCTTCAAATTCGAGAGCGGCGCAACGCTGCCCGAAGTGAAGTTGCATTACACGACGCTGGGCACGCCCCACAGGAATACGAAGGGCGAGATCGACAACGCGGTGCTGCTGCTTCACGGCACCACCGGCACGGGCAAGAGCTTCCTGGCGCCATCGCTGGGGGGCGAGCTGTTCGGGCCCGGGCAGCCGCTGGACGCGAACAAGTACTATCTGATCTTGCCCGACGGCCTGGGCCGAGGTGGATCGAGCAAGCCGTCCGACGGGCTGCGGATGAAGTTCCCGCGCTACGGCTACGGCGACGTGGTCAACGGGCAGTATCGGCTGGTGCAGGAGGGCCTGGGGGTGAAGCACCTGCGGCTGGTGCTCGGTACCTCCATGGGTGGCATGCAGACCTGGATGTGGGGCGAGCGCTATCCGGACGCCATGGATGCGCTGATGCCGGTCGCCTGTCTGCCGGTGGAGCTCAGCGGGCGCAACATGCTCTGGCGCCGGGTGGTGATCGAGGCGATCAAGACCGACCCCGACTGGAATGAAGGCAAGTACACCAAGCAGCCCACGCACTTCACGCAGGCGCTGCCGATCTTCAACATCATGACGGAGAGCGCGATGCGCCTGCAAGACCAGGCGCCCACGCGCGCCAAGGCAGATGAGCTGTACGACAGCCTCGTCGCCGGCTTCTCCAAGCTGGACGCGAACGACTACCTGTACTGGTATGACTCTTCGTACGACTACGACCCGCAGCCGCAGCTCGGAAAGATCAAGGCCAAGGTCCTGGCCGTCAATTTCGCGGACGACGAGCTGAATCCGCCCGAGCTGGGCGTGATGGAACGCGAGCTCCCGCGCGTGAAGAACGCACGCTTCGTGAGCGTGCCGGCGGCGCCCAGCAGCCGCGGTCATCAGACCCTGGCCGTCGCAGCCCTGTGGA
The DNA here is from genome assembly GCA_025936205.1 of Polyangiaceae bacterium. Next base: position 10,741 of record JAICTU010000205.1, on the reverse strand, counting down.
AGCAACACATCGTCCAGCTGCTCGCTTCCCTGGGGCCGAAGTCCTGATGCGAGCGACGTGCTTCGGCCTGACAGCGCCGTGACGAGCTCTCGCGCGCCCGATCGCGGGCTGGGCCTGCTGGCGGCCGCAGCCGCTCTGGGCGTCGCCAATCTCTATTACGCGCAGCCGCTCGCGGCGCTGATGGCGAGCTCGCTCGGGATCAGCGCGAGCGCGATCGGCTCGTGTCTGACCGCCTGCCAGCTGGGCTATGCGCTGGCGATGTTGCTGCTCGTGCCTCTGGGCGACGGGCGCGAGCGGCGCGGGCTGATGGTGCAGACGGCGTTGGCCACCAGCGTGTCCGCCTTGCTGGTGGCGCTGGCGCCGAACCTCGGCCTGCTCCTGATCGCGAACCTGCTGCTCGGCTTCTGCTCCTGCCTGCCGCAGATGTGCGTGCCCTTTGCGGTGGCGCTGGTGCCCTCGGAGCGGCGCGGCGCCGCCATCGGCACGGTGATGAGCGGGCTGCTCACCGGCATCCTGCTCTCGCGCACCGCGAGCGGTTTCCTGGCCTCGTTGATCGGCTGGCGCGGCACGTTCGCCGGAGCCGCCGTGGTGATGGGCGTGCTGGCCGTCACCTTGCGGCTGCGCTTACCGCAGCAGCAGCCCGCGCAGCCGATCGCCTGGGGCCGCATCGTGCGCTCACTACCCGGTGTGCTGCGCAGCCAGCCGCTGCTGATCAAGCACGGTCTGATCGGCGCGCTCGGATTCGCGAGCTTCAGCGTGTTCTGGGCGACGCTCTCGTTTCAGCTCGCGGAGCTCGGCCATGGCCCGAGCACCGCGGGCCTGTACGGCGTGCTCGGCATCGCCGGTATCGCCGTGGCCGGCATCGTGGGGCGCCGCGCCGAAAGCTGGGGACCGCCGCGCGTCAACGCCGTGGGGCTGGTCAGCCTGGCGCTCTCCTTCCTGGTGGCGGCCGGTGGAGGCAACTCGCTCGTCGCGCTCGCCGTCGCCGCCGTCTTGCTCGACGCCGGCATGCAAGCCAGCCACCTCGCCAACCAGACGGTGATCTTCGGGCTCTCCCCCGAGCTGCGCAACCGCCTGAACGCGATCTACATGGTGCTGTTCTTCATCGGTGGATCCGCGGGCACGGCCGCGGCGTCGTTCGCCTGGCAGCTCGCGCACTGGCAGGGCGTCTGCGTCGCGGGCGCGGCCTTCGCCCTGTGCGGCCTGCTGCCGATCGCGTTCGGGCCAGCCAGCGTCCGCGGCGCGCCGCAAACGAGCGGCGAGTAATTCTGCCGGAGCAGGCTGTTCAGTTCGCTGCGGCGTCCTTCGTGAGCTGGCTCCTGACGCTGTTGTCGGGCGCCAGGCTCAAGGCGAGCGTGTAATAGCCTGCCTCCTGGGGAGTTTCGCCGATCACGTCGTACGGAACCGAGGCCGTCGGTCCCTGGCTGCTCGTCAGAGTGACGCTCGAGACTCGAGACGCACAGTCGGTAGTCTGCCGGTATTGCGTCTCGGCTCCTGCCGGCAACGGCCCGAAATCGATGCCATCGACTCGCAGCTCGTAGAAGTCCAGCGAAGAGATGTTGCGCACGCGCTGATAGAGCGGGGCAGGGCAAGCGCTGGGCTTGGATACGTCAGGTGGAGCCCCTCGGCCTCCCTGCCCGGCCGGGGCGGCCAGCGCCGGGAACGGCTGGCGCTGTTTGAGCCAGGAGGAGGGGTACAGCAGCGCCGCTGCAACCGCGACCAGAGCTAACAGCACCGCAACGAACTTCATGGGCTCGGTCCTGCTCGACTCTGTGCGACCCCAGAAGAGCCCGCTGCTCGAAAACGCGCGTGCTGCAACATGTCACCCTCTGCGCCCGAATTGCCGGGGTTCGCCCACGTGGGCGCGCACGTCATCCAGGTTGCCACGGTACGCGAATGCCTCGAGTGGCATGTCGTCGGCGCGCCCATCGAGAATGGCACGCACGCCGGCCAGGGTGTCGCGCAGGCTGACCGATACGCCAGCCCAGCCGGTGGAGTGGTCCGCTCCGAACGGCTGCGTCAGGAACAGCTGCAGCTTGCGCGCGCGGACCAGCTCTGTGGCGGCTCCTCGCAGCACGGTCTCTGCGAGTGCCGCGAAGTGGCGGGTCGCGGACGGGAAAGCGCGACATGCGATCAGCTCCAGCCCGACGGAGTCAGCGAAGGCGCGCTTCGCCAGCAAGAGTGCCTCCCGCGCGCGGCGCGCCAGCTCGACATGCTCGGCGCCCGCGATCTCGTTCGTGAGCTGCTTCGACCACGAGTGCTCTGGATCGATGGCGGGATAGAGCAGCTGAAACCCCAGGATCGGGCTGTGGTAGAGGAGCGCGTCGGCGTCGCGCAGGCCCTCGTACGACGGCTCGGCGGGCCCGTGCGCGAGCACCCAGAAGCGCTGAAAAGCGGGTATGTCGTTGCACAGCTCCACCGGCATTCGGCCGCGGTACAGATCGGGCTCGCTGTTGTCGACCATGCAGAAGCAGGTCAGCCTCGCGCTACCGTTCTGCAGCCGCTCGCGCAGCTCATCCAGCAGCACCACGCGCCCGACCCCGGCCGTGCCGATCTGCGCAATGGCCCCGCGCTCGGGTAAGGGACAGAGGAGATCGATCGCCTTGATGCCGGTCGCCAACAAGGAGGGCAGGGCGCTGCGCTCTGGCGCGAGGCGCTCGAGCGCAGTCGCCACATTGTGTGTGGAAATCGCGGGCACGCCCAGGCGAAACGGCGAGAGCCCGGTCGCCAGCGGGTTGGTGTCGAGCACCGCGCTGCCGACGCGGAGCCCCTCCGTGCTGTCGAGCGCGAGGCACGTGGCGCTGTCGTCTTCCCGCCGGCGCGCGATCAACATGCGCTCCTGCGCCTTGCCGTCAGGGCCGGCCAGCGCCAGCGGATCGAACAGATCGATCGGGGCCTCGGCGTCGAAGCGCACGTCGATCACGGGCCCCGCAATCTGCAGGATGGTGCCGATGCGCGATACGCGATCGACGGAGTCTCGGAGTGAACCAGTCGTCATGATTTCTCCAAATCTCACCAGACGCTCGCGCGCCTGGTGTAGGCGGTTGTTGACGGTGCTGAGGGGCAAGCCCAGGAAGCTGGCAATTTCGTTGTGCGAGCACTGCTTCACGTAGAAGAGCAGCGTCACCTCGCGTTCGGCGCTGGGCAGCGTATCGATCAGGCGCCCCGCGTGGGCCCATTGTTCGAGGAACCGCCGGCGCTCGGAGCCGGCCAGGTCGGGCAGCAGCCGCTCGACCTCGGGGACCAGGGGCAGCAGCTCGAGATCACGGCGGCGCAGTCGCCGCAGGCAGCGGTGGCGCACGATGCTGCGCAGCCAGCCGCGCCAAGCGAGCGGCTCCGCGAGCGAGCCCAGCGCCGTGAAGGCTTCGGCGAAGGCCTCTTGAGTGCAATCCTGCGCCTCCGCCGGGTCGCGCAGCAGGCGCAGCGCCTGGTGCAACACCGCGGGGTAGGACTCGCGCACCAGCTCGGTGAACGCGGCTTCTTCGCCGCGCTGGGCGGCTCTCACGCGCGCGCTGAGCGCAGCATCAGTGACTGCGGGGTCGGTGGGCATATCCAGGTGCCTCACTCTTCCAGTGCCCCCGACCGGCAGAGATCTTTTTCCGCCGGAGCAAAAAATCGCCCGTGACCGGTCGCTGAGCCGTCAGCGGGTACGCGGAGTGGGCACTCCTGGGGTCGGATGGGGTCGGGCGGGGCCGAGCCTTCTCACGAGTCTTTGCCCACTCACAAATCGTTGAAGGCGCCCTGGTCTTCCAGGCGGGCGAGGTCAGCGTCGGAGACCACGCTCTTGCCCAGCCGTTCACGGGCGCGCCGGATCTTGGCGACCAGCTTCGGGTCGGTCACGGGGGTGCTGTTGTCGGCGTTGGGCGCCGGCGGCGGGCGCATCACCGAGAACGAGCCGACCACTGGGTGCCCGTCGGCGCTCTTGCCCTTCAGATAGTAGCTGACCGCGAGCACGTCGGGCTCCGCCTGCGGATCGAGCGTGACGTGCAGGTCCAGCCCCGTGCCGGCGAGGATGGTGTCCGTGCCGAGCAGGGACGTGACGTCGACGCGCTGAGCGGGGCTCTGACCGGCACCCTCCGCGTAGTAGCGCACGGCCTGGACGGACTCGATCGTCACAGGCTCCGGACGATAGTGGCGCAGCCGCACGCCTTGTTCCACGCGCCCTGCTGCAGACAGCACCGGAAACGGGGGATCCAGCGCCACCGTCAAGCTGACGATGCCTTTGCGCGTCCACGATTCGTAGGCAGGGTTCACGAGCTGGAGGGCGTCGCGAGCGACCAGCGTGCGGCCGTCGCGCGTCACGACCTCGACGCGCACCAGAAACTGAGAGTACAGCGCCTGTTGCGGGCGCTCCTCATAGCTGTGTGTGACCTCGGGGGTGTCGGTCTGCTCCTCGGTGCCGTCGCCGAAGGTCCAGCGGTAACGGCGGACGCTCACGGACGCGCCCCGGGCGGGGCCGCTCGTCTGCTGCTCGCGCAGCTCGGCCCGGAACGCGAAGCTGCCCCAGCGGTTGGGCAGCGCACGGTGGGTGATCAGGGCGAACGTACCGACGCGGCAGGGCTGGACGCGCAGCGCCGGCACCGGCGCGCTGGTCGCGATGTTGCCTTTGCCGAAGACGGTCACCTGGAACGCCGGCGGTTGGCCCTGCTCATCCAGCCAGGCGCGCAGCGGCACGCTCTGCCCCGTGCCCGTACCGATCAAGTAGTGGAGCTCGGCATCGCTGTCGTCGGGGGTGTGCGCGCGCACCGTGACCAGCGTCTCTTCACCGACGCAGGGCGCGGGCTGTTCGACCAGGATCTCGTCGATGACCGGCGCGTTCGTGGGGCTCACTGGCGCAGGTGCTGAAGCGGGCGCTGGCGCGCTCTGGGCCTCGCGCAGCGGCGCCGTGTGCAGGGCCTGCTGCTTCTGCTCGGAGACCCCCACCGGCTCCATGCGCCGCGTTCGCGTCAGCCACAGGTCGATCAGGACGAGCAGCGTCGCTGCGGCCAGTACGAAGAGCCAGGGCCGAGGGCGCTTCAGTCCCAGCACCCGTACTGATTCCCGTCAGCGTTCCACTGCACGAGATGGCTATCGTCGTAGCTCCAGATGCTGGCGCCGGGATCGGGGAAGCGCGGGCAGGCGTTCCAGCCACCCACGCAGTCCGGGCTGATGCTGTACGCGCCGTTGTTCGGGTCGGCCACCACGCGCCGCCAGTCGTCGTCGGTGTTGCCGCACTCACCGGTGGTCATGCAATTGACGACCTGGTTTGCAGCGCGGCTGCACACGTCTGTGAGCGGGCAGGAGAGTGCCGCCTCGATCCTGCCCCAGAAGCCGATCGAGCTGCTGCACTCGCTCTGCACGTTGTCGTGCAGCTGCTGAGCGGCGCGCACGATCACCTCGTTCGAGTAACCGAGCGCCTCCTGCACGTTCACGCCCGAGCGCGCCTGCGACCAGGCGAGGAAGGTCGAGCACACCACGCCGCTGTTCCAGGCGGTCTCGCCGAAGTTGGAGCGCTCGAGGTCGCGGAACTGGTACAGCGAGTAGTTCAAGCGCGACGTCTGCTCGGCGTTCTGAAACAGCCACAGCGTCTGACCACGGTCGGCCTTGGAGGTCACCTCCACCGCGGGCGCGTCATTCCACAGGTAGTTCTGCACGGTGTTGCCCGGATTGCTGCCGTCCGGGTCCCCTTGCTGGAAGTACAGGAACTCGGGGCTGATCCCATCACCATAGAAATAGGTGTACACGCCGCCCGCAGAGATCACGGACGCACCTGGATAGCCCTCGCGCAGCTGGGAGGCGTTCAGCGGTGTCTGACAGAAGCCGCTGAACGGCGTGGAGTAGCTGTTCCGGCCGGGCTCGATCATGCTGGCGTGAGACGCCGAGCCTCCCGGGCCGTGGGATAGCATCGAGTGCGAACGGCTCTCGCCCGCCGCATCGATCACGTCGCGCACCGGCCCCGGTGTACGACTGAAAACCACGGCGCCGGCCGGTACATTCCAGCTCGCCGCGACGCTGCCGCAGACGGTCTCTGCTCGAGCGCGGCTGGAGGATGCCACAGCGAAGGCCAGCGCCGAGGCGAGCCCGCCTCTGCGAATCCAGCAGTTCATGTACTCGTGGATCTAGCACCAGGATCGGCTGGGGCGAGATCACACCAGGGGGTGTAGCAGCGAGGTGCGCCCGGCCTGGGGTTTCTCGCGCCAACGTTTAGCGCGCGGAACAGAGCGCGCTCTCGATCATTACGCTCGAGAGCCGAGACTCCATGCCCAGCTTTATGATGATGTTCGTTGCCGGGCGCCGACGAGTTCGCTGCGCAGCGGCGTGGTTGGACTTCTCGTTGTATCCTGGCGAAAGTTCCACGGCTGAATCAACGACTGCTCGGCAAAATTGCCACGCTGAGACCCAGTGATGAAGATCGCCCCACTTCTCTCGCGAGCGTGCGGAGCTGGCCTGGCCTTGCTCCTGCTCTCGAGCGCCTGTCGACCCGAGCGGGATTCCCGGACGATCGAGCTGTGGGTGGCGGGGCGGGAAGGGGAAGTGGTGTCGCAGCTGCTGCCCGAGTTCGAGGCGAGCCATCCCGGGCTGCACGTGCATGTGCAACAGATCCCCTGGCTCAGCGCGCACGAGAAGTTCCTGACGGCGGCGGTCGCTCGTCACACCCCAGATGTCGCGCAGCTCGGCAACACCTGGATCCCCGAGTTCGCTACCATCGGCGCGCTGGAGCCGCTGGACGACGAGCTGGCGGCCAGCCCGAGCCTCGAACCCGATGACTTCTTCGCGGGCAGCTGGGGCGCCAACGAATTTGCGGGGCACAGCTACGGCGTGCCCTGGTACGTGGACACCCGGGTGCTGTTTTTTCGCACGGATTTGCTGCGCGAGGCTGGGTTCAACGAGCCGCCGCGTACCCGGCGCGAGTGGCTCGCGATGATGCGCGCCCTGCAGCAGCAGGGACGTCCGGGGCCGGGGAAGGACGCGCGAGCCGCGTTATTCCTGCGTCTGGATGAACCGGAGCTGTTGCTGGGGCTGGGCCTGCAAGAGGGGCCGCTGCTGCGCGATGGCGATCGCTTCGGCAACTTCCGGAGCGCCGGATTCGTGCGGGCCCTCGAATTCTATTCGGACCTGGCGCAGGTCGGCTTGCTGGAGGCCAAGGGCAGTTCGCAGGTCGCGAACCTGTGGGACGACTTCGCGCGCGGCGCCTTCGTCTTTTACATCGGCGGACCATTTAACATCGGCGAGCTCGGGCGCCGCTTGCCCGCCCAGCTCCGAGACAGCTGGAGCACGGCGCAGCTGCCGGGCCGAGACGGGCCGGGTGGGTCGCTCGCGCTCGGTGCGAGCTTGGTCCTGTTTCGGGAGTCACCTCGCAAGCGCGAGGCGTGGCAGCTGATCGAGTACCTGTCACGCCCCGACGTACAGCGCCGTTTCTACGAGCTCACCGGGGACCTGCCGCCCCGACGCAGCAGCTGGGACGGCTCCGATCTCGCGGCGCAGCGCGGAGCGGCGGCCTATCGCGCGCAGCTGGAGCAGATGTACCCGCTGCCGGCCGTCCCCGAGTGGGAGCGCATCAAGAGCGTGGTCATCACGCTGGAGGAGCTGGCCGCGCACGGTGCGCTCACGCCGGCGGCGACCGCAGCGGAGCTCGATCGCCGCACCGATCGCATCCTGGAGAAGCGGCGCTGGATCCTGGCGCGCGGCTCGGCGAGCCGCGAGCGCAGCCAAGAGGCGCCAGCCGCGCCCGTCGGGGCGCTGCCGTGAACCCGGAACGCGCCGGCTGGTTCTTCGTCGCGCCCGCGCTGCTCGCGATCGCGCTCTTTTTCCTGCTGCCGGTGCTGGGCGGCTTCGGCCTCAGCCTGACCGACTTCGACCTGTATACGCTCGCCGACTGGCAGAATCTACGCTTCGTCGGCTTACGCAACTACGCACGTCTGCTCGAGACCCCGCTGTTCTGGCGCGCTCTGGGCAACACCGTATTCTTCGTGGTCGTCGGCGTCCCGGCATCGATCGCGACCTCGCTCGGGACGGCGCTGCTGCTGCACTCGCGCGTCACACGCTGGGCCAAGGCCTTTCGCACGGCGCTCTTTGCGCCTGTCGTGACCACGCTGGTTGCCGTCGCCGTGATCTGGGTGTACCTGCTGCACACTCGCTATGGCCTGATCAACTACACGCTCAGTCAGATCGGCATCCCACGCGTGGACTGGCTGGGCGATCCGCGCTGGGCCATGCCGGCGATCGCGCTGTTCGCCGTCTGGAAGAATTTTGGCTACAATATGGTGATCTTCCTGGCGGCGCTCCAGGCCATCCCGGGCGATCTATACGAGGCCGCGCGCATCGATGGGGCCAGTGCATCTCAGCAATTGCGCTTCATCACTCTGCCGGCGCTCGCGCCCACGCTGCTGCTCGTGAGCCTGCTGACGGTGGCGGGCTACTTTCAACTCTTCGCCGAGCCCTACGTGATGACGCAGGGCGGCCCGCTGCAGAGCACCACCAGCGTGCTGTACCTGATGTACGAAGACGGCTTTCAGTCCTGGAACTTGGGGTCCGCCTCGGCCGTGGCCTTCGTGCTGTTCTTCATCCTATTCCTGATCACGCGGCTGCAGCTCGTGCTGGCGCGGCGCTGGAGCGCCGCATGAAGCGCGCGCTGCCGGCTTTGCTGGTCAACGGAGCGCTCTTCGCCTGCGCGTGCGCCAGCCTGTTCCCCCTGTTTTGGATGGTCTCGGTATCGCTGATGCCGGCGGGCCAGGCCAGCCAGGTGCCGCCCCCGATCCTGCCTCACGGCGCGACGCTCGCGCAATATCGCCAGCTATTCGAGCTGGCCGGCATGGGCCGCAGCCTGCTCAACAGTGCGCTGCTCGCGGCGCTCTGCACCGGCCTTTCCCTGTGCTTCAACGTGAGCGCCGGCTATGCGTTCGCCAAGCTGCGTTTTCGTGGGCGCGAGCGCCTGTTCACCGGGCTGCTGGGGGCTCTGGTCATCCCCGGGCAGGTGGCGCTCATCCCGCTGTTCTTGCTGCTCAACGCGCTCGGCCTGGTGGACACCTACGCTGGCGTGCTGATGCCCTCGCTGGCCGGAGTGTTCGGCATCTTCCTGGTGCGCCAGTATGCGCTGACGCTACCGGACGAGTTGCTGGAAGCGGCCCGCATGGACGGCGCGAGCGAGCTGCGCCTGTTCCTGTCGGTCGTGTTGCCCGCGCTGCGTCCGATCCTGGTCACGCTCGGCCTGTTCAGCTTTCTCGGCTCCTGGAACGACTTCTTCTGGCCCTTGATCATCCTGGAGCGCGACGAGCTGCGTACCTTGCCTCTGGCGCTGGCATCGCTCTCCCGCGAGCACGTGCAAGACCGCGAGCTGATGATGGCCGGTTCGGTGGTCACGCTCTTGCCGGCGCTGATCGTGTTCCTCTCGCTGCAACGCTACTACATGCAGGGCCTGCTCGCCGGGAGCATCAAGGGATGAAGCGCACCTGGTCGCTGGCCGCGCTGGCGGCTGCCGCGGCCGCGCTCGCCGCCGGCTTCGGTGCGCGCCTCGTGCGATCGGCGCACCCGCTGCGCACGCTCGACCGCTTCGAAGGCGCCGCCGGCTGGAGCGTGGATGCCTCGGACGACGTGCTGGCGAGCTTGCAATCGGTCCCCGGCAAGCAAGGTCAGGCCGTGCAGCTCGACTTCGACTTCAACGGCCGCTCGGGGCATGCGGGGCTGCGCCGGCAGCTGGCTGTGGACTGGCCTGAAGACTTCGAGCTCAGCCTGTATGTGCGCGGCCGGGCGCCGCTCGAAGACCTGCAGCTGAAGCTGCTCGACAAAAGCGGCGACAACGTCTGGTGGTTCCGCCAGCCCGCGCTGGAGGTGAGGGGCGACTGGACGCGCTTGCGCTTCAAACGTCGCCAGCTCGAGTTCGCCTGGGGCCCGGCGCAGGACCACACATTGCGCCACACGGACCAGCTGGAGATCGTGCTCGCCGCCGGACAGGGGGGCAAGGGCTCGGTGGCGTTCGACTCCTTGACCCTCCAGGAGCGCCCGCCGGCGCCCCCTGTGCTGCCGAATCCGCAGGCGGCCTCCGAGGCGAGCGCTGCCGGCGCGCCGGCAGCGCTCGCCGTCGACGGGCGGCGCGATACGGCGTGGCGCAGCGACCCCGCTCGAGGCGCAGAAGTGCGCCTGGAGCTCGATCTCGGCCTGGAGCGCGAGTTCGGCGGGCTCCTGCTCGACTGGGCCGACGGCGCCGCGGCGACGCGCTATGACGTCGAGCTCTCCCGTGACCGACAGGAGTGGACCACCGTGCGCTCCGTCAGCGAGGGCAACGGCGGTCGCGATTGGCTCCGGCTCTCCGGCGCCGACGCGCGCTACGTGCGGCTCGCCCTGCACGCGGGCCAGGGCGACCAATACGCGCTCTCCGAAGTCGAGCTGCAGCCGCTCGACTTCGGCACCCCGAACATCGTCGCGAGCGCGCCCGCGAAGGCGGCGCCGCGCGGTGAGTTTCCGCGCGCCTTCGCCGGCGAGCAGAACACCTGGACGCTGGTCGGCACCAACGGCGGTCCCGAGAGCGCGCTGCTCTCTGAAGACGGCGCGCTGGAGGTGGGCGCGGGCAGCTTTTCGATCGAGCCGTTCATCGTCTCCGGTGAGCGGCTCTACAGCTGGGCGGACGTAGCCCCCGCGCAGTCCCTGCGCGAGGGCTACTTGCCGATCCCGAGCGTCACCTGGCAGACCGACGCCTGGCGGCTGCGCGTGACCACCTGGGCTGCGAACGAGCCGGCGCCTGCGGGGAAGGCGCCCGGCACGCTCG
>JAICTU010000433.1 GCA_025936205.1 Polyangiaceae bacterium | reverse complement strand
CGCTCTGCCGTCGATCATCTTCGTGCCGCGGGCCACGACGCGATTCACACCTCGGACATTGGCCTCGCGAGCGCCGATGACGAAGTCATCCTCGAGCGAGCTCGAAGGGAAAATCGGGTCGTGGTTACGTTGGACGCCGATTTCCACGCGCTCCTTGCGACTTCTGCTGCCCGAGAACCCTCTACGATTCGAATCAGACAGGAGGGCTTGCACGGCTAGGACGTGGCTCGGATCGTTGCGCATGTGGTCGCCGCGGGCGCGGCCGAGCTGCAGGTGGGGGTGGTCGTCACCGTACGCGATGGGCGCATTCGGTGGCGCAAGCTGCCTATCTGAAGAATACAGCTCGGGCGTGGAACCTCTGAGCGGCATCAGGATGTTGCTATTCCTGGACGGTCGCCTGTGCGGCGGCGCGCTGCTTCTTCGCAGCTCGGTGCGCTCCGAAGGTGCCAGACGAGCAGAAGCGCATCCCACGAACGCCTTCGTGCTGACGTTGTTGCGACGCCTACCGCGCGACTGATTGACATCGACGCGGCGCCGAGATGAAAGAGCGCGTTGATCAGTTGATCAAGTGATTGCCGCCGAGCAGCCGAGCACGCTGGCAGCTTCGTCACAATGGTCCGCGCGCGCGTGTTGCCAGCGGCCTGTGAGGGAGGGCGTGCGGCGGGCTCTCGATGATCAAATCCGACAGCCTCTCCGCTGCTCGCGGAGGACGGTTCGAATTCGTTGCATGGGCGCGCTGGGTTTGGCAGGCGCGCAAATGGAACAATTCCCAGCGGATGGTACAGAGCCCCGCGGCCGGGGGCTCAAACAGAGTGGACACGATTGCGACCAATTCGAACCGTGGGGGAGGTGGAGTTGGCGTTCGCCGTCTTCAGGAGCTGAGCTTGCGAGCTGCGCCAACCTCACGGCGCGCACGAGCGTGAACTGCCGCCACGTTCGCGGTGCCCATCGAGCGGGGCTCGGCGCAGCTCGGCAATGCCCGTCACCAGGAGTGCCCATCCACCGGGTTCACCTACCGGCGGTCGAGCTGTGCCAACGTGGCGCGATCCCCGGCAGCGGTGCTCCGCAGGGAATTCGGGCGGTGTTGGTAGCTCGTTCACGAGCCGTCCGGACCGATTTTGCCTGCCTCGCTTGCGTTAGCTAACTAAATTAGCTAATATGAATTGGTGAAGGTCACGATCCATGCTGCCAAGACAAACCTCTCCAAACTCATCGAGCAGGTCCATGCCGGTGAGGAGGTTGTCATTGCTCGCGGGGATGTGCCAGTGGCTCGCCTCGTACCAATTGTCGAACGGCTGCCGACACGACAAGCAGGTACGCTACGGGGCCTCATCAAAGTGACCGACGCGTTCTTCGAACCGTTGCCTGCTGAGGAACTGGATGCCTGGGAATCGGAGGGGAGATGAGGCTACTCCTCGATACTCACGCCTTGCTCTGGTGGGCAACCCTTCACCCCAACCTCTCGCCAAGAGCGAGGTCGGCCATTGGCGACGACGCATCCGAAGTGTACGTCAGTGCAGCGTCGGCGTGGGAAATCGCCACGAAGGTTCGCCTGGGCAAGTTGGAGTGGCCTGAGGAAGCAGGCACTGTCAATTCATATGCATTGGGCCAGGGCTTTCGCGGCCTTCCCGTCTCCCTCGAGCATGCCGAGCGCGCTGGGCGCTTGCGAATGGCACACCGTGATCCGTTCGATCGGATGTTGGTCGCACAGGCACAAGCCGAGGACCTGCTGCTCGTCAGCAACGAAGCCATTTTCGACAGTACCGGCGTCCTCCGCCATTGGTAAAGCCCTGGTCCGACGTCACAACCGCCGACGACGCGGCTGCGACGCGCGGGACCTGAAAGCGGGCGCGCTCGATCTGAGCGGCGACGGTAAAGGCTTGTTCGTCTTCGCCATCATTCCGGGCAAGACCTACAACCGCATCCGCGCAGCCGTCACGAACGACGACATTCGTCCCGAAGAGCGCGTGATGTTTCAGGCGAGCGTGCTGCGCGATGCGCCCGAGGCGCTCCGCAATGCCAACGGCTCGCTCAACTAAACCTACCTGAAGCAGGCCGGCTACTACTACCTCGGCGTGCGTGAGTTACCCGTGGACGCCGCCCTGGACTACACGGCACTACCGGGCGGCGCGGCAAAGCGTTCGTCGATGCAATCGATTTCGTGGCCACCGTCGCGCGCGACGTGGGAGGGCAGTGGTCACCGCGCTCGGCGACGTGGACCGTTTTGCACAGGGCGCCGTCACTCTTCGGCTCGATATCGACGTGAACAGCCGCGTCGCGGCCTATCCCCAGCCCATCCTGCGTGGCTGGGGGGCAGACGCGGCCAGGGAAGCAGGCCTGCGCGGAGCTCGGGTCGAGTTTCACCAGTGGGCCCAGAGCCTGTACGCCTTTGGCATTCCGATGCCGACCTCATACCATGGAAAGGCCAATCGAGACGGCGCCATCAGCATCCGCGTCGCCAAGGGCGGCGGCCCCGAGGGTGACATCTCTCAGCTGGGCATGAGCGGGATCTGCGTGGAGCTGGAGAAGTTGTGCGTCTGATCGAGTGGGCTCGGAGCCACTCGGTAACGTTCGTCGCCAGGAAATGCCCACCGTTCGGGTCTGAGTTGCTCGATGGCGGCGTCCCAATGTGGCGCTACCGGCCTTGAACACTCGTAGCCAGAGGACGCCTCTTTTGCGGCGAGCGGCGGTTCTTCGCGGTTTCGGGGCTCTAAGCATCGCCGGCGCAGGAGCCGGGGGCTGCTGTGCGCAGGCGGACGTTGGTCGTGCACAAGCATGTTGTTCGCGCACGGCGCATCAAGTTGGCGTATCCTACGGAACATGTCCGCCGAGAGCACACGAACCGTCGCACTGGAGAATGACTTCACTCCACCCAATGCGGCCGCCTCGTATGATGCTGAAGGCGTAGATCGTTCTCTCATCCGCTGGATGCTTCGGCTCACACCGCGACAGCGGCTCGACTATGTTCAGCGTGTGATCGACCTCGCTTGCAGCGCTCGTCCAAGCCCGAATGGCGATCGCTGATCTCATCCAGTCCCTGGCCGCGCACGATGTGGAATTCATCATCGTCGGCGGCGTCGCGGCGCTCTTGCAGGGAGCGCCTATCAACACGATCGATCTCGATATCGTGTACGCCCGCTCACCGGCGAACGTAGACCGAGCGCTCGCAGCTCTGGCAGAGCTGGGTGCCGTGTATCGAGACGACGGGCGGCGGTTGTCTCCAACTCGATCTCACCTCGAAAGCCCCGGTCACAAGCTACTCGAGACACGCTATGGCCCTCTCGATTTGCTCGGAACGATAGAGCAGGATACCGGCTTTGAAGACCTGCTTGCGGATGCGGACTGGCTAGACCTCGGCGGCATCCAAGTTCGGGTCCTCTCGTTGCCGCGGCTCATCCGCGTCAAGGAAAGCCTGGCCCGACCGAAAGATCAAAACATGCTAGCGGTGCTGCGTGCCACGCTGGACGAGCGACGACTTCAAGGGAAAGCGTGACACCCTGCGAGGGGGTCGGGGCCAGGCTCCGATGTTCGAGTGGGGCAGTCCCTCGAACCTCGCGCAGCGGTTCGAATTCATTGCAAGGGTGGTGGCGCCGAACCTCGCCCCGACCGGCGAGCGTGCGAAGGTAACAATTCTCGGCGGATAAGGCAGAGCCCGCCGAGCGGAGCTCAAACAGAGTGGACACGACTGCGACCAATTCGAACCGTGGGGGAGTTGGAGTTGGCGTTTGTGGTTCTAAGGAGCTGAGCCTGGCGAGCAGCAGCTTCACGGCTCGTAGCATCGTGACCCGACCGCGCGGCGCGTCTCCGAACGAGCAGGGCTCGGAGCCACTCGGCAACGGTCGTCGCCAGGATAGCCCACCCGGTCGGTGCTGAGTTGCTGCGATAGAGGTGTCCCAATGTGGCGCCAGCCGGGGCTTTTGAGCACTCGACAGCCTGCGGCGTGCCTATTTTCTGGCCACGGCGACCTCTGTGATTCCTGTGCCGGGCGCTAAACAGCGCTGGCGCCGGGCAAGTGCTGGTGCGCGGCAACGTTGGTCGTGTACAAGCATGTTGTTCGCACACGAAGCGTGAACTTGGCGTATCATACGTGCCATGTCCGCCGAGAGCCCACGAACAGCCGCACTGGAGAATGACTTCATTCCACCCGATGCGGCCGCATCGTATGATGCCGAAGGGGTAGATCGTTCTCTCATCCGCTGGATGCTTCGGCTGACACCGCGACAGCGGCTCGACTATGTTCAGGGTGTGATCGATCTCGCTCGCAACGCTCGTCCGAGCCCGAATGGCGATCGCTGATCTCATCCAGTCCCTTGCGGCGCACGATGTGGAGTTCATCATCGTCGGCGGCGTCGCGGCGCTCTTGCAGGGAGCGCCCATCAATACCATCGATCTCGACATCGTGTACGCCCGCTCGCCGGCGAACGTAGACCGAGCGCTCGCAGCTTTGGCGGACCTGGGTGCCGTGTATCGAGACGACGGGCGGCGGCTGTCTCCAACTCGTTCTCACCTCGAAAGCCCCGGTCACAAACTACTCGAGACGCGCCATGGCCCTCTCGACCTGCTCGGAACGATTGAGCAGGGCACCGGGTTTGAAGACCTGCTTGCGGACGCAGAGTTGCTAGACCTCGGGGGAATCCAGGTTCGGGTCCTCTCGTTGCCGCGGCTCATCCGCGTCAAGGAGAGCCTCGCCCGACCGAAGGATCAAAGCATGCTAGCAGTGCTGCGTGCCACGCTGGACGAGCGACGACTGCAAGGGAAAGAGTGACAGTCCGCGAGGGGGCGCGCGGGGCAGGCTCCCGATGTTCGAATGGGGTCGTCCCTCGACACACCTCGCGCAGCGGTTCGAATTCATTGCATTGGTGGTGGCGCCGAGCCTCGCTCCGCGTGGCGAGCGCGCAAGCGGAACAATTCTCGGCGGATAGGATAGAGTCCGCCGGATCGGGGGCTCAAACAGAGTGGACGGGATTGCGACCAATTCGAACCGTGGCGGAGGTGGAGCTGCAGTTTGACGCGTCCACGAGTACGCCAGCAACGCTCACCGTGAATTCGAGGACACAGACACCGCCCGACAGCCGTGGGTCTCTATGATCTCGACCCGACGCGGATCAATGATCCGCACCTCGTGTTCACCGGCAAAGAAGGTCGTGATTCGCACGTTTTCGAGAGGCGTCTTGCACACCACATGGTGCGGACCGAACTTATTCTGCGCGACCCAGCGCTCGAGCGCAAAGCTCTGGTGGGTGGCACTCCACAGGGCCGCGGTAAAACCGGTGCCGGCAATGTCGAGCCCGTATGCTCGGGCGAGATCGTCGGTCATCCAACTCCGGTCCCGCAGATGTGCGGTTTCACAGCGGCTGGTTCGATCGTGCACCGAGTTGAACGAGCGGACGGCATCCGAAAGGATCTCGCCCTGTATTTCCACGTACGCGCGCCAGATACGGCGTTGAGTGGAATCGAACTCGGACGGCGCCAACCAGCGAAACTCGGGCGCGCCCTGTAGGCCACGATACAACAGCAACTCGCCCGACCTCATGAAGGGTTGGTCGGCTTCCCGCACCAGCTGATAACTGCCGTGCTGGATCATCACGTATGCAGGCCCGCGCCAGTGCACCGTTGTTCGATAAATCGCCATCGGTGCAGCGACAACCTCGTCGCGGACGGAACCCAACACCCGGAAGATAGGGTCCAGCTCGCCGCGTCGCGCGCTGGCCCAGAACAAAAAGAGCTCGCTCGCCTCATCCTTAGAGCTCGCGCCAAAATAGCGGTGCCTGCGTCTCGCTGCTTCCTCAGCGAAGATCTCCGGCAACACCCAGCCGTATTGGAAGAAGTAGTCGCGCGCCGGTGGTTGCTCGGGGCGATAAGAGAGGGGTCCCTCCGCCGCGAGCCAGGGGACGAGAGCTCCGTCGCTAGCGATCGTCGACGTAGAGCGTGCCTCGCGCTGGCGGGGTAAACGTCGAAGATGGCTGCCGGGAGTCAGCTCGCCAGGAGGCTGGCAAGAGGGCCTGTCTGGAGCAGGGCCACCGGAAGCCCGCGAGCTGCACCGCAGACCGATCAGGCCCATTCGATCCCTGCCACGTCTGCGAACGCACCAAACGAGTCCTCGTCCGAGACCCCTTCTGCTACCTCGTAAGGCGGACCGTTGAGCCAGCTGGGGTCAGCCTCCACGTACGGGAGGCTGAGGCACGCTGCCAGAAACGTGCGCGTGCCCACATCCGTCACGCGCCAGCGTGGTTGCGTGGCGTCGGTGAGTTCCTGGCCCACCTTCATCTGCGGCCACCGCGCAGTCACCGCACAGATTTCCCGCGGCTGCCAACGCCTGTCAAGACATGGGAGATCGCCCAGGGCAGGCGGGCTCGGCTTCCAGCCCCCCGACCCGCGTCAGGATGAGCCCGTTTGGCCACGCCGGGCTCGCGAGATCGCAGCGGGCACATGCTGGAGCCGCGCGTTGCCGTATGGTAACGAGCCTTCCCGGCAATTGAGTCAACGGCGCCGCCTTTAAGTTTCGTCGCGCCTGAAGAACGCCGGGATATCCTGACTGCCGTGCAATACGCGCACGACGTCGATGCCCCACTCCTCGCGCAAGTAGAAGATCAAGTGTTTGGAGTAGTTTGAAACCTTGAGCCCTGGATGGAGGTCATTGCGTGCTCGCCCGAGCTCAGGCTGATCCCTCAGGACCGCAAGCGCGTCGCGCAAACCCAGCAAGTATTGTTCAGCCTGCATTTCACTCCAAGTGCTAGCCGTGTAGTCCCAGATTTCGTCCAGATCGGCGAGCGCCCGCGGACGAAGTCTGTACTCACTCACGTCGCGACGACGCTTTCTTGCGGCGGATGAAAGCGTCCACGTCGATTGCTCGCGGCGGTCCGCTGTCGAGGCCCTCCTGGATGGCTGCCTGGAGAGCCTTGTGCTTCGCCTCGTGCTCCTCGAGCAAGCGTAGGCCAGCTCGAATGACTTCGCTGACGTTGCCGTACCGCCCGTCCGCGATTTGCCGATCCACGAAAGTCGAGAAATGATCGCCGAGGGCGACGCTGGTGTTCTTGCTCATGGTTGGGCTCTGCTAGACTACCAATAGTTATTATAACCAGCGAATCCGACTCGGCAAGGCGGAAAAAGCGGCTTTCTGGTCGTGGTCGCGGAGAGCCGCCCCCTCCACCAACGACGTGGGGTTGGCGCTCGCGCAAAGCCCGCGAAAGCATCGAGAAATTGGCTAGCCGATGACAGGGCGGCGGGGGCGTGCTCTGTTCGGCACCGATGCTGCCGCTGGAAGGAACGCTGCTGGAGAAGCTGAGAAGCTGCGCAAGATTGACGCTCTTCACGCAGGAACGAAGATCGACGGCGAGCGCGAGGCAGCCCGGCGTGCCGCGGAAAGGATCCGTGCCCGCCTCGCGGAGCTTCGCAGTCGTGAGCCCGATCAGGTCTTTCGCTATTCGCTACAAGATCCGTGGAAGCGGAAGCTGTTCGTCGCACTGTGCCGACGCTATGGGGTGACGCCATACCGTGAGGCTGGTCGTCGCTACAGCACAGTGCTGGTGCGAGCGCCGAAGACGTTTCAAGAACGCACGTTGTGGCCCGAGTTTCTCGCGTTGTCGGAGGAGCTGCACGCGCACTTGGAGGAGTTGACCGAGCGCATCATCAGCGAAGCGATCAACGAAGACGTGAGCGAGGCAGTCGAAGCGGGACCGCGCGGCGTGCTGTCGGAATCGACCTCAGAGAGCAGCGATCAGGGCTCTAGTACAGCAAGTGCTGGGGACTCGGGCAGTGTGGAGCGGTCGCCGACGTAGAGTTCGGGAGGACAGGCGAGCACGCAATCGGGCAAGAGGTCTCGAAGCTTGCTCTGCGGCCAGTCTTGCACGATGAGTTTGGTGACGAAGTGCAGGTGCGCGCGCGGGTTGACTTCATGCGCGAT
>JAICTU010000339.1 GCA_025936205.1 Polyangiaceae bacterium | reverse complement strand
TGCCGGACGGAGCCGAGAACTCGCTGTCCGCAACACCGATCTTGCGCAGCACGCATTCCATGGCATCCACCTTGCCGGTGACGAGGGCCATCTTGGGCAGGCTCACGAACTGCGTGTACCCGGGGTCGGCATCGTTGCGGTGACGCGGCAAGCGCGCATCGTTTGCCTGGAGCGGCTGGCTGCTGCAGCCTGCGATGGCCGGGATCACGGTCACCCGGCGCCATTTGCCCATCTTCACGACCAGCGGAAAGCTCACGCCGGCCGGCACGTTCTTCAGGGTGAAGCTGCCGTCCGGGCCTGTGATGGCCGCCACCAGCGGATCACCCAGGTCCTCATCTTCGCAGCGCTCGCAGCTGGCCCCGTTGGAGATCGGGGGCAGGTTGTTCAGGTTGGCGATGTTGGGCACGTAGACGAGCGCGTTGAAGAGCGGCTCGGTGCCGTTCGGCGCATAGACCTTGCCCGTCACGGTCGTCTCGTTGCCGGCGCTGCAGCTCACCTGCTGCTGGCAGAAGTTGGTGCAGGCCACGTCCGGTACGCACTGGCTGGGGGTGCCGCGGCACACCTGGCCGCCCGGGCAGGCGTTGCAGTCGAGCTGGCCGCCGCAGCCGTCGCCTTGCGGGCCGCAGGTCGCGCCGATGTCCTGGCAGGTGAGCTTCTGGCAGGGCGGAGCGCCGCAGTGGTTCTGCACGCCGCCGCCGCCGCAGGTCTCGCCGTTCGAGCAGCTGCCGCAGTTCACGGTGCCGCCACAGCCGTTCGTCTGCAAGCCGCAGGTCGCGTCCGCCTGGGCGCAGGCCGTGGTTTGATCCATCGGCTGGCAACCGGCCGCGCCGCATTGATAGGGGACGCCGCCGCCGCCGCAGGTGTCACCCGGCACCGGGCAGGTGCTGCCGCAATGGAGCGTGCCGCCGCAGCCGTCCGAGATGTCGCCGCAAGCGGCGTTCAAGGACTGGCAGGTGGAGGCGATGCAGGCCGGCGTGCCGCAGGTGTTCGCCACGTTGTTGGCGCCGCACACCTGGCCCTGGCCGCACGTGTTCCCGCAGTCGTAGGTCGAGCTGCAGCCGTCGCTGACCACGCCGCACTTGCCGGCGCAGGCCGTCGCTTGGGACATCGGGTCACAGCTCGAGCCGCCGCCGCCCGTGCCACAGACCTGGACGAACGCGCCGCCGTCGCCCAGCACGCCGCAGCTCTCACCGGCGCTGGTGTCGCACACGGTGGCGCAGCCCTGGAGCTCGCCCGCGCAACCGTCGGACACGAAGCCACAATATCCCGGCGGCTTGTCGGCGAGCGCCGTCTCGCAGCTGACCGGGGTGCAGCTCTGGACGCCGCAGAAGCCGGGCTCCTGGGCACCGCAACTCTCGTTGTTGGCGCAGGCGGGGAAGGGGCAGTTCAGGATGCCGCTGCAGCCGTCGCTGACGGGCCCGCAGCGCCCCGCCTCGGTATAGTCGTCACAGGTGAGAGGGGTGCAGGCGCCGGTGGCTTCGCACTGACCCTGGACGCATTCTTCGCCAGCGCCGCTGCAACTGCCACATTGCAGCAGACCGCCGCAGCCGTCGCCGAACTGGCCGCAGCTCGCGCCCAGTGTGTCACAGGTCTGTGGAGTACAGTTCTGGCTGCCGGGGACTCCGCAGTGGCTCGGCACGCCGCCGCCTCCGCAGGTGTTGGGGGCCGTGCACCCACCACAGTCGATGAAGCTGCCGCAGCCGTCCGCGATCGGGCCGCACTCGAGGTCTTCGCAAGAGTCCTGCGTACGGCAGACGACCTCGACCGGGGGTTCCCACCACACGTCACCCGAGCCAGCGCTGCCGCCGTCTTCACCCGCCCCGTCACCGGACGCGCCCGCGTTGCCGCTACTGCTGCCGCTGCCGCCTTGGCCGCCTCCGATCGTCTCGACGCCAGGCGGTTTGCTGCCGCAGGCCGTGGACAGGGCTGCCAGACTGATGAATCCAAACACCCACACGCTAGAACGCACGGAGTCCTCTTTCGGTTCGCACAAAACGCTGCCTGGAGTGAGGGATCACTCTCGGACGGGTGAACGGTTGCGCTGGAGCTGCCCTGAGCGAACGCTTGAAGGCCGGAGCGATTTCCCCGCGCGTGCGCGGCAGGTGTAGACTCAGCTGTCACTCGTGCTGTCTCTCCCTCCCCGATGGGCGTGTTTTCGAGCCCGTTTTGGTGCGCTGCTGATCTGTGTGTCGTGCAGTGGCGCGTGTCGCAGGCCGTCGACGCCGTCCGCGCGACGCGAGGACTCACCCGCGGCGGAACAATCGTCGACTCGCGGCGCGCTCAACCCTGCCGGCGCGCAGCCGAGAGCAGAGAGCGCGCCCGCGCCGGCAGAGCGCGCGCCGATCGACCGCGATCCGCGTCTGCTGCCTCCGGACCGCCCGCTGCAGCAGCTGGCCTTCAGCGAGCAACGTCTGGCACAGCTCTCCGGAGACGAGCTGCTCGTCCGCCGCATGCCTGACCCGCGGCGAGTGACACACATCGCCATGCCGGGCGCGCGCAACGTGGTCGCCGGTGTGGGTGGTGACTTCGTCGCGGCGGGCAACGACCACGTCTACCGCGTCGCGAATCTGGACGACTCCGCCGAGGTGCTCGCCCCGGTGCCCCGGCTCGGGCCGACCACCATCTTGCCCGGCGCGGACTCGAGCGATCACTTCTGGCTACTGTATGAAGGCATCCCCAAGCTGCCCGAGTTTGATCTGCAGGAGACGGTGATCGCGCCCTACGTGTCGGTGCTCAGCTGGACGCAGCTCAGCGAATTCGATGGGCGTGCCATCTCGAACCCGGGCGACGGCAGCTTCATCTTCACCGCACCGGACGGGCTCCGGCGCGTGAGCGCGGAGGGCAAGACGCAGAGGCTGGTCGCGCCGAGCCTCGGTGAACGGGTGTGGCGCCTGTTGCCGGCGACCGGGCGCGGCACCGTGTGGGCAGCTACGCCCTACGACCTGCAATTGCTCGAGCGCGTGAGCGGCCCAGCCCGCCCCGCGACCCCGGGCGGCGACTGGGAATGCCTGAGCGCACAGCGCATCGAGCTACCGGCACATGCGGTGGCATTGAGCGCGCAGGGCCGGGACGTGGCGGTCCTCGCCGTGGAGAGCTTTGAACCGGCGCGGGCCCGTCTGCGCATCGAGGTGTACCGGCAGGGCAGCGAGGAGCGGCGAGTGCTCCGTTTCGACGAAGTGTTGCCGATCTCGCCTGACGCCGGCGCGCCCGCGTTCGCACCGGAGCTGGCTTTGGCCCCTGGCCAACCGTGGGTGGCGGTGCACGGGTTTGGTCTCTCGGTCTTCGACTGGCGGACGGGCGCTCGACTGTTTCCGAAGGAAGCGTCCCCTCCGAGCACACTTTTGCGCTCCCAAAACTTGGCCCCGAACCTCCGTTGATGCGCATGGTCCCGCCAACTGATGGTTACGTCGCGCGCAGAATCCGAGCTGACCGGTCTGGAACGTCACGCCGAGCAGCTCGCGCGCGGGCGCAAGGAGCGGGTGACCAGCGCGCATCTGCTGGCTGCAATGGCCCAGAGCTCGTGTGGCGCGGCGGCCTTGCTGGAGAGCCGCCGGCTCGCGGCCGAGGCGCTGCTGCGCGCCGCGCGCTCGGCCAGCGACGATGAACCGCTGCCGTTGCGAGCTGCCACACAGGGGGCGCGCGCTGTCGCCGAACGGATGCGCGCGCCCGAGCCTGGCGCCTTGCATCTGTTGATCTCGCTGCTGGGCGATCGGCGCACCGCCGCCTACCGCGTGCTCGATCAATGCGGGGTGGACGTGAACCGGTTGCGGCTGGCGGCGATGAACCAGGCCTTGGCCTTGCTCGGGCGCGAGCCGATCGTGCGCCGCGGAGAGGTGCCCGGCAAGCTTCAAACCAGCCAGGCGCAAGCTGCGGCGTCGAGCGCGGCGGGCAATCGCCCGGGCGCGCCGCGCGTACGCCCGGGGGGGCCGCGCCGCCACGCAGAGGTCGTGCCTCCGCAGGATCTGCGGGAGCAGCGCCGCAGCAGCGAGCGGGGGAGTACGCCGCCTCCGGAGCCCGGGAGCAGGTCCGCAGAAGAGTCCGCGGACAACCCAAAAGCTCGCGAGTCGGCGTCCAAACACGCTTCGAGCGCGCGTGCCGCGAAATCTGCGGCAGCCTCGCCTCCAGCAAGCCTGGCGCGGGCGGCCGCGGAGCGGCAGTTCGCGCTCTCGCACAAGCGCTTTCCGCTGCTCAGCCGTCTGGGCACGAATCTGACGCTGGCGGCAGCCTGCGGCGACCTGGATCGCGTGGTGCGCCGCGAGACCGAGGTGGAGCGCGTGATCGACGTGCTGTGCAAGCGCCAGGCGAACAATCCCTGCCTGGTGGGCCCATCGGGCGTCGGCAAGACGCGCATCGTGCACGGCGTGGCGCAGCGCTTCGCCAACCTCGACGGAACCCTCGGGCTTGCACCGCGCATCGTGGTCGAGCTCGGCGCCGGCGCGCTGGTCTCCGGGACTGGCGTGCGCGGCGGATTGGCGCAGCGCATGCAAGCCCTGTGTCACGAGGTGGAGCTCAGCGAGGGCAGGGTCGTGCTGTTCTTCGACGAGTTGCACCAGCTGTTCGTCGGCGACGGGGGCGAAGAGCTGGCTTCCGAGTTCAAGCTGGCCATCTCGCAGGGCCGCTTGCCTTGCATCGGCGCCACCACGCGCGAGGAATACGCTCGCGCAATCGAGCCCGATCCGGCGTTGGCGCGCCGCTTTTCACTGGTGGAGATCGAAGAGCCGAGCCGCGAGGACGCGTTCCTGGTGCTGGAGTCGCTGGCACCCAAGTTCGAGGCGCATCACGGTGTGCGCTACGAGGAGTCCGCGCTCGCGCTCGGCATCGCCTGGTCGGTGCAATATCTCCCGGGGCGGGCGTTGCCGGACAAGGCCATCGCCATCCTCGATCTCGCGGGGGCACGGTCGCGCCGCCGTGGCCATGCCCAGGTCGGGCCCGAGCAGGTGGCGGAGGTGGTCTCGGAGCTGTCGCAGGTGCCGGCGGAGCGCCTGCTGGAGAGCGACGGCGAACGCATGCTCGGACTCGAGTCGGCGCTGTCGGCTCGCGTCGTGGGGCACGCGGAGGGGCTGAAGGCGATCGCCCGCTGCGTGCGGCGCAACGCCGCGGGGCTGGGGGGTAAGCGTCCGATCGGCACCTTCCTGCTGCTGGGTCCCACTGGAGTCGGCAAGACCGAGACGGCGAAGGCCTTGGCCGAGGCGCTGTTCTTCTCCGAGCAGGCGCTGACGCGCATCGATCTCTCCGAGTACAGCGAAGCACATGCGGTGGCGCGGCTCTTCGGAGCGCCGCCCGGCTACGTGGGTCATGAAGCGGGCGGTCAGCTCACCGAGGCGGTACGCCGGCGCCCCTACCAGGTGATCCTGCTCGACGAGTTGGAGAAGGCGCACCCGGAGGTGCTGCAGAGCTTCCTGGCGCTGTTTGACGAGGGGCGCATGACGGACGGACGAGGCCGTACCGTCGACTTCTCGCACGCTCTGATCGTGATGACCTCCAACCTCGGCGCCAACGAGCAGACGCCGGGGCGCTCGCTGGGCTTCGCGCGCAGCGAAGGTCGCGCGCTCGGGGAGTACCGCGACCGGGTGGTGCGGCGTGTCCGCGACACGCTGGCCCCCGAGCTCTTCAACCGGATCGACGAGGTGCTGGTGTTTGCGCCGCTGGAGCGTGCGCAGGTCTCGGAGATCGCTCGGCGTTTGCTCGCCAAGCTAGCGGCGCGCCTCTCGGAGGCGCGCGGCGTGCATGTGGAGTTCGACCCGAGCGTGATCGAGTGCTTGCTGGCGGCCGGCGGGGTCGACTTGACGCTCGGGGCGCGCCCCATGCAGCGCACCATCTCCAGGCTGGTGGAGGCACCGCTGGCGGAGCTGATCTTGCAGGGCGGGGCGGCGAATGGCCAGAGCCTGCGCGTGCGTGCCCGGGCGAATCAGATCGCCATCGAAGCCGTGTGAGGCGACTCAGCCGGCTCGGCGACGGGCGCCGGTAGCCTTGACGATGGCGTCCACGAGCAGCGGCACGTTGGGCGGCTTGATCACCCAGGCTGTAGCTCCGGCGGCCCTGCCTTCAGCGAGCCGATCGCGCGAGCCGTCCGAGGTCAGCACGTAGATGGGCGTGGCCTCGTAACCCGGGTTCTTCCGCAGCTCGCGGATGAACTCAAGCCCATCCATGGTGGGCATGTGGATGTCGGTCAAGACCAGGTCATAGGCCTGCTGGCGAGCCCGCCACAGGGCTTCCACCCCCTCCGACGCTTCCGTCACGACGATGCCGGCTTTCTCCAGGGCCAGGCGCAGCTGGCGGCGAGAGGTCGATGAGTCATCCACCATCAACACGCGCGGAGGATCGATGGTCGAGATGGGAGCTGATTCGGTCATAGCAGGATACACGTGCCCGATTGAAGCAACTCGTCGGGAAGCTCGGATTGCGAGCTGACGGGGTCGAAAGCGTCGATGCAAATCTCACAGAAGAGCCGCCCGCTGATGCCCTCGAACTCCAGCGCCAGCGAAGGGCGGCTCGCGCCTTGCCAGAGAACGCACTGACTGCCGGCCAGATACAGCGGCACACCGAAGCTGAAAGGGCGGCCGCGCTTTTCGAAGTAGCTCACCAGCCGCCCGACGATCCGGTTGCTGCACTCCCCGAGCAAGTCCACGAGCGCGTCGTCGTTGCTCGGAGCCGCGGCACCGAAGAGCCGCGCATGGGCATCGCGAGCGACCTGGCGCGACGAGCTGACCACCAGGTGCCCGGACGTCTCCGGCCCCGAGAAGGCGATCAAGGCGCTCAGCTCCGCGAGCCGTGCCCGGCTCGCTTTCAGAAACGGATCTGCGGAGGAGGCGTGCGCGCCGAAAGCGGCAAAGGCCGTGAGCGCGGTCTCCGCCAGGTAAGTGGCGAAGTCGAGTGGGTAGAAGTGCTGGTACAGGAGCCGCTCGGCGCAGGCGACCAGGTCCCCTGCCGTCACATCCTGGGTGGGCAGCACCTCGACGCGCTGGCCTTCCGGCAGGGTCAGCGGCGGGCCGTGCCAGAGCAAGGGCAGCGTCGGCTGCAACTCCCGCATGCCGCTGACGAGCGCCACGTTCTGCTCGGCGTCGCCGGTATCGTTGACGGCCACCATGGACAGCTTGGGGAATACGCGCACGAACTCCACCGCGGAGCTCGGCTCCGGCACGCGCACGATGCGAAAGTCGAGCTCTCGAAGCCGAGGGATGAGGCGAGCCAGTGGCCCCCCCTCCTGGTCCACCAACATCACGTAACGCTTCAGTGCCACCTGGCCCCCTGGGATTCGCATCGCTTCATGCCGGATGCCCCGGCTCGTGCTCCAGAACGTCAAGCTACAGGCACACCTAAATGCTGATTATGAAACAGCGCGCGGGGGGTGAGAGTGCGCGCATGTGAGGCCGTGGGCGACGCTAAGGCGCAGCGGGGCGCGGGCCGTACCAGTTGCCGTGGAGGGTGAATCCAGACTGCTCAGCGAGCGGGCAAAATCAGTCCGGCCGGCGTCGGAGCAGGCATTGATCGACGCGCTCAACCGGACCTTTGCATCGCCCGACTATCAGCCGCCACTCTTGCCCGCGGCCGCGCTGGAGATGCTGGCGCTGGCGCGCGACCCGAACGTCAGCTTCGGCGAGATCGTCGCGCTCCTGGAGACCGAGCCGTTGATCGCGGCGCGCGTGCTGCGCATCGCACAGTCGCCGTTCTACTCCGGCGGCGCGCGCGTGCAGACGATCGACGATGCCGTGATGCGGCTCGGCATCCGCACCATCGCCCTCGTCTTCACCGAGGCCGCGACCAACGCTCAGATGTTCACCAGCGAGGTATTTCGCGCCCCGATGCAGGCGCTGCGGCGGCACAGCACGGTCACCGCGCATCTCGCGCGCAAGCTGGCCGAGCGCATTGGTCAGCAAGGCGACCGCATCTACGTTTGCGGTTTGTTGCACGACATCGGTATCGCTGCTTGCCTGCTGGTGGCGCCGGCGCTGCGCGGGCCCGATGGACGGGGCTTCACCTTCGATCAGCTCAAGGCGCCGATGTTCGCGGTGCATGAAGCGGCCGCCGACACCGTCGCCGGGCTCTGGTCATTGCCCGAGGGCTTGCGCTGGGTGGTGGCCAACCATCACTCGTTCTCGCGGCCCGGCCACGTCTCGCCGATGGCGGCGCTGGTCTGCCTCGCGAGCTGGATCGCCACCCAGGTCGACGCTGCCATCATCGGCGCCGAAGAGACGACGCAGCAGGGGATCGCGGCGGCGCGCCACTTCGGCTGGGGCGACGACATCTCGACGCTGATCGCGCTGGGCAACAAGGTCGTCCAGCAACTCAACGGTTCCGAGGGCTGAGCTAGCCTCCGACTGCGGAACACCAGCTGGAGCTAGCCTCCAGCTGGCTGACAAAGCGCGGCGTCGAGCGAGCGCAGCGAGGCCGCGGCCGCGGGATCCTTGGCAAGCCCGGCGCGACCGGCGGCGTCGAGCAAGGCTTGCCGCGCGGCGACGGGGTTCCAGCTCGGCCGCAGCGGCTTCCACCAGAAGTTGACGTTCGCATTGAACTCGCCGCCATGCGTGAAGGTGTGAAACCACCAGGCGGGGAGGAACAGCAAATCCCCGGCGCTCAGCTCCGCGTACCAAGCTGGCGCCGACTGCAGATCCGCCGCAAACTCCGGCTGGGGCGCCTCTGCGTCGATCTGGCTGCAGTTGTGCGCTGGATTGCCGCCCCCGAGCGGAAAGGGGTGCATCCGGTGCAACTGATCGGGTGCATATAACCAGCAGCGCTTATGGCCACAGAGCTGCGCGTTCAGATTGTGACAACCGTTGTTGTCGTAGTGCAGCCAGGTGCGCACGCCGCGCCCGCTGAACCAGCTCCAGACCGTGTACAGCCGCTCGCCCGGGACCAGCTCGGGCGTTTCGATCTCGTCGAGCAACGGCGCCAGCAGCGGATTCACGCTCGTGACGCCGTCCCGTCGCCGCAGCAAGAACTGCTCGTCGCCCGTGAACAGGCGCCGGGCGCGCTCGCTTTCGCCGCCCGTGACCAGTTGCTGCAGAAACTCGCCGAATGGGGCGCGGCCGCGCGCGAACATGTGCCGCAGCTCGCTCTGGCGAAAGTCGGGATGCACGTTCGAGCTGGACAGCTTGAAGTCGATCTCCGCGTTGCCGAGCAACCCTGCGAGATAGTGCGGCGACCAGCGCTCGACTGCACGCCAGCGCGCGGCGCCTCCCGCGATCACCAGCGGCAGTTCCTCGCGCTCCAGGCGCTCACCGAGCCCGGGTGACAGCTCGACCCGCTCGACCTCCCATTGCTGCGTCACGCTGGCTTCACCCGCTGCTCAGGGGCCGTTGGCGGGCAATGCCTGCGCGTCGCTCTCGAACTTCGCCTGCTCCTCGCTGCTCATCTCGCGCTCGCCCGCGAACGCGATCCCCACCACCGCGCGAACCGCGCCCGCGCCGTCCCGAACCGGGATCGCCAGCGCCGCGCCGGCATCGACGGCTTTGGCGCCCGGCCGCACGTCACCGCTGGTGTCCGTCTTCAAGTTGCAGGTCGATACCACCCGGTCGCGCTCCCAGGCCAGCCCCGCCATGCCCTTGCCCTTGGGGATCGAGCGCGTTTTCTCCACTACCGGAGGGGGCAGGCGCACGTGTGCGGCCAGCTCCAGCTGATCGCCTCGTACGCGGTGGACACTGCCGGCGACGCCGCCGCGCGCCGCAAGGAACGCCTCCAGCCAGGGCTGGAGGGTGGGATGGGGATGGTTCACGCCGCGAAGCTAGCACAGGCGCGCCGCGGGCACATCACTCGCCGGGATGATCCAGCTGTGTGCCCTCGATGCTGCCTGCCAGCGTGCTGCGCACCGCGGAGGCCAGCCCGCTCAAGGTATACGGCTTGGCCAACCAGGGCAGCCCGCGCTGGCGAGCCGCGTCATTGAGGTGATCTGGCGCATAGCCGCTCGCAATCAGGACTTTTTGCGACGCCTGCGTGTGACGGATGCGTGCAACTGTGGCCAGACCATCCATGCCCCCGGGCATGACCATGTCGACGATCAACAGATCGAAACCGTTGCCGCCGGAGCTGG
>JAICTU010000164.1 GCA_025936205.1 Polyangiaceae bacterium | reverse complement strand
GATGCTGGCCATCGTGAACACGACGAACAAGGCGGCGTAAATCGGCATCACCTTCGCCAGCCCTCCGTATTCGGAGGCCAGGCGGGTGTGACGCCGATCGTAGACGACGCCCACCAGGATGAAGAGTGCGCCGGTGGAGACACCGTGGTTGACCATCTGCAGCAGCGCGCCTTCGATGCCCGAGCGCGTCGCCGAGAACAGCCCCAGCATGACGAAGCCCAGGTGCGCCACCGAGGAGTACGCCACCAGGCGTTTGATGTCCGCCTGCCGCCAGGCGCAGAGAGCGCCGTAGATGACACCACCCAGCAAGGCGATCCATGCGAGCGTGGCGCCCGCCTGCCAGGCGGGGCCTTCGAACAAGCCCATGCAGAAGCGCAGATAGCCGTAGGTTCCGAGCTTCAGCATCACCGCCGCCAGGATCACGGAGCCGGCCGTGGGCGCCTGCACGTGAGCGTCAGGCAGCCAGGTGTGGAAGGGCCACATCGGCACCTTGATCAAGAACGCGACGGCGAACCCGGCGAAGCAGAGCCAGGCCGCGGTGTCAGGCAACACCAGCCGGCGCAGCGCGAGATAGTCGAACGTGTAGTAGCCTTCGACCTGCTTGAAGCTCCAGACCAGGTACAGGATCGCGGCGAGCATGAGCATGCTGCCGGCCATCGTGTAGAGGAAGAACTTGTAGGCTGCCTTGATCTTCTCGACCCCGCCCCAGACACCGATGATCAAAATCATCGGCACCAGCATCAGCTCCCAGAACAAGTAGAACAGGAACAGATCCAGCGAGACGAACGCGCCGAGCATGGCGCCGTGCAAAAGCAGGAACGAGAAGCAGAGCTCCTTGGTCCGCTTGTTGATTGAACCGAAACTCACGTACAGGGCAAGCGGGCTGGAGAGCGTGGTCAATAGCACCAACCACAGGCTCACCCCGTCGATCGCCACGTGGTAGCGGATGCCGAAGCTCGGCAGCCACTCGGCGATGTACTGGAAGTGCCAGCCCTCGGCCATGGGCGCTCCGAGCAACCAGAGCGAGACCACGAAATCGATGAGCAGCACCGCCATGCTGAAGCGCTTGAGCAGGCGCGGCGCCTGCCGCGGCAAGAACAGCACGGCGATCGCGCCCAGGATGGGCACGAACACGAGCACATTCAGCAGCTGAGGCCACTCGACGGACGGCTCGGCGGGCGTTTCGCTACCGGGCCACATGCCACGCAAGAAGGCCCCGCCCAGCACCGCGGACAGGCCGATGGCGAAGCGCTCCCACCTACCCTGGCGGCGCGGAATGGCGGCGGCGACCACGAAGGCCAGCGCGTAGGGCCACAGCTGCACGATGGCTGCTGCCAGCGGATTCATTGGACACCTCCTGCGGGCGCAAGACCGGGCACGGCAGCAGCGCGCTGTTGAAGAGCGGCGGCCGGCAACTGCAGCGGGCGCGGAGCGAGCCGCGGCTCGACCATGGCGGATGGGACGGACCCATCGTGGCGCGGGCGAGTGACCGAGAACGTGCCGGTTCGAATACGACCAAAGGCGTTCTTCACCTGCAGCTGCACGTCGCGCGTCGCCCCCTCCTCCAGCGTCAACGTCACTTGCCCGAAGGCGCCGAACTGATCGGTATCGAAGTTCCCATCGCCATCCGCGTCCCATCGGTACGAGTAACCGAGGCCCGGCGCAGCCTGCACGGCGTACTGGCCGGTGGAAGCGTCTCCGGAGATGGCCGCCTCGGGCTGAGGCACGGTCACGAACCAACCGAGACCGAACAAGCCCAGCACCATCACCGCGGCGTAGGCCTGAGCGTGGCCGGTTTGGAACAGACGCAGCAGGTGACCCCAGACCGTGACCAGCAAAGCGGTCAGACGAGCCAGGATGCCGTCCACCACCCAGCGGTCCACCCAGACGGATGCCTCGGCCAGCGCCTCCAGGCTGCCGACCACGAGCTCGTCGTACAACTCGTCGACGCGCCACTTCTCGAACACCAGCTGGTAGAGGCGCGGGAAGCTCGCGGCAAACGACCTCTCCGGCGCCCCGCCGCTGCGGATGTACACCACGTACGCGAGGCCTGAGCCGATCAGGAACGCCAGCACGCCGGGGATGAGCAGCGGGATCATCAGCGCGTCATCCGGGTCGCTCGTGTGCAGGCGAGCTGCATCCACCGCGCTGCCGAAGACGGGCTCGAGCCAGTGCTCCAGCGGCACGATGTGCAACGGGTGCGCGTTGAGCAAGCCGCCGAACGCCGCCAGCACCGCCAGAATGACCAGCGGGAGCGTCATCTGCCAAGGGGACTCGTGCGGCTCGGGACCTTCGAGTGGCTCGCCGGGCGCATGGGCGCCGTGAGCATGGCCGTGCTCCGCCGCGTCGCGAGCGGCATGTCCGTGCCCCGCGTCGCCGGCCTCGGTCGCATCGTCCGCGTGGCCATGGGGCTCGTGACCGTGGGCATGGTCGTCGTGCCCGTGCTCGTCGTGATCCTGCACGTCGTCGTGCTCGTGACCGTCATGATCGTGACCGTCATGGCCGTGACCATGATCCTGTGCATGAGCGTGACCATGGTCGTCATGACCGTGGCCATGCGCCCCCTGCCAGCCCGGGACGATCGTCCAGCCCTTGAATTCCCCGTGGAACGTCAAGAAGTAGACGCGGAACATGTAGAACGCGGTCATCACCGCGGCGGTGACGCCGATCGCAAACAACACCCCGCCCGCCCAGGACGGCCAGGCGAAGGCATTGGGATTCGCCGAGACCACCGAGCGCGTGAACGCGCTGTACAGGATCTCATCCTTCGAGAAGAAGCCGCTCGTCAGGGGCAAGCCGGCGATCGCCAGCACCGACACCAGGAACGTCAGGTGAGTGACGGGCAGGTACTTCTTGAGCCCGCCCATGTTGTTCACGTCCTGCGATGCATCCGTGTCGTGGATCCGCGCGTGCATCGCGTGGATCACCGAGCCGGCACCGAGGAACAGGCAAGCCTTGAAGAAGGCGTGCGTGAGCACGTGGAAGAAGCCCGCGGTGAACGCCCCGACGCCGACGCCGAGGAACATGTAGCCCAGCTGGCTCACCGTTGAATAAGCCAGCACCTTCTTGATGTCGCGCTGGACCAGGGCGATCGTGGCCGCGAACAGGGCTGTCAGCGCCCCAATCGTTGCAACCACCAGCATGGCAGCCGGGCTGAGGGTGAAGATCCCCGCCATGCGGCACACGAGATAGATGCCCGCGGTCACCATCGTTGCAGCGTGGATCAGCGCGCTGACCGGCGTTGGGCCAGCCATCGCGTCCGGCAACCAGACGTACAGCGGCATCTGCGCGCTCTTGCCGGCGCACCCCAGGAACAGGGCCAGTCCGACCAAGGTCGCGGCCGAGACCGAACGGGGCGCGGTCAGTACGTCGGGCAGGAACGAGAACATCTGCCCGTCCCAAATTCGGATCTCCGTCATCAGGCCGCGCGACCCCGCGGCCATGCCGTCCCAGTCGAGTGAGCCCGTGTAACGGACCAGCAGAGCCATGGCGACGAGCAGGCCGAAGTCGCCAATGCGGTTGACCACGAACGCCTTCTTGCCCGCGGAGGCGTTCGCATCGTGATCGAACCAGAAGCCGATCAGCAGATAGCTGCACAGACCGACGCCTTCCCAGCCGACGAAGAGAATCGGCAAGCTGTTGCCCAGAATCAGCACCAGCATCGAGAAGATGAACAGGTTCAAGTAGGCGAAGAACCGGTGGAAGCCCGGGTCGTCCCACATGTACGAGGTGGAGTAGAGGTGGATCAGGAACCCCACGCCGGTCACGATCAGCGCCATCGTGCCGTTCAGCGCGTCGATCGAGAACGCCACCTCGAGCTGAAGCAGCCCGGGAGCCGCGCCCGAGTGGAGCAGGCTCGCCTCCCCCGCGCGGGACAGCCCCATCCAATCCCAGGCGTGCCACACGAAGCGCGCCGCTTCTTCTCCGCCGCCCTCGCCCCCCGTCTGCGCGGCGTGCAGCAGGCAGAACGCCAGCACGCTGCCGAGGAACGAAATGCCGAGCGCCGACAGCGCCATCAGGCGCACGGCGTCCCTGCCCAGGCGCTTGCCGAAGATCCCGTTTACGAATGCCCCCAGCAGGGGCATGGCCAGGATCACGGCCAGCAGGGCAAAGTCATCGGCCGGAAAGATCTTCTCGAATGCGTGCATATAGAGGTCCGTACCTTGCAGGAGACCTTGCTCAGGTGACCTTGCTCGGAAGCATCAGCTCGGGAGAGTTGCCACGGAAGGTCACCGCTCCCGGCTCAGTGCCGCAGCAGATCCGCCTCGTCGGTGTAAACCGTGGACTTGAGGCGATAATACGACAGCACGATGGCCAGACCGACCGCGACCTCGGCAGCTGCCACCGCGATGATGAAGAACGCGAACATGTTGCCCGTCATCGCATCGGCGTGG
Organism: Polyangiaceae bacterium; assembly: GCA_025936205.1. Next base: position 12,757 of record JAICTU010000164.1, on the reverse strand, counting down.
ACGCGGTTGAACGCAACCAGCAACAGGTTCACCGAGTTGAGCATCAGCTCGATGCTCATCAATTGCACCAGCACGTTGCGGCGCACCAGAAAACCCACGCCACCGATCGTGAAGATCAGCGACGCCAACAGGACGTAGCTCTCGACAGTGTCACCCAGGGCGTTCATTCGGCTCCCTCTGTGCCCAGCCGCCGCGGAACGGTGCGGGGCCGTGGCGGGCCGGCAAACAGCTCGCGCGGGGACCTGATTGCCGGCTTCTTCTTCACGCTGCCCTGGCGCCCGCGAGCCACGGCGATCGCGCCGACGACCGCGACGATCAGCAGCGCCGTGACCAACTCGAAGACGAACATCGCAGGCCCGAACAGCGCGCGGCCCACGGCCTCGACGCTGCCGTGGTCCGGCGCGGGCGCGCCGAGCCCGTGTTCGCCACTCTGGCCGGAGAGAGAGACGATGCCGAGCAAGCTGGTGATGAGGAACAGCACCCCACCCAGCGCGCGGCTCGCGCCCGAGCGGCCCGTGCGCGCCGGCGCCCGCGCGTCGGGCCCGAGCAACATCAGCACGAACACGAACAGCACCACCACCGCGCCCGCGTACACGATCAGCTGAATCGCCGTGAGAAACTCGGCGCGCAGCTTCAAGAACAGGCCAGCGATCCCGAAGATGGTCGTGAGCAGACCCATCGCGCCACGGATCGGGTTCTGTGCGGAGACGGTGATCAACGCGCCTGCCAGGCAGGCGATCGAACAGACCGCGAACAGCAGGTTACCTGCGCTCATATCGCCAACCTCCCCGTCTGGGACCGGCCCTGGCCCAAGATGTAGTCCTCGAACTGCTCGCGATACTTGCGCACGAAGGCCAGTGCCGGCTGGGCAGCGCCGTCGCCGAACGCACAGATCGTGTTGCCGGTGATGTTCGAAGCGATCTCGTGCACCTGATCGAGCTCATCGAGCGTCGCCGTGCCTTCGACCACCTTGTCAAAGATGCGCTCCAGCCAACCGCAACCCTCGCGGCAGGGCGTGCACTGACCGCAGGACTCGTGCTTGTAGAAGCGCATCAGGTTCTGCATCGCCAGCACCGGATCCGCCGCGTCGCTGAGCACGATGGCGCAGCACGTGCCGAGCATGCTGCCCACGATCCGGAACGGATCAACGCCGAGCGGCAGGTCCAGAATGCTCTTGCCGTTGAACATCTCGAACTTCGGGTTGTTCGGCACGTGCACGACCTCGTTCGGCAAATGCACCGGGCACGAGGACCCGCCGGGGATCACGCCGAGCAACTCACGCCCGCCTTCGATGCCTCCGCCCAGATCGTAGATCAGCTCGCGCAAGGTCAGGCCGACGGCGCATTCGTAGATACCGGGGCGCTTCACGTGCCCGGACACGCCGAACAAGCGCACGCCGCCGTCATTCCAGGCGTGCAGCTCGCTGAGCTTGCTGAAGGCGTCTCCTCCGAGCGTGAATACCGTGGGCATGATGGCCACGGTCTCGACGTTGTTCACCGTCGTCGGACACCCGAAGGCACCTGCTTGAGCGGGGAACGGCGGCTTCAACCGCGGCTCGCCGCGACGGCCTTCGAGCGAGTTCAGCAGCGAGGTTTCTTCACCGCAGATGTACGCGCCGGCCCCGGTGTGCACATAGATCTGCAGCGGGTAGTTATTCCCGAACGGCAGGTCACCGAGGTAACCCTTGGCCCGGGCGTCATGGATGGCGTCCCAGAGGCGTTGCTTGGCCAGGTGCAGCTCGTCGCGCACGAAGATGTAGCAGGCGTTCGCGCCGATCGCGTACATGCCGATCATGCAGCCCTCCAGCACGGCGTGCGGGTTCTGCTCCATGATCGTGCGGTCCTTGAACGTACCCGGCTCGCCTTCGTCGGCGTTGATCACCAGATAGTGGGGCTTGCCGGCCCCCGGCTTCGGCATGAAGCTCCACTTCGTGCCGCAGTCGAAGCCCGCGCCGCCGCGGCCGCGCACGTGCGCCTTCTTGGCTTCCTCGATCACCGCTTCACGCGGCAACGTGAGCACGCGCCGCACCGCGCGGTACCCGCCGGATGACTCGTACACCGGCAGGGTAAAGCCGTCTGGCTTGCCGTAGTTCTTGGTCAGGTAGTCTGTGCGCTTGAGCATGGTCGAAGGCCTCTCCCTCCTGGCGGGACTCAGAGGGACTCAGTCTTTGGAGAGCGCTGCCAGAATGCGGTCGACCTTTTCTGGTGTGAGCTGCTCGTAATAGGTCTTGTCCACCTGCATCATCGGCGCCGTGCCGCAAGACGCGAGGCATTCAGCGGTCCGCAAGGTGAACCGACCGTCGGCCGTGGTCTGGCCCACCCCCACGCCGAGCCGTTTCTGGCAATGATCCAGGATCGCGTCGCTGCCGCGCAGCGCGCAGGACAGCGTGCGGCACACCCAGATCTGGTGCTTTCCCGGAGGGTGCTCGTTGAACAACGAGTAAAATGTGACCACACCCTTCACGTGGGCGGAGCTGAGCTCGAGCCGGTCGGCAACGAACTGGATCGCGTCCGGCGACAACCAGTTGCCGTTCGCGTTCTGGCACAGGTGCAGCACGGGGATGCACGCCGCCATCTTGTTCGGGTACCGCGAAAGGATCTCGGTCAGCTCGCGCTCACGCTCCTCACTCAAGACAAAAGCCATGCTCTATTTTCTGTGTTGGGGGGGGTCGCGAGCGAGCGCACCGTAGTGACCTCGAAAGCGGGGTGTCAAGGGCAGGCGCTCGCCCCAACGCACGACTTCTCCTGGACATCCGCCAGTCCCACACCGGCGCCACCGTCTGGGCTGGTCGCGCTGGGCTCGAGCCCCTGCCCTGGCCGGTTCTGGTAAAGCCTTTTGGTAAGGGAGTCCGAACAGGCTAGGATCCCAATCGGAGGTAGGGCTCGTGTTTTGTCCGAACTGCGGCACCAAGAACGACGACACCGCAACCACGTGCACAAAGTGCGGCTTCAAGCTGGGCGGGCCTGCCGGCGCCAAATTTCGCGGGACCATGATGCTCAATACCGAGCAGTCCGTGCAGGGAATGGTCGACGAGCACCGGCGCAAGCTTCAGGATGCAGCGGCAGCCCGCGAGCCGGCCGAGGGACCCGAGGGCGCCTCTCCGGTTCCGCCGGAGGCCGTCTTCAAGGGACCGCAGCCTGGAGCCGGCGCTCCCAAGCGACGCATGGGCACCATGCTCGGGGTGGCGCCCCAAGTCGGCGGGGTCCGACCGCCCCATTTCCACGGTGGTCCCACGCCTCCCTTGCCGAGCGCAGTCGAGCCGGTACCCGATGCCGCCGGAGCGCCGTCCGAGCCCAATCCTCTGGGAGGCACCGTGGCTTTTGCCGCCGTCCCGCCTCCGGCTGCCAGCTCCGAGCCATCCCCCACGGCAAGTCCGCTGGCAGCAGGCCGCACCGAGGCCTTCGCGGCCCCCGCCCTCGCCCCCGCCGGCAACCCGCTCGCCGCGGGCCGGACCGAGGCGTTCCAGGCCGTGCCCCCGGCAGCGGCGCCCCAGGGAAATGCGCTGACCGCCGGCAGAACCGAGGCCTTTGCTGCGGTGCCGGAACCCACGCCGGCCCCCCTCGCCGCGGTGCAGCGCGGGAGGACCGAGGCGTTCGACGCCACTCCACCTCCCATCGAGCGGCCCGCCATCGAGCAGCCGTCGCCGGAGCAGCCCGCCCCGGCATCGAGTCCGTCCGCCGGTAGCTATGCCCCGGCCGGAGTGCCCCGGCGCTTGAAGCCGCTCGATGTCTTTCTGATCGTGATCACCTTGGGGCTCTACGCGCTCGTGCTGCGCGCGCGACAGGGCAAAGCAATTTCGTGAAGCGCCCGCGGCTCAGCCGAACAGGGGGCATCTGCTAGCGTCGTACGTCGGCGCGCGGTTTCGAGCCCTCCCGACCGTCGAGGCCGAGAGGTTGAAGCGCTCCGAAGATGGACCGTCAGGTGTTGAAGCGGAAGTGCATGACGTCGCCGTCCTGCACCACATACGCCTTGCCCTCGATGCGCGCCTTGCCTGCCTCGCGACACTTGGCCTCGCTGCCGTAGTGCAACAAGTCGCGCCAGTCGATGACCTCGGCCTTGATGAAGCCGCGCTCGAAATCGGTATGGATCACGCCCGCCGCCTGCGGTGCCAGCCAGCCCTTGGGGATCGTCCAGGCGCGACATTCCTTCTCGCCCGCCGTGAGGTATGTGATCAGCCCGAGCAACTGGTAACCGGTACGGATGACCTGATTCAGCCCTGCCTCGGTCAGCCCCGCCCCGGCCAGAAACTCCGGGCGATCCGCCGGATCGAGCTCGGCGATCTGCGCCTCGAGCCGCGCGCAGATCGGCACGACGAGTGAGCCCTCCTTGGCGGCGTGTGCTTTCAGGGCCGCCAGATGCGGGTTCTCGTCGAGCGCAGCGAGCGACCCCTCGTCGACGTTGGCGACGTAGAACATGCGCTTGCTGGTCAGCAGCTGCAGCTCTTTCAGGATGTCCGCTTCGACCTGACCTTCAACGCTGAAAGAAGAGGCGAGCGCACCGCTGTCGAGGTGCTTCTCCAGACGCTCGCACAGGGCCGCGGCGGCCCGTTCGACGGGACTGCCGCTCTTGGCCATCTTGCGCGCCTTGTCGAGCCGTTTGGTGACCGAGTCGAGATCGCGCAGGATCAACTCGGTCAGGATGGTCTGGACGTCCGCGACGGGATCGACGCGCCCGTCCACGTGCGTCACGTTGTCATCCACGAAGCAACGCACCACGTGCGCAATTGCGTCCGTCTCGCGAATGTTCGCCAGGAACTGGTTGCCGAGCCCCTCCCCTTTCGAAGCGCCGCGAACCAGGCCGGCAATGTCCACGAAGCGCAGCGACGCCGGCACTTTGCTGCGCGTCTGGTACAGCTGCGCGAGCTGATCGAGCCGCTCGTCGGGGACCGGTACGATCCCGACGTTCGGCTCCACCGTGCAAAACGGAAAGTTGGCTGCCTCCGCCTTGGCGTTCGACAAGGAGTTGAACAGGGTGCTCTTGCCGACGTTGGGCAACCCTACGATGCCACACGAAAATCCCATAGAATTCGACCGGGCCGCGCAGAATGGTGCGGCCGCACCCGTTTGTAAAGCGCTGCCGCGGCAGAATCTAGCCCCGAGCCCCTTCGGAGGAGAACCCCCCCCGACGGGACGGCTAGCTCGCTCGCCGCAGACCGCTTTCCGCGGCCACGCGCAGAAAGCGCTCGATCACGGCCGCACCGGCCGGAGCCTCGCGCACGCTGCGCTCGGCGCTCTCGACGTCGAAGCTTTCCTGGATCAGCGCCGGTCGCCGCGCCTCGATGTACTGGCGCATCACTTCCGCGTCCAGCTCCGGGTGAAACTGTACGCCCCACGCGAATGGACCGAAGCGCAAGGCCGAGTACGGATCGAGCGCGGTCGAGCCGACGACGCGCGCCCCGGGCGGTAGCTCGACGACGGCATCGACGTGGGTCGAATTGACGAGCCAGGAGCCGGGTCCGCCGACCACCGGATCGTCATCCAGCGCCGTGAACTCGACGCTGCCCATCTCGCGCCCGCGCGGATTGCGCTCCACCCGCCCGCCGAGCGCGTGCCCGAGCAGCTGATGGCCGAAGCAGATGCCCAGCACGGGCACCTCGGCCCGCACCAGGTCCCGCAATCGGGCCGCGGCGCGCTCCATCCAGGGTGCCCGCTCGGTGACGCTGAGCGGCGACCCCGTCACGATCACAGCCAGCGCATCCGTAAGGTCCGGTAGGACATCGAGCACACGCGCGTCGTGAGCCTGCCACGGCAGCGCCGCATGCGCGGGCGTTGTCCCGCGGATCAATTCCAGAAAATCTCCCCGAGTCGCCCGGGTTTGCGGGATGGGGTCGCCGGTGACGAGCACGGCGATCGAAGCGGAGCTCACCTCTGAAGCCTCCCTCCAAACCGGGCCGTCGGCAAGCTCCGTCTCGGGTGGCCCCGCATGCTACGCTAAGCCACGTGACCGATCCCGTGGCGCCCCGGCGCGCCGATTCGTCCCTGGCCGTCGCAACGCATGAGCCCGCTGCCCCGAACCAGTCCACCGAGAGCGGGCCCGCTCCCAGTGTGGCGACACCAGCGAGCGCGACGGTAGCCGCTGCTCCAGCGCCGCCCCGCGACGGGCCGGAGCAACTGTTGCTGCCGCTGGCCAACATCGCCGGCGGGCCGCCGCCGGTGAAGGTGCGCATCGATCCCAATGATCGCGTGTTCGTGAACCGGGACCTGAACCTGCTCAACATCGAGTGGCTCGGGTTCGACATGGACTACACGCTCGCCATCTATCATCAGCAAGCGCTCGACGAGCTCAGCGTGCAGCTCACCGTCGACCGCATGGTCGATCGCGGCTACCCGCGCTACCTGCGCCAGCTGCGCTACGACACGCGCTTCCCGATCCGCGGTCTGCTCGTGGACAAGCGCTTCGGCAATGTGCTCAAGATGGACCGCTTCAAGGGCGTCTACAAGGGCTACCACGGTCTGCAGCCGCTCGACGCGCAACAGCTTCACGAGCTCTATGCGGAGACCAAGGTGCGGCCGCACACGCCGCGCTATCACTGGATCGATACGCTCTTCTCGCTCTCCGAGGTCACGAGCTACGCCGCGATCGTGGATGCGCTCGAGCGCCACGATACGCGCATCGACTACGGCACCCTGTTCGACGACGTGCGCAAATCGATCGACGAGGCACACCGGGACGGCGACTTCTACGCCAACGTGACGCGGGACCTGCCGCGTTACGTGCAGCGCGACGAGTATCTGGAAGCCACGCTGCACAAGTTCCGCTCCGCAGGCAAGAAGCTGTTCCTGCTCACGAACTCGCCCTGGTCGTACACCGATACGCTGATGACGTATCTGCTCGATTCACGGCGCAAGGAGTACCCGACCTGGCGTCACTACTTCGACGCCGTGATCGTCGCCGCGCAAAAACCGGCGTGGTTCCGCGAAGGGCGCCCGCTCATGGAGCGCGACCGCGATGTGCTGAAGGATCCGGGTGGACGAATCGAACGCGGACGCATCTATGAGGGGGGCAGCTTGACGGAGTTCGAGCGCCTGCTCGGGATCCGCGGCGCGCGCGTCTGCTACGTCGGCGACCACATCTACGGCGACATCCTGCGCTCCAAGAAAGAGTCCACCTGGCGCACGGCCATGATCATCCAGGAGCTGGGCGCGGAGCTCTCGGCCCACACCAGCTGTGCCGCGCGCTTCGCGCGCCTGCGCGAGCTGGACGCCTCGCGCGGGCGCCTCGAGGATGACCTGCGCTTTTACCAGTCGCGCTTCCGCAGCTTCCCGAAGAGTTCGTGCGATGCCGCGCTATCGCTGGAGCGGGCGCGCATCAAACGCGCAATCGCCAGCATCCGGGAAGAGCTCCGCGCCATCGAGCGTGAATACCAGAGCGTGGCCAAAGCAGTGGATGCGGCTTTTCATCCGTACTGGGGCTCGCTACTGAAGGAAGCCGGTGAACAGAGCAGCTTTGGCGTCCAGGTGACGACGTATGCCGATGTGTACATGCGGAGTGTCTCGAGCTTGCGTCACTATTCCCCTCTGCAGCACTTCCGCTCGCCGCGCGATCTGATGCCGCACGAACTCTGAGAGCGCGCGTCCCACGCGGAGCTCTGACCGGGCGACCAAGAACCGCGAGGGCGTGGGTTTCCTCCGGGCGGGCGCTCAAATGGGGTGCCATTTTGCTGCGCAGGAGCTAAGCACTGGCTCCGGGAGAACGGGAGAACATGAATCTAGTCGAATGGCTGCAGCGGCTCATGACCAACTTCGGTGCGGAGTGGGTCCTCTGGCTACTGCTCGGCCTGAGCGTAGTGTCGGTCGCGATCATGCTAGAGCGGGCTTGGTTCTACCATTCGTTGCGCGACGACACCGAGAAGCTCGCCCGCGAGCTTCGCGAACGCTTGCGCAAGTCGGATCTCGATGGCGCGCGGCGCTTGCTCGATGCTTCTCCCAGCGCCGAAGCCGCGGTGGTGATCAGCGGTCTGGACGAAGCCGATCGCGGCGCCCAGTCAGCGGAGGAGGCCATGGCCGGCGCCAAGGCCTTGCAGCGCCTGAAGCTGGAACGGCGCCTCGCCTATCTGGGTACCCTGGGCAACAATGCTCCCTTCGTCGGGTTGTTCGGCACGGTGATCGGCGTGGTGCAGGCGTTCGAGGCGCTGGGCAGGCAGGACGCTGCGATGGCCGCGTCGGAAGCGGTGCACGGCATGGCGCCCCAGGCGGTCATGGCCTCCATCGCAGAAGCGCTGGTGGCGACCGCGGTGGGGCTGTTCGTCGCGATCCCCGCCGTGGCGATGTACAACGTGTTCCAGCGCCGCTTGCGTTCCATCTTGGCCCGGACCGACGCCTTGGGCAGCGTATTGCTCGCGCATCTGGTGGCAGGTGGCGCGCACGGCTCACACCCCGCCGGGAGCGAGGCGGAATAGCTCTTCCGAGCGGGTCAAACTCTCATGGCAAGCAGCAGCAGTAACGACGACGAAGACGGCCTGATCAGCGGCATCAACGTCACACCGCTGGTGGACGTGACGCTCGTGCTCCTGGTCGTGTTCATGGTCACAGCCAAGATCATCGTGTCACAGGGCATGCCCATGGACTTGCCCAAAGCGGCCAGCGGCGAAGAGGTGCAGAACGTGTTCAGCGTCGAGCTGACCACGGACGGCAAGGCGCGCGTGGACTCGACGCCGGTGGCGAGCGATGAAGCGATCGCGGAGCTGGCGCGCCAGGCGAAAGCCAAGAACAAAGACATGCGTGTCGTGATCCGTGCCGACAAAAAGGTGGAGCACGGCCGCGTGATCCGCGTGCTCGACATCCTGAAGCAAGCCGGGCTGGCAAAGTTCGCCTTCGGTGTTGCACCTGCACCAAGGGATGAGGCAACGCCGGTCGCGCCCGCGCCGAATTGATCCATGCTAACTGCTCCATGCTAATTGATCCAAGCTAGGTCAATCCATACTAGCTCCGTAGCGATGCGAGATCGGCCGATTGATGCCCGGGTGCCGGGATGCAGGATGAAGGTTTGCAGCGCCTGCGCTTCAGCATAGCCATCGCGCTCGCGCTGCTGTTGCACGGCGCCGTCGCATTCGCGGGTTTCAGCCGGCTGTACGCGCTGGAAGACTTCGCGCGGCGCGTTCAAGCGGGGATCCAACAGAGGATTCACGCCAGCATCCAGGTCGCGCTCGAACCCGAGCCGCCGCCGGAGGAGCCGAAACCCGAGCCCGAGCCCGAGCCCGAACCCGAGCCACCGCCCAAGGCTCCTCCGCCTCCCAAGGCACCGGCACCGAAGGAGCCCGTGCACGCCCCCGAGCCTCCAGCTCCCGCCGCGGCGCAGGCGGGACGCGTGCTTGCCGCCGAACCGGATCCGGATGAGCCTGTCGACCTCACAGGGATGACGATCGTGCAGGGAAATGCGGACGCCTACGCCGGTGGTGTGACGGCCGCGAACGGAACCTCCGCGCGCGCCGTGCGGGCGCCGACGGCACGCGCCGACGGCGTTCAGGGCGGCAAGGGCACTGCGCCCGCCTCCGCCGTGGATCACTCCCGCCCCGCGAAGCCCCGTGCAGCGAACTGGGATTGCCCGTTTCCGCCCGGTGAGGAGCGCATGAATTACGCGGTCAACGTCATGGTGTCGGTGTCCGGGGCGGGCAAAGTGCTCGATGCACGCGCGGTGGGCAACTCGAACCCCGGTTACGCGCGTGAGGCCGAACGCTGTGCACGAAGCAATCCCTTCGACGCGGCGCTCGATCGCAATGGTGCTGGCATCGCTTCCACGATCCCGATTGTCGTCCGCTTCACCCTGCGCTAGAGATATTCGAGGCTCGGTGTGACTGCGTTCGAGCGGCTGCGGCAAATCACACGGCCATCACACGGCAATCCCCCCGGCAAATTGCGATGGCTGACGTGCGCGACCGAACGGAGCAGCTACGCCGAGTGGAGCTGTTCTCGAGCCTGAAGGATCGCGCGCTGGAGCGCGTGGCGTCGATCGCTCACGAGGAAGCCTTTCCGACCGGAACCAACATCTTTCGGCACGGTGACGTGGGCGACAAGGTCTACCTGATCCTGGAGGGTAAGGTGCGCATCGCGCGCCAGGTGCCGGGCATCGGAGAAGAGGCCCTCGCCGTGCTGGGTCCGGGACAGGTCTTCGGTGAGATGGCGTTGCTGGACGAGTCGCCGCGGTCCGCGGACGCGCTGTCGCACGACGGCTGTCGGCTGCTCGCCATCTCGAAGGAGGACCTCGATGATCTCCTCTTCCAGGACAAGGAACTCGCCTACGAGGTGCTCTGGAGCACGGTCCACATGCTGGTGGGCCGCCTGCGGAGCACCAACGACAAGCTGACGATGCTGGGCATATCTGGTTGATTTTCCTGAATATTTATCGGTCGGCAAAAACTTGCGCAGGGCTGCCACCTGACGATTTGACTTCCTAACACCCGTTCAGTAAGATGGTGAGCGATGCAGGGTCTCACCAAGCGCCAGGCGCAAACACTCGATTTCATCCGTCAATCGATTGAAGAGCGCGGGTACCCACCGACGCTTCGCGAGATCGGCGAGTCCATGGGCATTCGTTCCACCAACGGTGTGAACGACCATCTGCGTGCTCTGGAGCGCAAAGGCTATCTGCGCCGGGAAGACATGAAGAGTCGCGCACTGCGCCTCGTCACCCAGGAGGCGGAAGCGGCGGCCAACCCGGATGACGCCGCGGTGGACGTGCAAGTGCTGGGTCGAGTGGCGGCAGGTCTTCCGCTCTTGGCCGACGAGAACGTGGTCGACACGGTGCGCGTGGACCGGATGTTGGTACGTGGCGGTCGCGACGTCTTCGGCCTGCGCGTGCAGGGCGACTCGATGGTCAACGCCGGTATCCTCAACGGCGACTACATCTTCGTGCGCAAGCAGGCCTCCGCGGACCGCGGCGAGATCGTGGTGGCGCTGATCGGCGACGAAGCCACGGTGAAGTACTACTACCCCGAAAAAGACTACGTGCGCTTCCAGCCCGCGAACGACCAGATGGCCCCCATCCTGGTGCGAGCCACCGACTTCCGACCGACCATGCTGCTCGGTGTGGTGGTCGGCGTGTACCGGCGGCTGTGAGCTGTATTTAATTGGGGGTCTGAAGCAGACCCCCGGGCCCTGCAGCTTCGCTGCAGGTTCCCTCCCCCGCCTCCGCTCGCAGGGCGAGCGCTGCGCGCGGGGCCCCAACCCCGCTTGCTCGGAGCGGCGTCTGCAGCAGCTGCTGCGGTGACTTCCCCCGCCTCCGCGTGGCGCGGGCGCTGTGCGCCGGGGCCCAAAACCCCGCTTGCTCGGAGGGGCGTCTCCAGTTGGTTGCGTGACCACCTGTTGTGACGTCGGCGGCTCGCGGACTCGCCGTCTGGTGCGCACGTGTCGAGGCGAGAGGATGGCTCGAGCTCTTTGGGATTTGGGCCGGGCCTCAGGCGTACGGCAAGGGATCATCCTCGGGGCGATGTCCGTCTTGGAAGCTACGCGACTGAGTGCGCGGGCCCGGACCCCTGACCCCTTGACCGCTTCGGGTGCTAGGCTGCTGGACGATGACGTGGCGAAGCCAGCTGGCGCTCGCGCTGGGAGTGCTGGGCACCGTGGGCTGCGGCAACGCGATCTATGTGTCGCGCATCACGCAGGCATCCGATGAGGTGGCGCGGGCCGAGCAGCTGGGAGCGGCCTCGCGGGCGCCCTATGAATATTACTACGCGCTCGAGCATCTGCGGAAGGCTCGCACGGAGGCGATGGAGGCCGACTACGGGGCCGCCATCGAGCTCGCGCAGGCCGCCTTCGAGTATGCGACCCGGGCCGTGCAGGTCGCGCAGCGCGTGGAGCCGGTCAGCCCGCGGGCGAGGGGCTTTTGATGCTGAATCGGGTGAGCATCCTCAGCCCGGCTCCGCGCCGCCGCGGAGCCGCCGCCGTGGCCTGTGCGGTGTTGTTGCTCGGCGCATCCGGTTGTTGGCGCAGCGCGCGCCTTGCCCGGGAAGTCGACGAGATCGGGCGGATGCTGCGGGACGCGGAGGCCAATGGCGCGCTGCACTGCGCTCCCCGCGAGCTGGCAGTGGCGCGCAGTCAGCTCGAGTTTGCCGAGCTGGAGCGCGAGCAGGGCTTTTCGTCGAAGGCGGAGCAGCACCTGGCGATCGCTGACCAGCACGCACGCGCGGCCCAGCTGCTGTCGCCCCCCGACCGCTGCCGGGATCCCCAAAGCCTGGGTCCCGGTTCGAGTCGCTGACCGGCTGAATCAGCGGCGCCCTGGAACGACTCTGCGGTTGCGGCCGGCGCCGGACTCGCCCACTCTTCGCAGCGCGTGGAAGCGAGCTCCTCGGACGGAACGGGCCCCGAAGCAGTCCGGCGTGAGCTCGCCAGCCTGTGCGGGTCGTTGCGCGCTCATCTGGAGCTGCTGGCGGCGTCGGGTGCCTGGGGCTTGCCGGCTTCCGAGCCCTCCGCGCACAGCAGCAGCACGGCGTCGGCTCCGCGCCCCGCTCCGAACAGGGCTGCAGCACGCCCCGCTGTCGAGCCACGCGTTGTTCCCAGCGCGGAGCCCCCTTTGGCTCCCTCCGCCGCGAGCCCTGGAGCAGGGCTCGCGGCTGCACCCATGCAGGCGCCGATGCGTCCCGCCGAAGCAACACGGCCGGCCGTCGAGCGGCGCTCGCTGCCCATCGCTGCGGGACACGAGCGGCTGGCGCAGCTGGCCGAGGAGGTCAAGGGCTGCACGCGCTGCGTCTTACATCGGGAGCGCACGCAGACTGTGTTCGCGCGTGGCAATGGCTCTTCGGGAGTGGTCTTCATCGGCGAAG
>JAICTU010000507.1 GCA_025936205.1 Polyangiaceae bacterium | reverse complement strand
TCGACCAGCCACCACAGCGCGGGGAAACAGGCGGTGATCAGCGTCAGCGCGGGGAAGGCCCGGATCGTGCTCGACAGCGCGAGGAAGAAGCCGCCCAGCGCGGGCCGCCCGCGCCGCAGCGCGCACGCGCCCAGCCCGATGTACATCAACCAGTCGTGGCGCAGCGTCGCGCCGCCCCAGTTGCTGCCGTACATGATGAAATCGTTGGCGCCGAACACCACCATCACCACGCACATGGTGCGGTAGCCAAAACACCAGCCGATGGCGGCAAAGGTGACCGCGAACAGCAGCGGATCGAGCAGCGCGGTCAGCAAGAATCCGGTGGTGTTGGCGTCGAATGCGCTGAACAGGAAATGCGCCATGCTCATCCACACGGGCGTGGCGTTGCCGCCGTAGTCGAGCATGTAGCGCAGGTAGTCCTGGCGCCCCATCATCTCGCGGAAGTAGCGCGCATCACGCTTGTACGCTTGCCAGCGCTCGGGCGTGAAACGCTGCTTGATCGCCTCGATCTTCGCGCGCTGCTCGCCGATCGTGGTCACCCGGTGGCTCGAGAGATCGCGCATCGGCGTGTCACGCAGGTTGTCCAGCGTGGCGCCGGGGATGTCTTCGACGTAGGCCGCCATGTCGGCCAGATACATGCCGCGGTAGCCGATCTCGTCGAAGTACTTGGCGGTCTGGTAGTACTGGCGCAGATCGAGCAGGTGCACGGGCGTTGGCTCCCCCGTCTGGCCATCCCAGAACTGGGGCCTGCCCAGGTTGTAAAAGGCGAGCACTGCCAGCAATCCGCTCACTCCGAGGCAGCTCACCACGGCCGCGCGCAACGCCGGAAATCGCGCTGGCGCGTACAGCTCGCGCAGCACCGCGAAGGCGGCGATCGCGGCCGACACGGCGCGCACCATCGACACCTGTTGCTGCTCCACGGGCCAGGCTTGCTGGATGCTCTCGAACGCCGAAACGCCGGCGATCAGCGGCAACAAGGCGCATGCATAGAGCCACCAGAGCGGCGCGCCCTCGAAGCTCAGGAACAGAAACGCGAACGCCGCCGCCCCGAACAGCAGCACCCGGGTGCGCACGACCGCCTCCAGCGATGTGCCGCGCTGGCGGGGCGGATCGGGCGGAAACACTGCGGGTAGCTCGCTGAAGGCGGCCAGCTCGGACACCGCGTAACGGCCGTCGCCGTTCACGGGCTGAATGCGCAGATAACGGCCCGTGACATCGAGCTTGTTGGTGAAGCGATCCTGCATCCCGCCGGCTCGCACGGGGGCCGCTTCCCAGAGCTCTTCGAAGACCACGCCATCCTCCGAAATGAGAAAGCGGTAGTCATCGTTGTGATCCGAGTTGAACCAGATCCCCCGCAGGCGCACGACCGCGCCGAGATCGTAGGTCACGGTCGACTCTTCATCCGCGAACTGTGCGCTGAGATTCGTCTCCCAGTCGTCCCCACTCAGCGCGGTCGCTCCGTCCGTGAGTCGACTGACGCCGCTCACCCCGTGCGCCGCCATCGGTTTCTTGCCGAGCAGCAGGTTACGCCCCCCATTCGGGTCTACCGGACCGTGACAGGCGCTAGCGAGTACGCCGACCGAAAGACAGAGCAGAACCGACCAGACCCACGCCGGCGCCCCGCGCCGCAAAAGCCATCCCAGAAGCATCGGCCAACGGCTCTAGTACGTGGATCTCAGCGAGGCGATGGGAATCGCGTTTCCGGCTTATCGGCCCAGGCGCCAGCTCCGGGCTTGTCGGGCAAGGCCTCGAGACGTATCACCAGAGCCGTGATCACGATCGTCGACTACGACGCCGGCAATCCGACGTCGGTGCAACGCGCGCTGGCCGCCGTGGGCGCGGAATCCCGCATCAGCCCGGACCCGGACCACGTGCGGCGCGCCGATCGCGTCATCTTCCCGGGCGTCGGCCACGCCCGCAGCGCCATGGAGGTGCTGCGGCAGCGGGGGCTCGATCAGGCGCTGCGCGAGGCCTTCACCGCGGGCACGCCGATCCTGGGCGTCTGCGTCGGAGCCCAACTCAGCCTGACGCGTTCGGAGGAGGGCGACACCGAGTGCCTGGGCCTGCTACCGGGCGTGGTTCGCCGCTTTCCCCCCCTGCCGCCCGAGCTGAAGGTGCCTCACATGGGCTGGAACCGCATCGATCCCGTCGGAGCCGAGCACCCGCTGCTCGCAGGCTTGCCCGAACAGAACGAGTTCTACTTCGTGCATTCCTACTACCTCGAGCCGAGCGAACCGGGCAGCGTCGTCGCGACAAGTGAGCACGGTCTGCGCTTCGCTGCGGCCTTCGCGCGCGCCAACCTGGCGGCGCTGCAGTTTCACCCGGAAAAGAGCGGACCCCTCGGCCTCGCGCTGCTGGAGCGCTTCACGCGCTGGAGCCCTTCATGTTGACCAAGCGCGTGATCAGCTGCCTCGATGTGCGCGACGGCAAGCTCGCCAAGAGCATTCAGTTCCAGGGCACGATCGACATCGGCGACCCCGTGGAGAAGGCGCATCAGTACTACGAGGCCGGCCTCGACGAGCTGGTGTTCTATGACATCACGGCGTCGCACGAGGGTCGCGGGATCATTCTCGACGTGGTGCGGCGCGTCGCCGCGCAGGTGTTCATCCCCTTCTCGGTCGGCGGAGGCTTGCGCACCGTCGCCGACGCCGGGCGCGTGCTGGAAGCGGGCGCCGAAAAGGTGAACTACAACTCGGGCGCGGTGGAGCGCCCGGAGGTGCTGGAGGAGGCGGCGCGAGCCTTTGGCGCGCAGGCGGTGGTCCTGTCCATGGACGTGCTGCGCGCGCCCCCCACGCCGCAGCTTCCTTCCGGCTTCGAGGTTGTCACACACGGCGGCAGGAAGCGCCGCGGCATCGACGCCATCGAGTGGGCGCGTCGCGCGGAGCAGCTGGGAGCCGGTGAAATCGTGGTCAACTCGATCGACGCAGACGGCACACGGCAGGGCTACGACGTGGCGCTGACGCGCCAGATCGCCGGCGCCGTGTCATTGCCGGTGATTGCCTCCGGCGGCGGCGGTGAATGCGAACACCTGCGCGAAGTGCTGAGCGAGGGCCACGCGGACGCGGCTCTGGTTGCCTCCATGTTGCACTACGGCAGCCACACGGTAGCGGAAATCAAGAACTACCTGAGCGGCCACGGGCTGCCGATCCGCAGCTCGCCGCCGGCCTTTTCGCCCCGCTCCTCGAGAGCCTGAGTTCTAAGTAGAACCGGTCCGCCCGGGAGGGTAGTAAAAGACGTCTACATGACGGCTTCCCTCGCGTCGCAGGACCTTTCCAGCCGCCCCGTCCCGCTCACCAGCTTCGAACGCCGTTTCAAGCATCCGCCAGGACTCGTGATCCTGTTCTTCGCGGAGATGTGGGAGCGCTTCAGCTATTACGGCATGCGAGGGCTGTTGAAGCTGTACATGGCGAATTATCTGTTCGTCACGGCTCGCGAGGCGCTGCAGGGCTGCCGCCAGCTGAGCCCACCGTGTGAGCTGATCCCCGGCGACCCCAATCACGTATTGTTCTGGCCGCAGTTGCGCGGCTTGCTTTCGGACAATCCGCAGGAAGTGGCCTCGCTGCTCTACGGAACGTACACGGGGCTCGTCTATCTGACGCCGTTCGTGGGCGGCATCATCGCCGATCGCTGGCTCGGGCAACGCAAGACGGTCGTCGTGGGCGCGCTGCTGATGGCGCTCGGCCACTTCGTGATGGCGATCGAGAGCTCGTTCTTCATCGCCCTGCTGCTGCTGATCCTCGGCAACGGCGCCTTCAAGCCCAACGTCTCGACGCAGGTGGGCGGCTTGTACGCGCCGGGTGATGCACGGCGCGACGGCGCGTACACCATCTTCTACATGGGCATCAATCTCGGTGCCTTCATCTGCAACTTCGTGTGCGGCACGCTGGCTGTGGTGTACGGCTGGCACTACGGCTTCGCCGCCGCGGGCTTCGGCATGTTGCTCGGCCTCGGCGTGTACCTGGCGGGCCAGCGCTATCTGGCCCCGGATCAGCACAGCCAGGTGGCGGCCGCCCATACCGAAAAGGCGCCGCTCGACTCGAGCGAGGTGAAGCGCGTGCTGGCCCTGGTGGTGCTGTGCGCGCTCAACGTGGTGTTCTGGGCGGTCTACGAGCAGCAGGGCAACACGATGCAGACCTGGGCCGACGAGCGCACGGTATGGCCGGTGCTTTTCGGCTTCCAGGTTCCGTCCACCTGGTTTCAGTCCTTCAACCCCATGATGATCATCCTGCTCGCCCCGCTGCTCGACGGCTTCTGGCGCTGGCAGCAGCGCAGGGGCACGGAGCCGAGCAGCGTCAGCAAGATGGCAATCGGCTGCGTGCTGCTCGGCCTTTCCTTCATCGTGATGATCTTGGGCGCCCAGGCCATCGGCTCGGGCAAAGGCAGCCCCTTCTGGCCGCTGTTCTGCACTGCCCTGCTCACCGTGGGAGAGCTCTACCTGTCGCCGATCGGCCTGTCGCTCGTGACCAAGGTGTCACCGGCTCGCATCGTCTCGATGATGATGGGCATCTGGTTCCTCTCCAGCTTCCTCGGCAACTTCCTGAGCGGCGTGATCGGCCTGCTCTACACGCGCTGGTCGCCCGAAGCGTTCTTCCTGTTGCTCACGTTCCTCGGCGTCGCGTCCGGCATCGCGATCTGGTTGTTCAACCGTCCGCTGCGTGCCGCCATGGGCGGCGATGCCGCCAGCGACGCGGCCGGAAGTCACTGAGCACGAGCGGCCTGGGCGGAGGGTGTGGGATTACATCCACACACCAGCGCTCGCCGACTGTTCGGCGAGTCACTTGGGGATGGCAATCACGGGATCGCACCCGTTCGGGAGCACTACAGCCTCGAAATGATACAGGCATCGAAATGATACAAATCCGGAGGAAAAACCGCTGGACGAGCGAGTGCGCCTTGTCCTTTACTGTAGGGTGGTGGCAGGAGTCGGTCGGAATGCTCGGGCGGGTCATGACAAGCGTGTCACGCTTGCGACGCGAGCAATGACGGCTCTGTCGACCCTGTCCGTCCCGAGCAGGTTCGCTTCGAGCAGGTCGGAGCGGCCGGGATCGTGGTGGACGACATGATGCCCCGACAAGGAACGATGATCGCCGATCGCTATCGGCTCGAGCGCAAGGTCGGCGGTGGTCGCGTCTCGGCGATGTGGCGTGTTCGGGATCAGGTCACCGACGGCACGTGCGCCATCAAATTGCTGCATCGCTCGATGAACGATCATCCGGAGGCGCTGGCCCGCTTCTCGCTGGAAGATCGGCTCTCGCGCGAGCTCACGGGCGAATACTTCCCCGAGCGAGTCGGCTCCGGCAGCTGGCACTCGCTACGCTACATCGCCTGGCGCTGGTATGAGGGCGAATGCGTGCGTTCGCTCTTCGAGCGCAACCCCAAGCAAGACGTACACACGGTCTACTCGATCGTGCAGGAGACCTGTCAGGCGTTGGCGATCGTGCACGGCGCCGGGTACACGCACGGCGACCTGAAGCCGGAAAATCTCTTTTTCGCCGAGCGCAGCGAGAAGGAGAAGGAGAAGGAGAAGGAGTCGTCACGCCAGCTCAAGCTGCTCGGCTTCGGCGTGGCATCGCGGCTGGCACGCCCGCTGCTCGGCGCACAAGCACGCCGCACTCCGGGCCAGATCGTCGGGACGCCGCTGTACATGAGCCCTGACCTGATCCTGGGTCGCGTACCGCGAGGGGGTCAGGCGGATCTCTGGGCGCTGTCGGTGATCGTCTACGAGGCGCTCACCGGGCGCTCGCCATTCCTCGGCAGTGATCTGGGCGAGGTGCTGCAGAAAATCCTCGATCGCCAGGCGCCGCGTCCCAGCGCCATCACCAACAATCTGCCCGGCACGTTCGATCTGTGGTGGCAGCAGGCTCTCGAGCAGCAGTTCGCGACGCCGGCGGAGCTCTCCGCCGGCTTGGCTCGCGCCCTGGCGCCGGCCTTGCGCAGCTCGCGCACGCAGCGCTCGGCGTCGCTCCCCGACCGCACGGCACCCGTGATGGAGATCGTCGTTCCGCGTACGAGCCTCTCGGGCGGCACCTCCGGGGGCGTGTCCCGGGAGTCGACCCCGATCGTACCGGCCATCGCCGTGCGAGGCAGCGCCCCTACCCCCGCCGGCGGCGTGGCTGCGGGCAGGGCGCCGCACTCCGGGGTCGCTGCCTCCGGTCCGATCGCGAGCACCTCGGCAGCCGCTGGCGCTGCTGCCCGCAGCTCAGCTCCCAGCCCTGCACTCGGCAGCCCTGCACTCGGCAGCCCTGCACTCAGCAGCCCTGCACTCGGCAGCCCTGCACTCAGCAGCCCGACGCACAGCAGCCCGACGCACAGCAGCCCGGTCGCGACCAGTCCCACCGGCGGTCGCGGCCCGGACCG
>JAICTU010000103.1 GCA_025936205.1 Polyangiaceae bacterium | reverse complement strand
TGGGTGGGCCCCTACGACGACGAGAAGCTCGGCTTCTTCAAGGTCGCCAAGCTCTATTACTACCCGGGCTGGTGGGAGCCGTGCGCGGGGCTGAGCTTCCTGGTCAACACCAGCGCCTGGGCCAAGCTGCCCAAGGAGTACCAGCAGGTCTTCGAGGCGGCGGCCAGCCAGGCCGGTGGCGTGGTGCAAAACCGCTACGATGCTCGCAACGGGCCGGCGCTCACGCGGCTGTTGCAACAGGGCGTCAAGCTCGTGCGCTATTCGGACGACATCCTGAAGGCGGCGCGTGCGGCGTCCGAAGATCTCTTCGCGGAGCAGGCAGGCAAAGAGGCTGCCTACAAGAAGGTCTTCGAGCATTGGGACAAAGCGCGCAAAGAGATGTTCACGTGGTGGGGGACGACGGAGCGCGCCTACGGCGACTTCGCCTTCCAGCCTCCCGCCTGAGCTGACGGCGGCCCAGGGCCGCGCTGTGTCCCGATGCGACCAGCAGGGCCGGGCAGGGGAGGCCCGGCCCACCTCTTTCCGTGCTAGCGTCACGCATGGACTTCGGTACCGATGACGTTCGCATCAAAGGCCTGCGGCCGCTGATCCCGCCGGTGATTCTGCTGGAGGAGTTGCCGATCGCGGCGACGGAAGCGGCGTTCGTGCGGGCCCAACGGCAGGCGATCGGTAGCGTCATCCAGGGGCAGGACCCGCGGCTGCTGGTCGTGGTTGGGCCCTGCTCTATCCACGACCCGAAGGCAGCGCTGGAGTACGCCGGGCGTCTGCGCACGGCCGCGGATCGCTTTGCCGACGATCTGCTGATCGTCATGCGCACGTACTTCGAGAAGCCGCGCACGACCGTCGGTTGGAAGGGCCTGATCAACGACCCGGATCTGGACGGCAGCTTTGCCATCAATCGCGGATTGCGCATTGCGCGTCAATTCCTGCTCGATGTCACGCGCCTCGGGGTGCCGACGGGGCTGGAATTCCTCGACCCGATCTCGCCACAGTTCTTTGCTGACCTGGTCTGCTGGGGCGCGATCGGCGCGCGTACTTCCGAGAGTCAGGTCCACCGGGAGCTGGCGAGTGGGCTGTCGATGCCGGTCGGATTCAAGAACGGCACGGGCGGGTCGATCTCCGTGGCGGTGGATGCCATCCGCGCGAGTCGCTATCCGCACCAGTTTCTGAGCGTGACCAAGCAGGGGCTGGCCGCGATCGTGGAGACGCGCGGGAATGAGCACACGCACCTGATCTTGCGTGGCGGTGGCGGTAAGCCCAACTACGACATGGCCAGCGTGGAGGCCGCGGGCGCCGTCCTGAAAGAGGCGGGGCTCTCGGAGGGCTTGATGGTCGACTGCAGTCACGGCAACAGCAGTAAAGATCCGCGCCGGCAGCCGCTCGTAGCGGCCGACCTCGCTGCGCAGATCCAGAGCGGCGCCGGGCGGGTGATGGGCGTGATGCTGGAGAGCTTCCTGGTCGCTGGCAATCAGCCGCTGCGCCCGCGAGCGGAGCTCACACACGGCCAGAGCATCACCGACGGCTGCCTCGCCTGGGATGACACGGTGCCCGTGCTGGAGCTGCTGGCCCGGGCCGCTCGCTCGCGCCGAGCCTGAGTCCGGTTCTCGTAACCCCGGCCACCGCCCTGCAGCCGGCTGGCATGCATGCCCGGCTGGAAAGCTGCCCCCACGCTGGCAATTGCGTACTCCACCTTCGATGGAACACCGACCCCATGGAAATCCGAGGTGCGGAAGCACTACGCTCCGGCGCCATGAATAAGGTCGCGATCGTCACCGGGGCGGGCAGTGGAATTGGTCGAGCGGTGGCGGTCGCGCTCGCGGGGCAGGGATATCGCGTGGGGCTCGCGGGCCGTCGTGGGGCGGAGCTCGAAGCGACGGCGGCAGCGGCCCCGGCCGGCAGCTGTCTGGCGGTTCCGACGGACGTTGCGGATCCGGCGGCGGTGGAACGGCTATTTACCCGCGTGCGGGAGAGCTTCGGTCGCCTCGACCTGCTGTTCAACAATGCCGGCTTTGGCACCCCTGCCGTCCCGCTCGAAGAGGTGCCGATCGAGAAGTGGCGCGCCGTGGTCGACGTGAACCTGAGCGGCACCTTCTACTGCACGCAGTGGGCCTTCCGACTGATGAAGGATCAGACGCCGCGCGGCGGCCGCATCATCAACAACGGCTCCATTTCCGCAACGGCGCCGCGTCCGTTCTCCGCGGCATACACCGCGACTAAACACGCGATCACCGGTCTCACCAAGAGCACGTCGCTGGATGGCCGTGCCTACGATATTGCCTGCGGCCAGATCGACATCGGCAACGCCGAGACGGCCATGTCCGAGCGCATGAAGTCCGGCGTTCTGCAGGCTCACGGGGCCGTCTTGCCGGAACCCATGATGGCGGTGGACAACGTCGTGCGCGCCGTCCTGTTCATGGCCAGCCTGCCGCTGGATGCAAACGTGCAATTCATGACCGTGCTCGCGACCAAGATGCCCTTCATCGGTCGCGGCTGAGCGCGTGTGCAGCGCCCGTTGCAGCGTCACGGCGTTTCTCGCCCGCAACGTGCTGCGCGGGAGACCACGCGTTGCGCGGAAGACAGGGGCTGGGGTGATGCGCAGCGCCGGCTGAAAATAGAGTGCGAGCACGGCTGGCGGCGCTCGTCATTTGGCAGGCTCTCGTTATCTCTTCCTGGATTCGAACCCGGCGCGGGGTGCGACCCATTCCTTTGCTTCGCTGCTCTCTAGCTGGTTGGGGGGAGCTCGTCGGCTTCCCGATGGGCTTTGCTGGCGCCGGGGCGCTTCCAGAAATCGATGGGGAAGGGGTTCCAGCGCCCGCTCGTGCTCGCTGGAGTCGCTGCGTCGACGTGCATCGCTTCTCGCGCCTGCTATCTCTGAAGCGCCTCGAAAAATTTCTGTTCAAACTCATCTCCTCGATCGCGCTGATTCGGCAGATCGCCCTGCTCGATTCGGTGCGAGGCATCTGGCCACGGTGCACTCCACGAAGCGCGCTCCAGGAGAGTGCGCTCCAGGAACCAGGCGACGCCATTCATGAAGACCATTCATGAAGATGAATCGCGAAGACCATTCATGAGGATCTGTCGGCGACGTTCTCCGTACTTCCCGAGGAAGCCGTTGGCCGCGTCAGCGGCGATGGCCGCGGGAAACATGGCCGCGGGAAGAAGCATCGGCGGGGGAAATCATCGGCGCGGGAAACAACACTCGCAACCGCACGGGCGGCAGCGCCGATTCTCCCATCCAACGCTGCATCCGGTTTTGCATCATTGAAACGACTTTCCGTATTGCCGCTTTCTTGACAATCCCTCGCCTCGTTCGTTTGGAAGTCTCGACAGGTGGGTTGCCATCTGACATAGTCCTCGCCCAATACCCTTTGCTCGCCCTTTTGGCGATTTGAGGTACCTCCGCTGTGCCGACTGCTCGGAAGCTAGTCTCCGTCACCGCCACCACTGTCGTCCTGCCTCGGCCGAAGCCGCCGGGAGAGTACGAACGCAGTGGTGTTGATTCTGGGGCCGCAGCCCACAGTGTTTCTGGGGCCGCAGCCCACAGTGTTTCTGGGGCCGCAGCCCACAGTGTTTCTGGGGCCGCAGCCCACAGTGTTTCTGGGGCCGCTGCCTCTGGGAGCGTGCCTGGGAATTTTTCTGGATCGGCTGCCCCAGTCGAGCCTGAAGCGGACACAAATGCGGACGTGGATGCCGACGAGAAGAGCGGAGTCGTCGCGCTCCCCGCGATCCTCCCCGGTAGGGCCGAAGCCGGGGTGTCCACGCGCTTCGGCGCGCTCGCAACGCTCGGTGTCGTTGCCCTCGGGCTCTGCTATGGCGCGTATTCCGTCTACACCGCAGCGCGCGATGCGTTCGTGGTGCCCACCATCATGTCCCCCACCAGCGAGGCGGTGGTCGCCACCAAGCTGCGCCTGGGCGAGTTGCGGGTCGAGCGCGTGCGCGCCGTGGGCGAGCTGGAAGGGGTGGAGGCGGATCTCGCGGGAGCGGATCAGGCTCTCACTCGTCTGCTCGATCTCAAGCGCACCACGGGTGAAGGCCGCCACTACACCACGCGCATGACCTCGCAGAAGGCGCACGAGGCCGCCGCCGAGCTGGATGCGCTCACCAGCCAGAAGCAGGTGCTGACGGACATGTTCGCCTCTCAGCAGCGGCTCGCAGCGCGCGCGCAGAAGGATTACGACGCGGGTCTGATCTCCCGTTCAGAGCTTGCGCACCAGCAGCAAGCCCTGAACGAGATGAAGCTGGCGATGCTCGACAACGGGCGAGCCACGGTGCGCGGTGAGTCCGCGCAGGAAGAGTCGAATCTCGCGCAGCAAGCGCTGACTCGAAGTGACGCGCCGCAGACGCCGGAATTGGTCAGCCGTCAGGAGCAGCTGATCCGGGTCGACCTCGAGATCGTGCGGCTGGATTCGGAGCGCCGTGCCAAGAGCGCCACGCGCGACGCGCTTGCCGAGCGCATCGCGCAGATCGACGAGATGGTCGAGCAGATCGAGGAGCGCCCGCTGTTCCAGGCTCTCGACAAGGATCTGGAGCTGGCCTTCGTGCCGTATTCGCAGCTGCCGGGCATGACGGCGGGCGCGGAAATCTACGACTGCCTCTGGGGTGTGGTGTTTTGCCGCTCCGTGGGTACGGTCGCCGCCCGCGTCCCCGGTGAAGTGACGCAGGCCGATCCGTGGGGTAGCTCCACGCGCGGTGAATATGTGGTTCTCGATCTGAAGGATCACGCGGCCGCACACGCCAAGACGCTGCGCATCCGCGCCTGGCAAGTCGCAGGCAGCAACACCGGCGCCCCGGGTACGCCCCCGGCGCCCGGCGGCGAGGCCTCATCCCGTCTGGATCGGTAGAATCGTCGGGCAGGTCTCGGTTAGCCTGCAAGCTCAAACCCCGACGTTTTCTCGGGGAGACCTCGAACCCCGCTCGCCGCCCCCGCAGCGAGGACACCCGAACCCCGCTCGTACCCAGTCTCGGTCGCTCATGTTGCCTTCCGCGCGCAGCGTGCTGCTCACGCTTTTCTCGTGCCTGTTCTCGAGTCTGGTTCCGGCGCTCGCCGTGGCGCAGCAGACTCCCTACTGCAAGCAAGTACGCGCCCGGGCGGCCAGCGACGCGGACTATTTGATGACGCCGCGAGTGATCGTGCAGGGCCTGCACTTTCCACACGGCTCCGAACTGGCAGATTCGGGACCGGTGCTCGGCAGCGGCTATCAGCTACGGACCGGGCTCACCTTCTCGCCCGTCGATTTTTACAAGGGCCGCGGCGTGGTGCGCGCGGGGGACGCAGACTGCAAGCGTCACGAGGCAGGGGTGGCCCTCGACGACGCCCTGGGCCACTCGACGGAGTCCGCGCGGCTGTCGGCGCTGCTGCAGCAGGGTGAGTTCCTGCGCGGACATACGGAAGACTGGCGCAACATCTCGGCGCGCGCGGCCGCGCGGCTCTCGCAGCGCATCATCACGGTGGTCGATTTCAACAGCGTCCAGCGCTCGATCGATACGCTGGAGCACAAGCTGGTGCAGGTCGAGGGCGAGGCCGAGCAACTGAAGGCGCGCCAGCTGCGCGTCTCGGGCATGCTGCCTTCGGGGAAGGCCCTCGGCTCGGCTCCGGCGGCGGACACGCCTCCGGTGCCGGATCTGGCGTCGGAGTACTTCCGGCAGTCCATGCGCTACGAGCGAGAGACCTCCGGCGTCCGGCAAATGGATGACTGGAAGCTGCAGATCACCGGCGGTGTAATCCCGCTGTATCCGGTGGACTGGTACGGGACTGTCGAACTGAGCTTCAGCCTGGGGGCGCTGGTGCGCGGCCAGCACGAGGAGCGCTACATCGAAGGTCGCTCGGAAGATCTGCGCTACGCCCGCGACGGCGTCGAGACGCGGCTCGCCCAGTTCCGCGCGCAGACCTCGGCGGCGCTGGAGCAAGCGCGGCGGGATCTGGGGCTGGTCGATCACTCGCTCGAGGTGCTGCGCGCTACGCGCCTGGCGCTCGAGCAGTCCGAGTCGGAGAGCGCTGCGCAAGCGCGCGACCTGATCTCGATCGAGCAGGTGTCGGTGGAGTCGGATTCGGTGTTTCTGCGCAGCTTCGTCGGCGCCCTGGAGACGCTGATGGCCCGCGCACGCGGCTAGACGAGAGGGGGAGCGAGCATGGAATCCGTCTTCTGGAACCTGCGCACGCTGAGCGGCTTCACGGTGTTCGCACCGATGCTCGCGGTCCTGATCTTCACGCTGCTGATGTTCTGGGACTACCCGCTGATGCTGCTGTATCTGCTGGCCTCGCGGGCGTTCGGCATCCGGCGGCGCGATCCGGCGCGGGCGCTCTCGACGGTGGTCGTGATCCCGTCGCTGCTGCGCGTCGAAGACGAGCTGCGCAGCATGCAGAGCACGGTGGAGAGCGTCGCCACCAACGGCTACCCCGGCGACTTGTTGATCGTGCTCTCGATCGACGGCACGCTGGCGGCGCCGGCCTTGTACGCACAGCTGAAGGCCTGGGGCGCGAGCCGCCGCTGGAATGACCATACCTGGCTCTACGTCACCGGCACTGAAGAGCGGCGCAGCAAGCCCATGGCCATCGACCACGCCATGGAGTTCGTGAAGCGCCTGGTGCGCGAGGGCAAGCACGCGACCTTCCCCGAGGTCTACGTGAGCACCGACGCCGACGCGGATCTCGGGCCCCACTCGCTGGAGCGCATCGTCCAGCGCCTGCAGCGCAGGAATCCATTCACGGGCGCGCCCGCGCGCGCGGTAGCGGGTGGCTTGTATGTGCGAGGCGACGACTTCTGGCGCGGCTGGCGCAACTTCTTCACCATCTCCGGTCAGCTGAACTTGCAGGTGGCGCGCGACTACTACGTCTCGAACGTGGGCCGCTACAACCTGCGCTGGCTGCCGGTGACGGGCGTGCCCGGCGCCTTCTATTGCACCTGGACCTCGATCTTCCTCGAGATTCCGCGCTTCATGGGTTACCTGCGCACGCTGCGCACTTCGCACTGGCTGCGCTGGTGGATCGGCCAGCAGGCACCCAAGTTCTCCACCAGCCGCGCCGCGCCGTTGCCGGAGCTGGTCGCGGGCGATACGGACGACACGGTCACCGCCTACGCCGCCAGCCTGGTCCGCTGGCAGCCTGCGCGCCCGGGGCGCGGTGAACCTACTCGCCCCGGCAGCGGGCATAACGGCCGCTTCACCTTCGACCCGCCGCGCACGCCCTGGCACGCGCTGGTCTACATGCTGCGCGGCATGCTGCTCGATCGCGCCATCAAATACGAGCCCGAGGCGCGCGTGTACACGTCGTCGCCCACCACTATCAAGGCGCTCTACAAACAGCGCCGGCGCTGGAACACCTCGCGCATCGAGCTCACCGGCCGCTTCTGGCGCGCGCTCGGCTACCACTGGCACATCGGCTTGCCCGCGCTGATCGTCAAGACCTCGATGCTGCGCTCCCTGCTCGTGGGCGTGGTCGGCTATTTCATCCTGCCGGTGCTGTTCTTCGACTCGCGCACCCTGACTCTGGTGCTGCTCGCCTATTTCACGCAGGTGCTGATGGCGAGCGTGCTCACGGGGGTCACGCTGCTCATGAACGGCGAGGTCCAGTACTGGCGTCTGTGCTTCGCGCTGCCGCTCGTGCCTTTCTATACGATCATGTTCCGATGGGTACCGGCGGCGGTCGGCTACGTGCACGACGTGTTCTTGTTCGGTAACGTCACGGGCTTCGCTCCCGAGACGACGTTGATCAAAGGCGGGTCGGAGCGCATCGCGCTCCTGTACCGGCTGCGCCGCGCCTTCCTGCTCACCGTCCGTTCGGTGCTGGTCGGCGACGTGCCCTTCGGCAAATTTTGGTTCGGCTGGCGCGAGACGCAGTGGACGTCGAACGGGTTCGTGGGCTTCACCTCCAAGAATCGTCAGCGCGCGATCGTCCCGCCGCGTGCTCAGTGGTTCAAACGCCAGGCACGGAGTTCCAATGGTGGCACTCCGCGCTAGCCTGCTCGGGGCCCTCTTGGTCGCAGCCTGCGCCGTGGGCGAGGCGCGTCCCGCCGTTGCCGCCAGCGGCGCGCCCGCGCTGGCGCCGGTGCGCGTCCAGGACTTGATCGTGACCTCGGGTCAAGTCGAGCCGGTGAAGGACGCGCGTGCCCCGCGCCCGCTGCCTGCGGAGTCCTCGGATCGCTTTCTGATCCGCGCGCCGACGTTCCGCGCCTGGGTGGGCCGCGAGACGCGCTCCGTGGCGGAGCTCGATTTCGCGTACCTCGGCCCCAGCGAGCGCGATGCGCCCCTGGGCTCCGGCGAGCTGCGCCGGCAGATCGGGCTCGAGCTGCGCGCTCAGGACAGCTGCAACGTGCTGTATGTCATGTGGCGCGTCGCGCCCAAGTCCCAGCTGATGGTCTCATTGAAAAGCAACCCCGGGCAGCGCCAGCACAGTGAGTGCCGCGATCGCGGCTATACCAACCTGGTTCCGCAGCGCTCCGCGCCCCTGCCGCAGTTGCGCCAGGGAGAGCGCCACGTGCTCAGCGCGTCCCTGCAGCCCGCCCAGAATGCATCAGCTCTGCAGCTGGAGGTGAAGGTCGACGGCGTGAGCCTGTGGCAAGGAGTGCTGCCGCCCGCCGCTGCCGCACTCGGTGGCCCCGTCGGGTTGCGCTCCGACAACGGTCAGTTCGACGTGCGGCTCCGCGCGGGGAGCACGAGCCGATGATGAGACACCTACAGCAAACCTTCTGCGCGCGCAGGCTGCTCGCGCTGTCCCCCGCAACGCTGCTCGTTGCGCTCGGCTGCTCCGGGCCCAAGCTCACGCCCGAGCGCCAGCCGGCAAAGCCCACGGAAGAGATTATCGACGTCCACCCGCCCGAAGGCGGCAAATGCACCGATGCACAGGGCGGGAATTCCGCACTGGTCCCCAAGGTCTCTGCAGACGATGCCGCGCAGTCTTGCACGAACCCGCCTGCGCCCGACCTGAACATCCCGCTCGACGACTTCGATCCGGTACGCCCCATGGGCGTCGGCTACCCGGGCGCGATCAACGCGCTGCCCCCGCACGTGGCCTATCTGACGTTCGATGACGGCCCCTCGGAGTGGACCGAGACCTTCCTCGACATCTTGCGCGACAAGGGCGTGAAGGCCACCTTCTTCGTCACCGCCAAGCAGCTCAAGGGTCCAGAAGGGCTGGACGGCACCTACGTGGACGCCGGCGGCAGAGAGGTCGTGTACCGCGACGTGCTCGAGCGCGAGGTCGACGAGGGCCACCAGATCGCCAACCACACCGTCAATCACATCGATCTCGCGCACGTCACGCCGGCACAGATCACCAGCGAGATCGATGAGAACGAGTTCTTGATGAACCGGGCGCTGGTGCGCGCGGGCAGCCAGCCCCAGCTGCTCTCGCTGTTTCGTCCCCCCTACGGTTCACCCTGGTTTACGGGCATCGCGGGGCCAGCCATGCCGCAGGCATCGGCGCGCGTCTCCAGCCATGGCCTCAACATCATGTGGACGGTCACGTCCGGTGATGCCACCGACTGGGCGATCGGCGAGAGCTACTCCCGCACAGCGATGCCCGTCCTCGGCGAGAATCCGCCGACCTTCGAGGTCAAGAAGCAGCGCATCCTGCATGACGTGGTCGAATCGCCGCCCACTGTGAACGGCGACGGCCTCGTGATCCTGATGCACGATACGCACAGCGCCACGCGCGACATGCTGCCCCAGATCATCGATGGCCTGGCGGCAAAGGGCTACAGCTTCGAGACCATCGAGCACTACGTGCAGTGGCGCTGGGGGCGGCCCAGCAGCGACCTCACCCCGGGCCCCAACCTGTACAACAGCTGCGTCCCGGATCGCGACTGGGGCTGCGAGGCAACGACTGACGCGCCGCTCGGCAGCGATCGCGCGACGGAAGTGTGCGGCCGCATGTGGGTGGCGTACCGTGCCTTCGGGGGCCGTGAGGCGCTGGGCGCGTCGCTTGGGGCTCCCCAGCGCGCGCAAGACACGGGCATCGTTTCGCAAGCGTTCGAGGGCGCCACCATCGAGCTTCATCCGGAGAACCCCCCGCCGTGCAACATGATCCTGTTCCCGCGCTGAGCTCTGTCGCGCCCAGAGCTGTCGCGCCCAGAGCCGCCAGGTCGGTGCTGCTCCTGGTTGCCTTGCTGGCCGCGCCCGCCGGCGCGCAGACGGCGCCCGCGCCGGCCACCAATCCTTCGAGCACCAAACCCAGCACGCCACTGGCGCCTGCGCCGTCCAACGCGAAGCCGAGCACGCCCGCCCGTGCGCTGAAGCGCGCGCCGCAACGCCCCGAGACCGGTCCCCGACCGGGCCTCAACGACGCCGTCGTACTGCGCGACGGCACACGCCTGCGCGGCACCCTGCTGCGTGTCGAGCCCGGCAACTATGTGCTGCTGCTCGGCATCGAAGGCGTACGCACCATCCCCTGGCGCGTGGTGGAACGCGTGGAAAACTCCGCGGAGTCGCGCGCCGACGCGAGCAAGGGCGGCGCTGAGCCGGGCGTGGCCCTGCTCGCCCCGTGCTGCGGCGACGAGCTGGCAGAGGAACAAACGGTCGCCGCGGAAGACGCCTGGGCCAACCTCTCCGTCGGCTGGGACCTGCGCGCCGAGGGCGCGTCGCTGTTCAAGCATTACACCGTCGACGACCGCGGCGTCTGGTACGGCGGCGAGGGGTGGGGCGGCGGCGCCTCCATCTCCATGCATTTTCGCGGCCCGGCCTGGCTCGGCGGCGGTGCTTCGCGCTTCGCGGAGTTCGAGCTCGGGGTGGGGGACTCGCTCCACTCCGTCAGCTGGAAAGAGGGCACCGCCTTCCACACCGACTTCCTCGAAAACGAGACCTCGCTGATCGTGGGCGCGCACCTCGGCGCGGGGCACTGGAGCGCCGCAGGTGGCGGCGTGCCCTGGTCGGGAGTGGTCGTGGGTCTCGCCTGGGTGCCGACGTACGTGCGCTTCTTCGGCAGCACCGACTTCGACTCGACCGGCAAGTTCCACCCCGCCGGCTTGCGCATGACGCTCGACTGGGGCCGCATCTCGCCCGCTCGCAAGGGCCGCGTGCCGGGGCTGCGCGCGTCCTTCACCTGGCTCCCCTACGTGGGTGATCTGCCCACGCTGATCAGCTTCGGCCTGGGCGCGGTATTCTACTGAGGGCTCGACACAGCCAAACATGACCTACTCTTTTTGCGGGGACCCCCCGCGCCCCGGGCAACGCCCCCTCCTCGCCGCGCTCTGTCTGCTGCTCGCGGCAGCACTGTCGCCCTCCGCGCGCGCGCAGAGCTGCCCGAGCAACTACGCGGCCTGTGACAACGGCGGCTGCTGCCTCGCCTCCGACCAGTGCTGCCCCACGGTCGAAGAAGGCTGCTGCCCGGGCAACACACCCTTCTGCTGCGGCGACGGCAGCTGCGCGGCGTCCCCGGGCGACTGCGCCAGCGCCGGACGCAACACCTGCAACGGCTACGACATCCCCTGCGGACCGGGCTGCGCACCAGCGGGCTCCCAGTGCTGCGATCTCGCTGGCCACTACTGCGCGCCCCAGGGCGTCTGTACCTCGGAGACGGCCTGCGTCGCGGGCGACCAAACCTCACCCGCGCTGCTGGTGCTCGCCTCCTCGTCACCCGAGCCCGCCGGCACCACCGAACGCATGTCATCGCCGATCACCGATCCAGCGAACGGCACCGAACGTTCCTGCGCCTTCGCTCCTCCGAGCACCCCATCGCCGCTCGCCCCGCTCTCGCTCAGCTCACTGCTGGCGCTCACCCTGCTGCGTCGCCGACGTCGCAGTCTTTGATGCCCACCCCCCGCGTGCTCGGCCCTGCGGGCCTGCGCGCGCGGCCCCTCCCAAGCGCCGTCCTCGCGCTGCGCGCTGCGGGCGGACGCGGGAGGGGCGGCGCATCGGTCGGCGATCGGTGAGCGGCACAGCGCGGATCTTTCCGCGCCGGTGGGGGTCGCGGACCGCGGCGTGAGGTTGCCATGGAAACTTCAGATCGACGTGCTGGACGGGCACCCGGAGCCGTGAGTCGAAGTTGGTGGGCGCATCGGTCGCCGACTGGTGTCACGCGCGGGGTCGAGCCGCGCCCCGATAGGACGGCGAGGGCCGAGCGCTGGAGGCCCGGACCCACTCCTTCCATTTGTCTGTGTTGCAGCGCTTCACTCCGCGGGGGCGAGCGCTCCGCTCGCCTCGCGCACCGGCGCGAACGAGCGCCGGTGGATCGCGCAGGGGCCATGTGCGGCGAGCGCGGCCAGGTGCTGGCGCACCGGGTAGCCCTTGTGCTGGGCGAAGCCGTAGGCGGGGTACTCGGCATCGTAGCTCAGCATGCGCCGATCGCGCTCGGTCTTGGCGAGGATCGAGGCGGCCGCGATCGATAGGCTGAGCTCGTCCCCCTTGACGATGCGGGTCTGTTCGACGGGCAGCTCGCGCAGCCGTCGAGCATCGATCAGCAGGTGTTGCGGCTGTACGCCGAGGCCTTGTACGGCGCGTTGCATCGCCAGGATGCCGGCCCAGTAGATGTTGACGCGGTCGATCTCTTCGGGCTCGACGAAAGCGACGCAATACGCGCGTGCCTCCTGGCGGATCACCAGCGCCAGCTCCTCGCGCTGCTCGGCGCTCAGCTGCTTCGAGTCGTTGATGTGCGGAGCGCGCCAGCCGACCTCGAGCACCACCGCGGCCGCCGCAACCGGGCCCGCGAGCGGGCTCATGCCCGCTTCATCGATCCCGGCCACCAGCGTGATGCCCCGCTGCCAGAGCTCGCGCTCGTAGCGCAGCATGTGCCGCAGCCGCTGCCCTTCCGCGCGGTTCGCGCGCCGCCGCCGCTCCACCTGCGCGAGCAGCGCCCGTGCTCCCGGCCGCGGATCGACCAGCAGCTGGCGCTCGATCTCGCCCGGCAAGGCGCGCCCGCGCTCGACGTAGCGCTCGCGCAGCTGCGCCAGATTCAGCGATGGCATGCGCAGCAGCTTAGCGCCGCGTTCGAGCGGGCTGCTCCGGATTCGCACAGGACACCAGAAATCCGAGCTGGATCGAGCCGTTCCGGTTCGGTCGGCGACCGCGAACGTGCCGGCCTGCGCTCTTCACCCGCAGGGGTGGCTGGCAACTCGGGGACCTGCTCGAGACGAGAGCTGGTCGCTTGCCAGCCGCTCGAGGACGTGGCGTTCCGGTGCGGTGAGGACAGCGTCACGCGAAATCCGGAGCTCTCGTGCTGGCTGTTGCACCGCGGTGTTACATCGCGACGCTGCGCCGCACCCCGCACAACTGCCTGGGGTGAACTTCAGACGGGTCGGCTGCCGCCGTTCAGTTGAGTCGGGGTCATGCAGCAGCAGAAGAAGAGCACAGGGCGGGGCAAGCCGTCGGACTCGCAGCGCAGGCCCGCGGCGCGCAGCGGGCAGACGATGCTCGCCGTGCCTTCGTCCGGCGAGGTCACGTTTGGAGGCGTCGCCGATCGCGGCCTGACGCTGAGCGCATTCTACGAGAGTGGCGTGCTCGAGCGGCTGCGGCTCGAGGTGCGCGTGCGCCTGATCATGGATCTCACGCTGTCGCTGGCGTGGCTGCACGAAAATCCGCGCCTGATGGCGGCCTACTCGCACCTGCGGATCACGCCCTCCACGGTGGTGATCGGGCTCGACGGCGTGGCACGCGTCGATGTGCGCGCGGCCAAGAAGCGTAGCTCGGAGCTGGCGGATGTGGAGCTCGAGTATCTGGCACCGGAGCTCTCCGTCGCCGAGGCGCAAGCCGATCATCGCGCCGACATTTTCAGCCTGGGCGTGCTGGCCTGGGAGGCTCTCGCCGGCCATCGCCTGTTCGAGGCCGCCTATGCTCCGACGCGCGCGCTCGGCAGCGGCAGCGATGAAGAGGGTGACGTGCCTGCTGCGCTCGCGAGCGTGGCACGCGCCGATCGCGAACGTCGCAAGACGCTGCCGCGCGGCGCCAAGGCCAGCTACTCGCGCTTGCGGCTGGCGCCGCCTCCCTTGAGCCTGCCGGCGGGGGCCGAGTGGGCACTGCCGTTGTTCGAGATCGCCATGCAGGCGATGAACCTCGACGTTGCCCTGCGCCCGCAGGATTGCCGCAGCCTGCTGGCTCGCCTGGAGTCGCTCGAAGGCGAGCATCTGGCCACGCACCAGGAGATCGCGGAGGTCGTGCAAGGCATCAGCGGCGTGAACACGCTGTGCACGCCCGAGCCGCGCTTGCCGAACATCGACGCGGCCTGCCAGGACGAGGCTCCCGCGAGCCGGCCCCGCCCGGCGAGCGGCGCCGCCTGCTCGGAAGCGGGCGAGGTCTGCGCGAACCCGCCGCCTCCGGCGCCCCGGGTGCAGCCCACGTTCGAAGTGCCGCCTGTGGCGCCTGCCGCACCGCCGCCCCAGGCTCGAGAAGAGCGGCTCCAGAACACTTCCGCCTCACCTGCGCCTCGGCACGCCTGGTTCTGGGTCGGGCTGCTGTGGCTGGCGACCGCTGGGCTGCTCGCAGGCTACGTGACCTCCGTGATGGCACACCGTTGATCTCGGCCCGCCGCGCGGTCAGTTCACTCTGGGGCTTCGCCGGTCGGCTTCTCAGCTGCTACGCTCGGCCGCATGCATCCACGCATTGCAGGCCTGTCCTCCCTGGCGGCTGGTAGCTGCCTGTCGCTGCTCGTCGGGCTGGGCTGTCAGCGCACGGTCGAGGGGTTGCAGCAAGACACACGGGAAGCGAGCGAGAACGCCCGCCAGGGCGCAGACGATGCCAAGACGAAGCTGAATCAGGAGCTCGGCGAGTTCAAGACGCAGGCGGACGCCAAGCTGCAGGAGCTGTCGGTTTCGATCAACTCCCTGAAGGACAAGGCGCAGACCAACGTCGACGGCTCGCGCAGCAAGCTGCAGCAACAGCTCGACGATGCCAAGCAGCAGCTGAGCCAGCTGCGCGCCGACAGCAGCGCGCAGTGGCAGAAGGCCAAGCAAGATCTGGATCAGCGCATCGCGGAGCTGGGGCGCGAGCTGAATCAGTCGCTGGAACACGCGGGCGACAAGGTGGAACACGCGCTACAGCCGGGCGAGCCGGCTCCGAGCGCGCCGAGTCCGCCTCCGTCCAAGTAGCCGTGTCCAAGTAGGCCTGCGCCGTCAGCGCTCGCGCGTGCGCCGCTCGACCTCGCGGCGGAGCGTCTCGGTGCCACGCGCAAACACGGAGGGCTCCGGCAGCAGGCTGAGCACCAGGTGCGGAGGGCGCTCCGCGAAGTCGTAATAGTAGCCCGGGTGGGTCGCGACCTTGCGCTCCAGGAGCCCGAGCACCCAGGCATCTTCCTCTGCCAGATCCGGCAGGCGCACGACCGCGTACCAGCCGCCGTCGCTCGCCAGCAGCGACGCGGCGGATCCGTCCAGGCTTCGCTCCAGCAGAGCGCGGTTGGCGAGCAAGCGCTCCAGCAGCGCGGCGCGGAACACGGGCGCACGCTCCAGCAGCCCCGGCAGCGCGCGCTGCACGGGCGTGGCCACCGACAGATACGTGTCGGCGATCCAGGCCAGCCGTCGCAGCGACTCCTCCACCAGCGCCGGCGGTCCACTCGCAGCGACCCAGCTCAGCTTGAGCTGCGGCAAGCCTGCGGATTTCGACAAGCCATCGATGCAGAAGGTGAGCGCCGAGCTGGCGCCGAACGCGCTCGAGGGGCGCTCCGGCTGCTCCCGATAGCCGTAGTGAGCGAACACCTCGTCGCTGACGAGCGGCAGCCCCAGCTCGGCGAGCCGCTCCAGCTCCAGCTGGCTCGTGAACGAGCCCGTGGGGTTGTTCGGGCTGATCAGCACGATGGCGCGCGTCCGCGGGCCGCGGGCGCGGCGCACCGAGTCGAGATCGATGTGCCACGCGCCATCATATGCAAGTTGATACGGCCGCAAGGTGATACCGGCGTGGCGCGCCAGGTGCAGCAAGAGCGGGTAGCTGGGCTCGGGAGCAAGCACCTCATCGCCGCTGTCACACAGCAGCAGAAACAAGTAGTGATAGGCTTCGCTGCTGCTCGGCAACAGCAGCAGCTGCTCCGGCGTCGGCCGCGCGCGCGCCTGGGGCCAGTGGCTGGCGATGGCGCGGCGTGCAGCCAGGTCTCCCAGCGGATCCGGCTCATATGCGAGCTCTTCCGGTGCCGCGTCGAAGCTGCTCGGTCGGTAAGCGGTGTACGAAAGCGCGGCGCGCGTCGGATTCGACAGCGTGAGATCCGCCGCTTGCGGATCGAGCGCGGGCAGGCTCGCCAGCGCGGCCGCCAGCCGGCTCGGGGTATCGTCGACCGCACTGCGTCCAGAGAGCTTCACGCCGTCGAGTCTCCGACCGGGGCGGTCTGACCGCAAGCGGGCTGCTCGAGTCCGGGGTGCGAAGGTGCCCCCGCAATGATCGCTGCCGCCATCTGCCTGCTCCCCTTCGTGCCGCTTGCGCCGGCTCGGCCTCGCGAGTAGTTCGGAGGTCCGCGATGAGTGTTGCTTCGCTAGATTGCGTGACGCACCTCAATTACGAGGGTCGGGACCTCTACCTGGTGGGTACGGCTCACGTCTCCCAGCGCAGCGTCGCCGACGTGGGCAGGGTGATCCGGGATCTCACCCCAGATACCGTCTGTGTGGAGCTCGACGCCGCGCGGCATCAGGCGCTCGTCGATCCGAAACGTTGGCGAAATCTCGACATCTTCGACGTCATCCGCGAGCGCCGGGTGCTGTTCACACTGACCAGCCTGGTGCTCACGAGCTACCAGCGCCGGCTGGGGGAAAAGCTCGGGGTCAGGCCGGGCGCGGAGATGCTGGCCGCGATCGAAGAGGCGGCCCGCGTGGGCGCGCGCCTCTTGCTCGTCGATCGAGACATTCAGGCCACGCTCAAGCGTACCTGGGCGGCGCTCAGCCTGTGGGACTGCGTGCAACTGATCGGCACGCTGGTAGGCTCGCTGTTTGCGAGCGGCGAGATCACCGAGGAGCAGGTGGAGGCGCTGAAGGACCGCGACACCATCAGCGAGCTGGTGCGCGAGTTCGCGGAGGTGATGCCGCGCCTGCAGCGCCCCTTGATCGACGAGCGCGATCGCTTCTTGATGAGCGCCATCCGCGAGGCTCCGGGCAAGTGCGTGGTGGCCGTGGTGGGCGCGGGCCATGTCAGCGGCATGGTCGGCTATCTGAATACGCCGGTCGATCGCGACGCATTGAGTCAGATCCCGCCGCGGAGCTGGCTGCGACGGATCGCGAGCTGGGTGCTGCCGCTGCTGGGGCTCGGCGCGCTGGTCTCCGTGCTGCTCTCCTCGACGGCCTGGGCCGATGTGGGCCACTTCGAGACTCCGGGCCAGCGCTTGCGGCGCATGCTGGTCGGCCTGGTGCTGATCCACGCGCTGTGCGTGATCGGGCCCGCGGTGCTCGCGCGCGCGCGCTGGCTCACGGTGCTGCTCGCCCCGCTCGCGTCGAGCGTGCTCTCATTTCTGCCGCGCGCCGATGCCGGGCGCGTGGCGGCGTTCCTGGAAGCCTGGCTGCGGCAGCCGACGCTCGGCGATCGCGAGGGGCTGAGCCAGGTCGCGTCACTGCAGGACTGGTTCCAGAACCGCTTCACGCGCGTGCTGCTGGTCGGCTTCGCCGTGACCATCGGCTCCAGCGTCGCCTCCGCGTTCGGCGTGATCTGGCTGCTGTGCGTCGCGCTCTAGCGTCAGTGGGTAGTCCTGATGGGCGCAGTGCCGTTCGCTTCCGAGCCCCTCTGCTAGCGCAATAGCGCGTTCAGGCGCCGCACACTGTACGCCAGCGCCGATTCAGCACGCTGCAGCTCGATCCGCACCGCGGGCGGCCGGTGCGCTTCGGCGCGGAGTTGCTCGATGGCGCGCGGATTGCGGAACCAGTCTTCGTCGTGCGCTTCGGTCAGCTCGCGTTCACGTTTGGCTGCGAGCAATCGTCCGAGCAACCGCTGTTCGTCTTCCACGTCGAGCTGGAAGAGCGCGCCCGCCAGCGCTGGCGGCAGCGAGATCTGCAGCTCCTGGTTGGCGAGCTCGCTGAAGGCCTCGCGAAAGGGTTGCTCGCCCGCCAGCGCGTAGGGCCGCAGGCGCAGCCGCAGCGCTGCTTGCGCCAGATCGACGAGCCAGAGCTGCGCGAGCCGGCGCTGCACATCGGGCAGCGCCGTGCGTGGCAGCTCCAGGTGCCGGGTCAGGAACTTCGGGTTCAGCGGCAAGAGCGCGAACAATGCCGCCGCCTCGTGGCGCCCCGCGCCGTACGGATCGTGAGCCACGACGAACGGTTGGTCCGCTGGGGCCAGCGCCTCGAACCAGGCTGCGCCGAGCACCCCCAGGGCGCGGCAGAAGCTCGCCACTCCGAACGCTGCCGGCAGCGCCTCGAGCCGCAGATCGAGCGAGCGCAGCAAGTCGCCGCCGCGGAAGAAGTCGGATAGGCGCTGCGCGGAGAGCCGCCCGGGCCAGGCGCCGGGAATGTCTCGGCCGAGCGCGCGATCGATCAGGGCCGCCGGGGACGCAGGGGCCAGCTCGCGCAGCCGATCGCGCAGCGCCTCCGAGAGGCTCCGCGCCAGCGTGACAGCTGCCGCACCAGAGTCGGCGGGCGTCGCTGCCGGAGCGGGCAGCGCGATCGGCGTCGGCGCTGAGGGCTCGGCGGGGTCGGCGCTCGCTGCGCGCAGTTGCAGCGCGGATTCGATTTGCGCGGGTGAGCTCAGCCGCATGCGGCGAGCGATCTCGCGGCGGCGCTGCCAGAGCTCGATGCTGATCGCCGACACGGGCGCTGCGTGCTGGATGAACAAACGCAGCCACTGCTCGCGGCGCGGCGCGTCCTCGAGGCAGCCGGCGAGCAGCCGCGCGATGCTGACCGCGGCGCGCCCGGGGGCCTCGGCGATCTCGCGCTTGCGCCGTCGTTCGCGCTCCAGGCGGGTGATGGTCTCAGCGTTGATGCGCTGCTCGGCGAGGCGAAACACCCAGCGCTGCAGCGGCTCGCGCAGCGGGTCGTGCTCGGGCAGCTCGGCGAGCTCTCGGAACAGCGTCGACCCCGTGACGGGCCGGAACTGGTCGAGCACGTCGTCGTCCTCGTCCTCGGGGCCCGGCTCCGCGCGCAGGCGCTGGCGCCAGCCCGCCCATTGGCCTGCCGCCCGCGCCAGGGCGCGGTCGAGCTCGATCGGGGAGTGCGGAAAAGCCACGGCAGCCACTTGCCGCGCCCGGGGCTGTATCACAAGCTCCAACCGCGCAATCGGGGCGGGCCCGCCGGCCCTGCAATTACCCCGGAGCAGCCCCGGAATGGGCTACCCCGGGCAGAAAAATCGGGGCTCGACGGTACCTGCAACACCCGGGAATAGCGGGTGGTATCCGGGGTTTCTGCCCGTCGTTCCCACGTATGGAAGCTGGATCCGAGCAGGGCTCGGGGCTAGGATGAAACAACCATGAGCCGCATTGACGACGAACTCGAGCAAGCCGTACGCGACGGAGAAGCTTCCAAGGCCAAGGGTACCGCTTCGGTGCAGGCTCAGGATGAGGAGCGCCCCGTCGTCTCGGAGGCGGAGGCTCCCAGCAAGACGCGTTGGGGTCTGCTCGGCGCGCTGCTGGTGCTGATGGGCGGCATCCTGACCCTGGTGTTCAGCGGCGGCAAAGACGCGGTAGCCTACTCGTATTCGGTCGACGAGGTGAAGGCAAAGGCCGGCGAGCTCGGGGAACGTCAGCTGCGCGTGCAGGGCGGTCTGGTGGAGGGCACGCTGGTGCGGCGCGACAGCCCCTGCGAGTACCGCTTCATGATCCGCAAGCTGGAAAAGGACGGGAAGCTCGACATGACCGGCCAAGCGCTGGAAGTGCGCTATCCGCTGTGCGTCGTGCCGGACACGTTCCGCGACAAGGCGGGCGTCGAGGTCACGGCGGAAGGGCGGCTCGCCGCCGACGGCCACCTGCAGGCGAGCAAGATTTTTGCGAAGTGCCCCTCGAAGTACGATCCGTCGACGCACCAGGTGAACGACAGCTCCAAGGCGGGCAACGAGCGTCCTCGTCAGGACGTCATCCCGGCCTCCACCGGCGTGCGGTGATCCTGGCGGGGGGACACCCCGCACCCCGAACAGAGGCAGCCAGCGAGCACCGCATTCCCTAGCTTCCCGTAACGGGTCGCTGTAAGCCCCAGCGCATGTGGGACAGATTCTTGCGCGCCTGCCGGCGCGAGCCGGTCGATGCGACGCCGGTGTGGTTCATGCGCCAGGCCGGGCGCTACATGGCCGAGTACCGCAAGCTGCGCGAGAAGCACACGCTGCTCGAGATCTGCAAGCAGCCCGATCTCGCGACCGAAGTGACGTTGCAGCCGGTGCGCGCGCACAAGGTGGACGCGGCCATTTTGTTTGCGGACATCCTCTTGCCGCTGGAGCCGATGGGGGCGCCCTTCGAGTTCGCAGCAGGGGAGGGACCGCGCTTCTACGAGCCAGTGCGCGATCGCGCCGGCATCGAAAAGCTGCGCGTGATCGAGCCCAAGGAAGACCTGGCTCACGTGCTGCAGGCGGTGACCAACATCCGGCGCGAGCTGGACGGCAAGACGCCGCTGATCGGCTTTTCGGGCGCGCCCTTCACGCTCGCCAGCTACCTGATCGAGGGCGGCAAGAGCTCCCAGTTCACCAAGACCAAGGGTCTGATGTTCGGCGAGCCCGAGCTGTGGGGGCAGCTCATGACCAAGCTCTCGGAGGTCGTGCGCCGATTCCTGCTCGCCCAGATCGAGGCGGGCGCACAGGCGGTGCAGGTCTTTGATTCCTGGGTGGGCCAGCTCTCGCCCGCGGACTACCGCGAGTACATCCAGCCGTATCTTCGGCCCGTGTTCGCGGCGCTGGAGGCCACGAACGTGCCGGTGATCCACTTCGGCACCGACACGAGCACCCTGCTCGAGGTGCAGAAGCAAACGGGCGGCACGGTGATCGGCGCCGACTGGCGCATCCCGCTCGATATCGTGCGGCGCAGGATGGGGGACGACGTCGCCATCCAGGGCAACCTCGATCCGAATCTGCTCTGCGCTCCGCGCGAGCGCCTGCACAAGGGTGTGCGCGCCGTGCTGGACGCCGCCGGCTCCGCGCCGGGCCACATTTTCAACCTCGGCCACGGCATCTTCCCGCACACGCCCCCCTCGGCCGTCAGCGAGGTGGCGGATCTCGTCCACACGCTCACTGAACGGCGTTGATAATCCGCGCCTGGCCCCTACAAATCGGCTTGCGTGGCGGGACCTTTTGCTAAGCTCGCGGCCGCCTTCTCCGGTGTCGTCTAAGGGTAGGACAAGGGACTTTGAATCCCTGAATCGGTGTTCGAATCACTGCACCGGAACCGCTGCCGCAGCCTGCGCTGTCGGCAGCGCCTAGCTTTGGGCCCGGGGGTGAGGAGGGAAACCCTGAGGCCGACTCCTGAGGCCGACTCCTGAGGCCGACTGCGGCGGCCGACTGCGGCGGGGTAGGGCTGCGGGTTGTGTTTCCTCGCACGGGGGCTAACATCCCGTGATCTTCGTGGCCCCACCGCC
>JAICTU010000830.1 GCA_025936205.1 Polyangiaceae bacterium | reverse complement strand
CTCACCCCGAGCGGCCGAAGCGCCGCGCGCCCAGCGTTCGCCACCATTCGGCATAACGAGCCTGCGCCGCCAAGCGTTCCTCGCGCGGTGCATTCTCGGAAAATCCGAAGCTGTCACGCGCTTCGAGGAGCAGTTCGTCTGCGGCCGCTTTGCGCAAGCGGGCATCGGCGTGATCGAGCGATTCGATCAACCATTCCAGGCGGTGCTGAGCCTGATGGCTGTGCCACCAATCCAACCAGCGCTCGATGTTGCGCCCGAAGTCTTGCCGCGTGATCACGGACAGCACCCAGAGGGCTTTGTGGACGACTGCCTCGGTGTCGAGGCCGAGGAAGCGAATCAGGCGCGGGACACTCGCGCTGTCGCGCAGACGCGCGACGTGCTCCAGCGTGCGCAATCGCAACGTCAGGGACGCGCTCTCGGCCTCGGCTACTTCGAACAGCGTCTTGCGAAACAGGTTTGCCGCGGAGCTGCTCAGCAAGAGACGGGCGGCATCGAGCGCTGCTTGATGCACGCGCGGGGCCTCGTCCGCCAGGCGCTGCACCACGGCCTGACACGCGTCGGGGCCTGGCATTTCACCGAGCAACAAGGTCGCCCAGCGCCGGACGCGCTCGTCCTG
The DNA here is from genome assembly GCA_025936205.1 of Polyangiaceae bacterium. Next base: position 1,130 of record JAICTU010000830.1, on the reverse strand, counting down.
GTCCTCGCTGCTGCGCATGATGTCGGGTACGGCGGGAGATCCGATGTTTGCGAGCGCCTGCAAAAGCGGTCCGCACTCGGACGCCCGCGAGCTCGGCCCAGCGCGCTCACTCACGACCGGGCCCGGAAAACGCGCCATCAAGCGCTGCACGGTGGGTGCACCGATGCGCGCCAGATCTTGTGCCGCCTTGAGGCTGCCCTGACACACTTGCTCGACGAGCAGGTCGATCTCTGGCTCGGGTGCGGCAGGAAGCAGCGAATCTCGGGCAGCAGTGGGTCTGGGCTCGGCTGCCGGCGGTATCTTGGAATCCGTGGCGGCGCTTGCAGCAGCTTCAGGTCCGCTCTGCCGCTCGCTCGATCCTCGATCGGAGTTCGGCGCCGCGGTGGTGGCTGCCGTGGCTTCCGGCGCAGAGCGCAAGCCGGCAGCGGCCAGCTCTGGCGCTGCCGCCGCGGGTTGCTCGGCTACGATGGTTTGCTCGGGCGGGGTCAGCTCCGCGCGGGGAGCTGCCTCTCGAGCAGTGCCCGAGGTCTCTTCCACTCCAGGCGTCGCCTGGGACGGTACCGACAGCGAAATGCCGGGTGCGGGGTCTGCTCCGCCCGGCTCGAGGTGTCGTGCCAGCGCAGGGCTCGGGGGCGCGACCTCGGGCTCTGCTGCTCGCGGCGATTCAATCGCTTCTACCGGTGGCGCGCTCGGAGCGATCGGCGTGGCATCCGAACGAGGCGCCGGCGCTGTCGTTCGAGCACGCACTGGTGGCAGCGTCGATGCCGATCGAGAGAGCGCCAGGGCGCGGGGAGCGATGGCGGGTCGCTCCGCGCCGCGCACGCTCACTCCGCGGGCAGGCTGGGCGGGACTCGTTGCAGAGCTCGTCGTGGTCGTCCTTGCGCCGGCGGGCACCCCGGGCCACGCACTCGAAGCTCCCACTGCTGCCGGCGCTGGCGCGGAGGCAGCTTTGGGCGTGAGCGGCCGCGCACCGTTCAGCGGTAGCGCGCGCCCCGGTCCCGCGCCATTCGAGCGCGGCGGCATGGGCTTGGCTGTGCTGGCGGGGCGAGGAGCAGGCGCGGTTCGGGCTGCCGAAGTCCGCGGATTGCCCTGAGCGGCTGGCGGCGTAGCCACGCTCGACGCGAGCGGTG
>JAICTU010000819.1 GCA_025936205.1 Polyangiaceae bacterium | reverse complement strand
GGACATCCTGTCGGACAGCCAAGGCGTGAGCGTGCATCGCTTCCAGGGCTTGGTCTTCAACATCGCCTATGCGTCGTCGTTCGTGCTCCAGACGTTTCACGCGGGTGCCAGGGGGTTCCCGGACTTCGAAGGATCGACGCTGGCGCTGCTCGGCATCAGCGCCGGCACGTACGTCGCGCTCAAGGCCACCGAGAACCGTCCGCAGGCCGCGACCTCGGCTGCGCGTGGAGCGGTGGACGGAGCGCTGCTGCCGGAGGGCGCGCCCGCGAGCCAGCCGGTGTCGAGCGCGGTCGTCGCGACGCAGGGGGCGCAGGCCGCTGCCGTGAAGCAGGGTTGAGCGCCGCCGGTGAATCGTTCGCGCGAAACGCCCAGCTCGCGCTGCAGGCTCCCGCATTCTGCGACGGACAGTTGTCACGAGAACGGACGCTGTGCCTCCGCACGCGACACGAGCGTCCGCGCGGTGCTGCGCGAAGGACCTGTTCGTGTGAAGCCAGCATCGGCTTCGCGAGGCTGAGCAGCGAACCCCGGGGGCTTTGCGGGGTTCTGGCCCCGGTCCTGCAAAGGGCGTCGCGCCCCGAGCGAGAAGAAAGCCGAGCAAGAGACAGCCGGGCGAGCAGCCGCCGAACCGCCGCCTCCTGCGATCGGCGGCGCAGGACTCAGGCCTGGGCGACTTCCGAGAACATGTAGCGCTTGTCCAAAATTTTTGCGATCTCCGGCGCGGGCCCTGGACGGCTCACCAAGTAGCCCTGGATCTGATCGCACTTGAGCAGCCGCAGCAGCTGCGCCTGCTCTTTCGTTTCGACGCCTTCGGCAATGACTTTGAGGTTCATGGCGTGCGCCAGCGAGATGATGGTGGTGACGATGGTCGTCTCTTGCGGGTCCGTGGCCATGTCGGTGATGAAAGAGCGGTCGATCTTGAGCGCGTCGATGGGCAGGCGGCTCAAGTAGCCGAGCGACGAGTAGCCCGTACCGAAGTCGTCGATGGCGACGCACAGGCCCAGGCGGCGGGCAGCCTCGAGCTTGGAAACACTGCCGGCGAGATCTTTGACGAATACGCTCTCGGTGATCTCGATGTCGATGCTCTCGCTGGAGGTCGGGCACTCCCGCAGCGTCTGCTCCAGATCGGGCGCCGCGAGCTGGATCGCGGAGACGTTGACGGCGATGCGCGGCGGGTTCAGCCCCGCGGCCACCCAGTTGCCGTACTGCGTGCCCGCCTGATCCAGCGCCCAGCGCCCGACCTCGTGAATGAGCCCGGTCTCTTCCAAGAGCGGAATGAAATGGATGGGCCCGATCAGCCCTGCCTCCGGATCACGCCAGCGCAAGAGCGCTTCGAGCCCCACGACAGCGCCGCTGCGCAAGTCCACCTTCGGTTGATAATGGAGCTCGAACTCCTTTGCTTCAACCGCGCGGCGCAGGCGCGTCTCCAGCGTCAGCCGTTCGGAGACGCGTTCGTGCATGCTCGGTGCGTAAAAGAGGTAGCTGGCCAGGCCCTTCTTGGCGTTCTTCAGCGCGGCTTCGGCGTGCAGGATCACGGCGTCGGCCGTGTCCCCGTCGGAGGGGAAGAGCGCGATCCCGACCTTGGCGGCGATGCGCAGCTCCGTGCCTTGCACCGTGAAGCTGCTCTTGAGCGCCGGCAATACCGCATTGCCGACCAGGTGCGCTACCTCTGCTTCGGTGCCGAGCGCCGAGCAGAGCACGGCGAAGGTATTGCTGTCGAAGCGGGCGATCGTGTCCCGCTCGCGCAAGCCGCGGGCCAGGCGCTGGGCAATCTGCACGAGCAACTGATCGCCCGCGTCCCGTCCGAGCGTCTCGTTGACTTGCCGGAAGCGCCCGATGTCCACCACCAGCACGGCGGCCTTGTCGTCCCCGCCGCGCGCGTCCGCGATGCGCTGGT
>JAICTU010000228.1 GCA_025936205.1 Polyangiaceae bacterium | reverse complement strand
GTTCGCCGCGATCGCCGATCCCGCCCGGCGCCTGTACGGCATCCAATTCCACCCGGAGGTCAGCCACACGCCGCGCGGCCGCGACGTGCTGGAGGGCTTCTTGTTCGACGTGGCGAAGCTCACCGGCGACTGGACGCCCACCCGTTTCATCGAAGACACGATCGCCGACGTGCGGCGCCGCGTGGGGCCGGATGCCAAGGTGATCTGCGGACTCAGCGGAGGCGTCGACAGCAGCGTCGCGGCGGAGCTGGTGCATCGGGCCGTCGGCGATCGACTGACCTGCATCTTTGTCGATAACGGCGTGCTGCGCGATCAGGAGGTGCGCGAGGTCGAGACCAACCTGCGCGCCAAGCTGGGGCTGAAGATCATCACCGTCGACGCGCGCGAGCGGTTCCTGACGGCACTCGCGGGCGTCACGGACCCGGAGCGCAAGCGCAAGATCATCGGGCACCATTTCATCGAGGTGTTCGACGCGCACGCCAAGGAGCTGCGCGACGTATCGTTCCTGGTGCAGGGCACCCTGTATCCCGACGTGATCGAGAGCGTCGCGGTCAAGGGCAAGAGCGTCGTGATCAAGACCCATCACAATGTGGGCGGCTTGCCCGAGCGCATGCAGCTGAAGCTCGTTGAGCCGCTGCGCGAGCTGTTCAAGGACGAGGTGCGGCGCGTGGGCGAGAGCCTCGGGATGGCCCACGATCTACTCTGGCGCCAGCCCTTCCCCGGGCCGGGTCTAGCCATCCGTTGTCTTGGCGAGGTGACCGAGGAGCGTCTCACCGTGCTGCGCAAGGCCGACCGGATCGTCACCGAGGAGATCCGTGCGGCGGGTCTCTACGAGAGCCTCTGGCAGTCGTTCGCGGTGCTCCTGCCCGTGAAGAGCGTGGGCGTCATGGGCGACAATCGCAGCTACCAGGAGACGTGCGTGATCCGGGCTGTGACTTCGAGCGACGCCATGACAGCGGATTGGGCGCGCCTGCCCTATGAGCTGTTGGCGCGCATGAGCTCGCGGATCACCAACGAGGTACACGGGATCAACCGCGTCACCTACGACATCAGCTCCAAGCCTCCGGCCACCATCGAGTGGGAATGAGCACGGGCGAGCACCCCGCGCGTTGGCTTCAGCGGCGAGCCGCGCCGGCACTGCTGCTCGTGGGCGCGCTCCTGCACGGCTGTCAGGCTCAGCGCGCGGCCGTGCACCTGAGCCTGGCACGCGCTGCCGAGACGCCACGCGACGCGAGCGTCTACATCGACGAGCAGTTCGTCGGCTTCCTCGGCGTGGTGGCCGCACGCGGGGTGCGGCTACCCGAGGGCGAACACCGCATCAGCGTGGAAAAGGTGGGGTATTTTTCGTGGGATCGCCTGGTCGTCTCGGATCGCAAGCCGATCGCGCTGGACGTGGAGCTGCGCAAAATTCCGGAGTAATAGAGCCCGGGAATGACGAGAGCGCCCGGAATGATGACTGCCGTCAAGCCGGAGGTAAATCGTCGGGGTGGTGCGATTTGAACGCACAACGTCCTGCACCCAAAGCAGGCCCTCTACCAAGTTGAGGTACACCCCGAGGTGGTGCGGGGAATATACACGTGTCTCCAGCGCGAGCAAACGACCTTTGCTAGCGGGACGTCGGTGGGCTGCATCCTGGCCCCGGACAGCGGCGGCCCCTACCGCGCGATCTGATTCAGGGCCGGGCCTGCCCTGCGGCGCGCCCGGCGGCGCATCGGGGCTCCCCTCGTCATCTGCCGAAGGGCAGTATGAAATCATCTGCCGAAGGGCAGTATGAAATCGTCAGAGGTGATCTTTGCTATCGCCCAGAGCTTTGCCCATCGCGTGGAAGCCTTTGTCCACGTAAAGGGTGGTGCCGGTCACGGCTGAAGCCAGTGGGCTAGCCAGGAACGCGGCAACGGACGCCACTTCACTGGTGGTGAGTTGCTCGGGCAGCGGCGCGTTGGCGGCGTAGTAGTCGACGATTTCGTTGATCACGCCGGTGACGCTGGCGGCGCGCGTGGCGACCGGGCCCGCCGAGATCGTGTTCACGCGCAGACCGAACTTTCTGCCGGCCTGAAACGCGAGGTAGCGCGTGTCGGCCTCCATGGCGGCCTTGGCCGACGACATGCCGCCACCATAACCCGGTATCACGCGTTCGGCCGCGAGATAGGTCAGCGACAGCACCGAGCCTCCGCGTGGCATCAGCGGAGCGAAGCTGCGCACCATCGAGACGAGCGAATACGAGCTCACGCTAACGGCTGCCAGATAGCCTTGGCGGCTGGTCTCCAGCAGCGGCTTGTGCACTTCGGGTCCGTTGGCGAGGCAGTGGACCAAGATGTCCAGCTGTGGCGCCACGAACTCTTCCTTCATGCGCTGAGCGAGCCCACCGATCGTGAAGTCACCGCGGCCTGCGTAGCGGCGATTCTCGCGTATATCGCTGGGTACGTCGTCCATGGTGTCGTACGCGGCGTCGAGTGCATAGATGCGCTCGAACTGCAGCTCACGGCCATCGCTCAGACGCCGCGATGCATCGAGCTTTCCACGCCGCAACAGCGTCTCGAAGATTCCCAGCGCCGGAGGCCAACAAGCCAGACACACGGATGCTCCGGCATCCGCCAAGGCTCGCGCGATGGCAAAACCGAAGCCAACGTCATCGGCGACCCCCGCGACGAGAGCTCGGCGACCTCTGAGGTCCACTGAAATCATGGGGCGGGATGATCAGCGCAGTCCGAGAAGACACGCAAGAGCATTTCGACCCTCGCTCAGATGAGCGAGCTCGAGCACGTATCACACGGACGACGTGTTGCCTCGAGCGCGTTCGCGAAGTCATGATGCCGGTCTCGCGCTCGCGCAGCTGCGCACGCGCGTTCGCGGCTGCGCAGCGGCTGGCCCGAGGCAGCGGCATCGTGCAACGAGTCCTTGCGCGCGGCGTGCTGTCGAAGCCGGCACACGATGCTCGCAGCTTCCTGTGCCAGTGCGTCCGCGCGCAGGCCTGGAGAGGCTCACACGGGCCTTGCTCGTGCGCGGAGAACACCCTCGAGCACGTCCCTCGACCCCCGAGGCGGCGGAACCGACGCGGCTCAGAGCCGGCTCGGGCGGCAAGGCAATCAGAATTTGCAACTACCGGGCGGGAGCAGCTTGCGATTGCCTTCCACTTTGCCTAGGGTGCCCGCCCGTTCGGAGACCTGGGAAACTTCATGAGCAATCGAGCGATTTGGAATGTTCGTCTGCGCCACGTCTGGTTGGCCACCCCCCTCAAAGGCAAGCGTCTCAAGCGGCGTCAGCGCCTGAGGATCGGGCTGGAAGACGCGCTCGCACGCAAAGCCAAGGCGACTACGGCAGAGCCTGCAGCGACCGAATCCGGCTCCTGAGAGCAGCCGCTGCGGGGGCCCCGGACCCAGGTCGTGTGCCCTGGGTCGAGCCTCCCCGTGTCCCCTTCCGAGCGAGCCGTCATGATGCGTGAAACGTCAGACGGGCCCGATCGGGAGGGTTGTTTGTTTGTGCCGAATGGTCGGCCGGGGTTCTTGACAAGTCCGATGTGGGAATGCATATCGGTACCCCCGTGAAACTCTCGAACAAGGGGCGTTACGCGGTGCGCGCCCTGTTTGATATCGCCTATTTTAACGCTGGCCAGCCCACGCAGGCCAAGGACATTGCCGAGCGACAAGGCATTCCGCCGCGGTTCCTCGAACAGATCTTTCAGGATCTGAAACGAGCGGGAATCGTCGGCTCCAAGCGCGGTCCGCAAGGCGGATACAGCCTCGCGGGCGAGGCTTACACGATTCGCCTGGGCGATGTGATTCGCGCGCTGGAGGGCCCACTGTTACTCAGCGAAGGCATGGAAAAGGGCGAGGGCGGTGTCGTGCAGGTCACCGAGGCGGTGTTTCGCGATCTGTCTCAGCGCGTGGAAGCCTGCTTTGATGACGTGACCTTGGCGGATATCTGTGCTCGAGCAGAGCGCATGGGCCTGCCTCGCTCCACGTCGGAGAGCTACTCCTATGTCATCTGATGCGACGGCCGCTGGCGCGGCATCCCGCGCAGTGAATTCAGGCTCTGGGCACTCGCAGCCCGCCCTTCCGGATCATCCTCTCGTGTACGGGAACGTGCTCGATCTCGTGGGGGACACGCCGCTGATCCACATCCCAGATTTGCTCGGAGGCCCTGTGGAGCGGCCTCGGCGAGCTGCTGCAGCGCCGCAGGTCGGCGCGAAATTGTGGGGTAAACTCGAAAACCTCAACCCTGCTGGTTCGGTGAAGGATCGCATCAGCAAGGCGATGGTCGAGCAGGCGGAGGCCCAAGGCGTGCTGCGTCCGGGCGGCGTCGTCGTCGAACCGACCAGCGGCAACACGGGGATCGGCCTGGCGTTGGTTTGCGCGCAGCGCGGATACCGCTGCATCCTGACCATGCCGGCCAGCATGAGTCTGGAGCGCAGGGCGTTGCTCGAAGCCCTCGGCGCGGAGGTCGTGCTGACGGACGAAGACGCGCAGATGGAAGGTGCCATCGCCAAAGCGCACGAGATCGCCGCGCGCGAGCCCAACTCGTTCATGCCGCAGCAGTTCGACAATCCGGAGAATCCGCGTGTGCACTACCGCACGACGGCGCAGGAGATCTTGCACGCACTGGGCGACCTGCGCATCGACGCGTTTGTCGCCGGGGTCGGGACCGGTGGCACCATCAGCGGCGTCGGCCGCCTTTTGCGCGAGCAGCGGCCCAACTGCCGCATCATCGCGGTGGAGGCGGAGTCTTGCGCCACCATTTCGCGCGGCGAGCGCGGCCCGACCAAGATTCAGGGCTGGGCGGCGGGGTTCGTGCCGCGCAACTACGAGCCCGACGTACCGCACGAGGTGCGAACGGTGAGCGACGAAAGCGCTTATCGCGCCAAGCAGGCGCTGGCGCAGAACCTGGGTCTATTGCTCGGCATCAGCTCGGGTGGAGCGGTGCACGTCGCTGCGGCGGTGGCGCGCGAGTTGCCGAGCGATGGCAACGTGGTGGTGGTGCTGCCGGACACCGGGGAGCGCTACTTCAGCCTGGATGAGTACTTTGGCTCATGAGGGCCTGATCTCTCCCGAGCGGTCCGAGAACTCCGCGGCCGCTTGGCGCGTCCTGCTGATCGGACTGGGAGGGCTGGGTTGTCCGGCGGCGCTGGCGCTGGTGCGCGCCGGCGTCGGCGTGCTGCAACTCTGTGACGATGATCAGGTGGATGAAGGCAATCTTCACCGCCAGATCTTGTACAGCCCGGATGATGTCGGCGCGGACAAGTTGAGTGCTGCGGAACGAGCGCTCGGACCCTTGGCGAGCCGCTCGGGGACGCGCATCGAGCTGGTGCGCAGTCGCTTCTTGCCCGAGAACGCGCGCGAGCTCGCGCGCGGTGTCGACCTGGTGATCGAAGGAGCGGACAATTTCGCTACAAAGTTTCTGACCGCCGATGCTTGTCATCTCGAAGGTCGTCCCGTGGTCCACGGCGCGGGTCTGCGCTGGGTCGGAACGGCGTGGAGTGTGGCAGCTGGGGGACAGCCCTGTTACCGCTGCCTGTTCGAAGACGTGCCCAGTGAGCCGCAAGCCAACTGCGACTCGGCCGGTGTCATGGGGCCGGTCGTTGGTATCGTGGGCGCACTGATGGCGGAGCTGTGCCTCCGGAGCTTGAGCACCGGTGGTCGGCGCAGTGAGCTCTGGACTCTCGATGGCAAGACGGACACGTTGCGCCCCGTGCCCGTCAGCCCTCGCTCGGATTGCCCGCTCTGTGGCAGCCAACCGAGCATCCGCGAGATCGAAGAGGGGCGCTACGTGACAGAGGCGGGCGCCCTGGCGTAGCCGAAGCAGGCACCCCAGATGGAGTTCGCTCGAGACTTCAACTCAGGCAAGCAAGGAGACAGTCATGGCCGTAACCGTTCGAATCCCCACCCCCCTGCGCAGTTTGACCAAGGGTCAGGAGCAAGTTTCCGCCGAGGGCGGCACTGTGCGTGCAGTGATCGAGAACCTGGAGCAGAAGCATCCAGGCATGAAGGATCGGCTGCTCGACGAGAAGGGGATCCGCCGCTTCGTCAATGTGTACCTCGGCGACGAGGACGTGCGCTTCCTCGAAGGGCTGGACACGCCGCTCCAGGCTGGTGCGGAGCTGAGCATCATCCCCGCGATCGCCGGCGGCTGATGCTTCCCTTCGAAGACCGTTACACGCGCCAGCGGCGGCTCCCAGAGGTCGGCCCCGAGGGGCAACTCCTGCTCGAGCGGCAGCGCTTGGCGATCGCCCCTCACGCTGATGTCGAGCTGGAGCTCGACTATTTGCGGCGGGCAGGCGTGGAACAGGTCACTGTCATACAGGTCGGAGGCAACGGGCTCGGAGGGCAACAGGTGAGCGTGGGCGCAGAGCAATCCGCACTGGACTTTCCCTGGGCGGCGCACTTTCAATTCGGCGGCCCGCTCGGAGTGGCCCGTGGAGCTTGGAGCGCCCTGGCTCGCATTCGAGCCGCGCTGGCCGCGAAACGAGGATGAAGGTTTAGCCATGTCGACTCTGCTGCGCCGCTCTCGCCGCCTGTCCTCGGTGATCGACGCGATCGGCAATACGCCGGCGGTACGTCTCGATCGCATCGGGCGCGAAGTTCCCGGCGTGGAGATCTATCTCAAGCTGGAGTTCGCCAACCCGGGGGGATCCGTCAAGGATCGCCCCGCCCTGTCCATGGTTCGCAATGCGCTCGCCACGGGTGCGCTCTCCGACGACAAGATCCTGATCGATGCGACCAGCGGCAACACCGGGGTCGCCTATTCGTTGATCGGCGCGGCGCTGGGATTTCGAGTCGAGCTGGTGATGCCCGCGAATGTGACGCGCGCTCGCAAGGACATCACCCAGGCCTTCGGCACCAAGCTCACTTACTCGAGCCCGATGGAGGGCTCCGACGGAGCGATCGTGCTCGTGCGCAAGCTCGTTCAAGAGAACCCGGACAAGTATTTCTACTGCGATCAATACTCGAATCCGGAGAACCCCCTCGCCCACTACCGCGGTACGGGGCAGGAGATCCTCGATGCGTTCGGCGACCGCATCACGCACTTCGTGGCTGGCCTGGGTACCAGCGGCACTGCGATGGGCACCACCCGGCGGCTGCACGAACACTCGCGCAAAGTGTATTGCGTCGCGGTCGAGCCGGCGGAAGCGCTGCACGGCTTGGAGGGCCTCAAGCACATGGCCTCCAGCATTCAGCCTGCGATTTACGACTCCCACGTGCCCGACGAGATCTTGCCGGTGGGCACCGAGCAAGGTTGGGAGATGACCGAGCGCCTGGGCGCGGAAGAGGGCTTGCACGTGGGGCATTCCACGGGCGCCAACGTGTTCGGAGCGCTGGAGATCGCCCGGCGCTTGCAGCGCGAGAAGCGCGAGGGCTGTGTCGTCGCGATCGCCTGTGATCGCGGCGATCGTTACTTTGCACCGATGAAATGGGAGCGGAGGTACACGTGGTGAGCAAGCCCGCCTGGACTCAGGGTGGAGTCCAAATCACACGAGCTGCATTGTCTCGAGTGGAGCAAGCCGGGAAGGACGCCTACGCGCGCGACGAGGAGGCCTGCGGGTATCTCGAGGGCCCGTCGGGGCAGCCGCTGCTGTGCGACGCCGCGGTGGAGCTCGAGAATATGGCCAACAAGTACCACGCTGCGGATCCAGAAGGTCACCCGCGCACGGGCCGCGAATACTTCAAGATCAATGGTCGGAAGTTCGAGCGCGCCATCGACGCTGGACGTGACCAGCAGCGCCCCGTGAAAGTGTTCTTTCACTCGCACCTCGATTGCGGTGCCTACTTCAGCGCCGAGGATGCCGCGAGCATGACGTTGGGTGGCACCCGTGAGCCGGCATACGACCTCGCCTATCTCGTGACTGCCGTCGACCACGGGAGCGTCACGGCGCACAAGCTGTTCATATGGGAGGCCGCGGGCGCTCGTTTCGTGGAAGCACCGTTTTCGGTGATCGATTGAGCAACGTTTCCCGACCCCCCGGCTGAAGAAGCACCTTTCCGGCGTCGGTCCGCGGTTCAGGTTGCGGCCCTTCTTGACGGTTTGCGGCCACAGCTCTATTCGACTCGCCGGCGGAACGCCCCCTCGAAGATCGCCAAAATGAAGGAACTTGCTGACGCAGCGCCGCCCGTAACCGCAGAGCCCCGCGGGGGCTCAGGCGAAATGTTCGATGCCATCGCGCCGCGCTATGATCTGCTCAACCGCCTGCTCTCGCTCGGTATCGACCAGCGCTGGCGGCGCGAGCTGGTGCGGCGTCTGGAGCTACCCCTGGGTGCGCGGGTGCTGGATCACGCGACGGGCACCGCCGATCTGGCGATCCTGATCGCGCGCAGCTCGCCTGGGGCGAGCGTGCTCGGGCTCGATCCATCGGCGGAGATGCTGCGCATCGGTCGAGACAAGGTCAAAGCCGCGGGCCTCGCCGACCGGGTCGAGCTCCGGCGTGGTGATGCCGAGCGCCTCGACGGCCTCGAGTCGTGCAGCTTCGACGGCGTGAGCATGGCCTTCGGCATTCGAAACGTGCCCGATCGCCCCCGCGCGCTGGCGGAGCTACGTCGCGTCACGCGGCCCGGCGGGCGCGTCGCGATTCTGGAGCTCTCCGAGCCTCGCGGTGGTTTGCTGGGGCCGCTGGCGCGCTGGCACGTGCATACCGTGGTGCCGTGGCTCGGCGCCTTGCTTTCGGGTGCGCGCGAGTACCGCTATCTGCAGCGCTCGATCGAGGCATTTCCGCCTCCTGGAGAGTTCGCGAAGCTGATGGAGCAAGCTGGGCTGCGCGTGCTCGCGGCCCAGCCATTGACGTTTGGCGTCTGCCATTTGTACGTCGGAACGCCCGCCACATGACTCAATCGCCGGCCTCTCGCGATTTTTCATGCGCGGAGCCCCCGCACGCCGGGCGCAGCGCTGGACGAACGAGCGACTCGCTGCGTGGCTGCCTGGAGGCGGCTCGCGCGCAGAGCCCCGCCGAGCCAGCTGATTTCGTCTGGGTACAGATCGAAGCTCCCGCGGCGTCGCCAGAAGCGCTGTTGCAGCGCTTCCCCGACCAGGATTGTGTCCTGTGGAGCGCCCCGGACGGGCCGCAGTTTGCCGGCATCGGGGTGGCGCAGAGCGTGTCGGGACGGGGGCCGCGGCGCTTTGCCGAGGTGCGGCGACGTACGGCGGAGCTCTGGTCGCGGATCCGCGCGCCCGGCGTCGTCCGCGGTGCGCTGGAGGCGCCGCGCCTGTTTGGCGGCTTCGCGTTCAGCGCGCGTGCGGAGAGCGAATCTGCGTGGTCTGACTTCGGCGCCGCGCGCTTGGTGCTGCCGCGGATCACCTACGGCATCGAACGTGGCCGCGCGGTGCTCGCGCTGGCGATCGAGCGCTCGGAGCTGGATCGAGGCGCGGCGAGCGAGCACGTGCAACTGCTCGAGCACGTCTACGAGGCCGTGCTGGAACAACCGGTGCTCGATCCGGGCCAGCCCGCCGCGCCCGCTCGCGAGCAAGCGAACGCGGACGAGTTCCGCCAACGCGTGGACGCCGCCGTGGCGGCGATCAGCGCGGGCTCGCTGCAAAAGGTGGTAGCGGCGCGCGAGGTGCTGCTCGACTTTGCGCGTGGCATCGATCCGGTGGCCACCGTCAGCGCGCTCGCCGAGCAAGCGCCCGAGTGCCAGCGCTTTCTGTTCCGCTGGGGCGCGAGCGCCTTTCTCGGTGCCACCCCCGAGCGCCTGGTGCGCAAGCGTGCGCGCTCGCTGGAGACCGAGGCCCTCGCGGGCAGTATCGAGGCGGGCGCGGACAGTCCGGAGCGTCAGCTCGAGGCCAATTTGAAGGAGCTGGAGGAGCACGAGCTGGTGGTGTCTGCCATTCAGCGCGCGCTCGACCCGGTCTGCGAGCAAGTGCAGCTGCCGGGCCGTCCCGGAGTGCGCCGACTCAAGCATCTGTTGCACCTGCGTACGCCCATCCAGGGCACGCTGCGCGCCGAAACACACGTGCTCGAGCTCGTCGAGCGGCTGCATCCGACGCCCGCGGTGGGCGGGGTACCCACGGCGGCCTCGCTCGACTGGATTGCCCGGCACGAGCCGTTCGATCGCGGCTGGTACGCGGGCCCGGTGGGCTGGTGCGACGCGTTCGGCGACGGGGAGTTCAACGTGGCCCTGCGTTCCGGCTTGGTGCGCTCGCAGCAGGCGCGCCTGTACGCGGGGTGTGGCATCGTGAGGGGCTCGGTCGCGGCGGCCGAATACGCCGAGACGACGTGGAAGCTGGCGCCCGTGCTGAGCTCCCTGCGAGCCAGGCCCTAAACCGTGTCCGCCGCGCAGAGCGACTGGGCGGAGCGGTTGCTGGCGACACTGGCCGAGGCCGGTGTTCGGGATGTCATCATCAGCCCGGGCTCGCGCTCGACGCCGCTGGTCTGGGCTGCCTGCCGCAATCCGGCGCTACGCCGCCACGCGCTCATCGATGAGCGCAGCGCGGGCTTTTTCGCGCTCGGACAAGCGCGTCTGTCCGGCGCACCGAGCCTGCTGATCTGCACCTCTGGCAGTGCGCCGAGCCATTACTTCCCGGCGCTGATCGAGGCCCGCCTGAGCGGCATACCGATGCTGGTCCTGAGCGCCGACCGGCCTTTCGAGCTGCAGCAATGCGGTGCTCAGCAGACCATAGACCAAGCGCGCCTGTTCGGTGGCTACGCGGGCTATCACGAGCTCGGTACCCCCGTCAGCGACCGCGCTGCCACGCGCGCGCTGGAGCGCATCGCCTGGCAAGCGGTAGCGGAGACGCTGGAGCCCCCGCGGGGCCCCGTGCACCTGAATTTCCGGGCGAAGAAGCCGCTCGAACCGGCGCTCGGCGAACGCGGCTCCCCTAGCCCCGGCGCCGGAGCGAGCGCCACGCGGCGCACGGTCGTTCGCTGGCGGCCCGCACCACCCGCGCCGCCCCTGCGCGCGGACGTCGATGAGCTGGTCGAGCGGTTGCGCGCGAGCCGCTGCCCGCTACTGGTGTGTGGCACGCTGTCCCCCGCCGAGAGCCCGAGCCCGGAGCTCGTCTCGCGTTTCGCCAGAGCGAGTGGGGCCATCGTGTGTCCCGAGAGCGTCAGTCAGCTGCGCTTCGGGCTCGATGCCGAGGCCCCAGGCGCGCTGATCTGCGATAGCTACGAGTGGCTGCTGGCCAGCACGCCGCTGCTGCAGCGAGCAACACCGGACTTCCTGTTGCAGATCGGCGGCATGCCGCTCTCGACGAATCTCGGTCGCCTGCTGGAGAGCTCGGAGCAACGCGAGCTCTGGATCTGCGCCGAGCAGGGCTGGCCCGACCCCGCTCACCAGTCGGCGCGGATCGTGCGCGCCCGCCCGGCCGAGCTGCTGCGCTCGTTGTGTGAAGCCCTCGAGGCGCATGCGCCGCCCGAGCAGACTCCCGAGCGGCGCCTCTGGCGCGAAGCCAACACGCGGGCGCGCCAGCTGGTCTCGGCCCGGCTCGAGCGATCCTTCGGCGAGCCCGAAGCCGTGCAGGCATTTTGCGAGGCGTTGCCGTCGGGGTCGATCTTGATGCTCGGCAACAGCCTGCCTCCTCGTCTCGTGGATCGTTATGCCGGGGCCAGTGCACGCTCGATTTGCGTGCTCAGCCAGCGTGGCGCAAGCGGCATCGACGGCCTCGTGGCAGGGACCCTCGGCTCGGCGAGCATCGCGCGGGCTCCCATCAGCCTGCTCTGCGGTGACATCAGCTTCCTACATGACGTGGGCTCGCTCTGGGCGGCCCGCCCCGAGCGGACGCAGGGGGCACGGGAGCCGCATCCAGTCGTGCTGGTGGTGATCAACAACGCGGGCGGCCGCATCTTCGACCAGCTGCCCATGGCCAAGCAGGCGGGCGCGGATCAGCACTTCTGGACCACCCCGCACGAGCTCGAGCTGCGCCACGCTGCGGAGCTGTACGGTCTCGCATATCGTCGCGCACAGACGCGGGCCGAGCTGGTCGAAGCGCTGCACGACGCGTACGCGCGCCCGGAAGTCTGCCTGGTGGAGGTCGTGGTGGAGCCCGACAGCGCCGCCCGGCGACTGCAGCAGCTCGCCGGCGAGCTCGCTGCCGAGTGGGAGCGAGTCTTTCCTGCATCATGACCGGGCTGGTGCTGCTGCACGGCTTCACCGGCTCACCAGCGAGCTTCGACGCGCTTGTCGCGTCGCTGTGGCGACGCTGGCCGCGCCTGCGTGTGCTGTCTCCGCCGCTGCTCGGGCACGGCTCCTGCTCGCAGCCGGTGTCACGCAGTTTCGAGCAGGAAGTGGATCGGCTGGCGCGGCAGATCCGCAACGCAGGCTTGGCGGGGGCTCACCTGTGTGGGTACTCCCTGGGAGCACGCCTCGCGCTCGGCTTGCTCGCTCGGCACGCCTGCTTGTTCGCCGGGGCGACGCTGATCGGAGTGCATCCGGGCCTGTCGAACGAGGCGGAGCGGGCTGCCCGAGTGGGCAGCGACGAGCGCTGGTGCCAGCTGCTCGAGCGCGAGGGCACTGCCGGATTTCTGCGCGCGTGGCAGTCTCAGCCGTTGTTCGAGACACAGGGGCAGCTGTCCCAGGCCGAGCTCGCGCAGCAGGCCGGGATCCGGCGCAGCCACTCTGCCGCCGGGCTGCAACAATCCTTGCGCGTGCTCGGTCTGGGGCGAATGCCGGACTTGCGAGGCGTGCTGCACGTCCAGCCGCTGCGGCTGCAACTCCTCGTCGGTGCGTTGGACAGGAAATTCAGCGCCATTGGCCAGCGGCTGGCGGCGACCGCGCCAGTGCAGCTGGAGATCGTGCCGGAAGCTGGCCACAACCTGCTGCTGGAGGCCCCCGAACGGGTGATGCGTGTGCTAACCAGGGCGCTCGAGGTCCAGCTTTGAATTCCATCCAGTCTGCCTCGGTTTCGACCGCGTCCTCGCTCGAGCCCCAGCTGAGCGCCTTCACCCGCTGGTGGCTGGCGTTGCGTCCCAAGACCCTGCCTGCGGCCGCAACTCCGGTGCTGGTGGGCTGCGCTTGTGCGGGCGCGGCCGGGCGCTTTGCTCTCGGACCCGCAGCCGCGGCGCTCGGGGGTGCGCTGCTGCTGCAGATCGCGGCCAACTTCGCCAACGACGTGTTCGATTTCGAGAAAGGCGCCGACACCGCGGCGCGGCTCGGGCCCGTGCGAGCCGTGCAGGCGGGGTGGATCAGCGCGCGCTCGATGCGGCGCGCGCTCTGGCTGGTGCTCGCGCTCGCGCTGCTGGTGGGCGTCTACCTGGTGAGCGTGGCCGGCCCCGTGCTGATCGCGATCGGTCTCGCCAGCATCGCCGGTGCGGTCGCCTATACCGCGGGCCCCTACCCGCTCGGTTACCATGGGCTCGGCGACGTCGCCGTGTTTGTCTTCTTTTGCCTGGTGGCCGTGGCGGGCACGACCTTCGTGCAGCTCGGGCACGTGACGGAGCTCGCCTGGGCCAGCGCCGTCCCCGTGGGCTGTCTGACGACGGCCATTCTGGTCGTCAACAATGTGCGGGACGTCGCGACCGACGTGCTGGCGAACAAGCGCACGCTCCCCGTGCGCTTCGGTGTCCGCTTCGGCATTGCCGAGTACCATGTGCTCCTCGGGCTGGCGTATGCCCTGCCTCTGTGGCTCCTCTGGCGAGGTCAGCTCGCGCTCTGGGCCCTGTTGCCGTGGCTTTCGTTGCCGCTCGCGGTCGACCTATCGCGCCGTATCCGGCGCGAAGTAGGCCCGGCGCTGAATGGTGTGCTGGCGCATACAGCGCGCCTGCTGCTGTGTTTCGGCGTGCTGCTGAGCGCCTCGCTGCTCCTGGGGGCGCGCTCGAACGCGGGCGAAGCCGCGCACGGCAGCCTCCTGCCGGCACACCCCGCAACCTGTACCCTGCAGCCGAGTGCCCTGCAGCCGAGTGCCCTGCAGCCCTGCAGCCATGCCGCCGGCTGAGCCCGCGCTGCGTTGCATCCGGCAGCAGTTCGAGTTGGCAGCTCCGCTGCGCAACGCTCGTCAGCAATGGCACTCGCGCAGCAGTCTGATCGTCGAGCTCGTCGATCAGAACGGGCTGGGGCGTGGCGAGGCGGCGCCTCTGTCCGGCTACTCCCGTGACACGCTGGAGCAGGCCGAGAGTGCGCTGCTCGCCATTCCGAGCGCCGTGCTGCAGCGAGCTCTGCGCCTGTCCGAGCC
>JAICTU010000620.1 GCA_025936205.1 Polyangiaceae bacterium | reverse complement strand
TGACCGTTGACGCGCGCGCGAAGCAGGTTAGTTTGTTGTGTGAGTTCCCTCTGCGGAGTTCGAACGGTGCGCTCAATGGATCCCTGACACGATCGAACCAGGGACTCGAGAGCAGGTGGAGTGCTAGGCCCGGATACTTTTCACCGGGAAGCCAGAAGCCGAGATTGAGAGTCCCACCTAGCGAAGCTAGGGGTTCATTGTACGGTTATCACCTTCGGCTCATGCGGTAAGGAACCGCCTCGAGTGGGTCGGCCTCGCGCCGGCCCGCTCCTTTTTTGGGGGGCTGGATCGACGGGCTCGGGAGGTTCGCGCCAGACTTCGACCCCGCGCGCGAGCGCGTGGACAGCTCGGCGCGAACCGAGATGGCTCCGGGGAGACTACATGGTGGCCAGCCCCGTCGTTCACCCGAGCGATGTCGTCGGCCTCGAGGTTGTGTGGCTAAGCGTTGCTTTAGCAGTGGCCGTCTATCCGATATCGTGTGCAATATCGCCGCCATCATGATCCTCAGATGTAAGCTTGCCGGGAGACGCGTGCGGAGTACCGCCCTGCGGCTCGGAGCGCTGGCAGGGCTGACGTGTGCTCTCTCGGTGCAGTCCGCGGACGCTGCGAACATTCGTGGTCGGCTCGTCGGTTTTGAACATCTGAGGAATCCGATCTGGGTTGCTGCGAAGGATCCCGATCACCACGGATATTCCTTTCGCGAGCCGGTCACGACCGTGCCCGCGGGCATGCGCAAATTGTTCCCGGCGATCTCCAAAGAGATCTGTATCGTCGCGGTCGGGACGGGCGCTGCGGGCGCGGCGAAGCCGATCAGCGTACGCGTTTCCGGCGGTCGGACGACGCCCGTGACCTTGGTGGTGGCCCCGGGAACGGAGCTGCGTTTCAAGAACTCCGATCCTTTCGATCATCGGCTGTTCGGAGTCGGCTTCACGAGCCTGGCGCCGTCCACCATGACCAAGGGCGCAACTCGGCGCTGGACCGCGCTCGAGGCGGGCCGCTACGAAATTCGCGATGAGCTCACGCCGAGCCTGAACATGTGGGTCATCGCTGAGGCCAACGTCGCCGCGACGGCCTTTCCCGCTTCCGATGGGAAGTTCACGCTCAACGTTGACGAGCCGGGCCAGTACACGGTGCAGGCCTACTTCGCAGGTGAAGCAGTGGGCAAGCCGCTCCAGGTGACCGTCGAGCGACGCGATGTGGATGTCAGCGGGCGGCCGCTGGTGGTCGCAACCAAGGATCCGGTCGAGGACAACAATCCCTGATGATCGCCTCTCGCTTTTGGGTTGGTCTGCTCGGATTGTCGCTCAGCGCGGTGGCGCTGGTGGCCTATCTCGCGGTCAGCATGCACGACCGTCTGGGTGTGCGACTGGCTGCTGAAGGCTTGTCCGCCGACAGCCGCATCGTCTCCTGGTACCTCAAGAACTCCGCACGAGAAGCGGCGGCTCAGCTGATTCGCTTCGCCGGCAACGACGCCGTCGCCAAGGCGCTGGCCAGCGCCAATCGCGCGGAGCGAGCCGAGGACATCGACGCTGGCACGCGCCGGCAGCTGAAGAGCACGCTGGCCAAGATCGCGCAGGAGCTACCGAAGGACGAAGCCTTTGACGCCATCTTTGCCGTTTCGCAGTCGGGCGAGGTCGTGGCCTCGATCGGTTTCGACCAGGCGAACGATCCCGAGTTCGAGCTTGGCGGCTATCCAGTCGTGGCCGACGCGTTGCACGGCTATGTGCGCGACGACACGCTGGTGCTCGATCGCGTCTACCGGATCGCGGCGCGCCCGGTCGAGTTCGAACTGGGCCAGCTGCCCGCGGGAGCGATCGTGGGCGCGCGGGTCGTGGACGATCGCTTCGCAGCGGAGTTGTCCGAGCGCACCGGCGCGGCCGTCGCGTTCTACGCCGGCGGCCGTCGTGTCGCGCTGGGGGCGCCCAGTACGTTCGATCGCAGCGGGCTCGATCAGGTGGTGACCGACTTGCCGTCGCTCGACAAGGACGCCGACTACCGCGACAAGGGCCGCACGGACGTGCACCCGTTTGCCGACGGACTGGCCGTGGTGTATGCGCGGCTGCCGGGCGAAGCCTGGCGGCTGGGCGCCGGTTACGCCGTCGCGCGCCAGGCACCGCGCGTGCAAGGCATCCGCGGCGTGCTGAAGCAGGCGGACGCGAAGGACAAGGAAGCGGTGAACAGCGCGCTCTTGCTCGCGATCGCCGTGGCCGCGATCGGTATCGGCATGGGCCTGATGTTCATCGAGTACAACCTGCCCCTGGGCGCGTTCAAGAAGCAGATCAAAGCGCTCTCGAGCGGCTCCATCAGCCAGCTCACCGTGGACCGAATGCGCGGTCCGTTCCGCCAGCTCGCGCTGGACTTGAACCTGGCGCTCGATCGCGCGCCGCGTTCTTCGATCGGTGACGACGGCGCTGTGGCCGTCGGGTTCGATCAGATTTTCGGGGACGCCGCGCCCGCCTCATCCCCGCCCATGGCGGCCTTCGGGGTGCCCGGTTCCGTACCGCCTGCCAGCGCAATGGCACCGGTGGCGGCTGCTTCCGCGCAGGTGGCAGCTCCACAGCAATATGGGCAGGTGGCGGTCGCTGGTGGTGGCTTCGATTTTTCGGCTCCGGCCGCCGCGCGCGGAGCCATCCCGCCGCGCCGCGCGCGCGGTGGGCAAGACCCTCTCGTCCAGGAAACCTTTCCCGGGACGGGGGCGGCGGTTGCGCTCGCGCCGTCTCCGCCCGACGTTGCCACGCTGCACGGTACGGGAGACGCCGCGGTCAACGGGAGCACGGAGCTCGAGCCCGAGTGGACGCAGGTCTACCATGACTTTGTCAAGCTGAAGCAGGACTGCGGGGAAGCCGTGGAGGGCTTCACCTTCGAGCGTTTCACGCAAACACTGTTCAAGACCCGCGACAAGCTGATGCGCGAACACGGGGTGCAGCGAGTGCACTTCAGCGCCTACGTCAAGCAGGGTCACGCGGCGCTCAAAGCCAAACCCGTCCGGGATTGACAGCGCGCTGAGCGAGCCGCACGTTTTTTCGGTGTTCGGCTCGCATATTGGCCTCGATCCAGCGGGATCCAGGCAGTAGAAAGCCTCCATCAACATGGCAGCACCCCTGCACAAAGTCGTGATCGTGGGCTCAGGCCCTGCCGGTTTGACGGCGGCCATCTACGCGGCGCGAGCGAACCTCCAACCTCTTTGCGTAGAAGGCTTCAACGCGGGCGGCCTGGTGCCGGGCGGTCAGCTCATGTTCACGACCGACGTCGAGAACTACCCGGGGTTCCCCAAGGGCGTCACCGGCCAGGAAATGATGGAGCTCTTCCGGCAGCAGGCAGAGCATCAAGGCACGCGCTTCATCACCGCGGACGTGCAGCGGGTGGACCTTTCCGAGCGGCCGTTCAAGCTCTGGGTCGGTGAGGACGAGAACGAGCTGCATCTCGCGCAGAGCCTGATCATTGCCACTGGTGCGCGCGCGAACTACCTGGGCCTGGACAGCGAAGACGCCTTGAAGAACCGCGGCGTGAGCGCCTGCGCCGTCTGTGACGGCGCGCTATTTCGCAATCGCGACGTGGTGGTGGTCGGCGGCGGGGACACCGCCATGGAAGAGGCGAGCTACCTCGCAGGCTTGTGCAGCCACGTAACGCTCATCCACCGGCGCGACGAGTTCCGCGCGTCGCAGGCGATGCAGAAGCGCGTGTTCGAGAATCCGAAGATCGAAATCCTGCGCAGCCACGTCGTCGAAGAGGTGATGGATCCGGCGCTCGGCAAGGTGACGGGACTGCGGGTGAAAGACCTGCACAGCGGCCGGGAGAAGAAGATCGACTGCGCGGCACTGTTCGTGGCGATCGGGCACACGCCCATGGTCGATCTGTTCAAGGGCCAACTGGACACGCACTCGAACGGCTATCTGCGCGTCAAGCCGGGCAGCACCCAGACGAGCGTCGAAGGCGTTTTCGCTGCGGGTGACGTCGCGGACTGGACCTACCGTCAGGCAGTCACGGCGGCAGGCACGGGCTGCATGGCGGCACTCGACGCCGAGCGCTGGCTGACGGCCACCGGGCACTGATACCTGGGAGCGCCTGGCTAGAAGCGCCTGGCTAGCTCTGCCAGGCGGCTCCAGTTTTGCGCGCGCCTTCGCTCGAAGCGCGCTGACCCGGAGCGCCCGCTACTGGAGAGGGCGCCCGATGTGACGCAACACTTCGCGCAGGTCAGCCCAGACCTCGCGCTTGGCTTGCGGCTGTCGCAGCAGATAGGCGGGGTGAAACGTCGGCATCACCGGCACTCGGCCGCGGTACAGCTTCCACTGCCCGCGCAGGCGCGTGATGCCCTCGGTCGTGCCGAGCAACCCCTGGACCGCGGTCGCGCCGAGGGCCACGATCACGCGCGGCTGCAGCAGCTCGAGTTGCTCCTCGAGAAAGGGCCGGCACTGATGCATCTCGTCCGGTTCGGGCTTGCGATTGCGCGGAGGCCTGCACTTGACGATGTTGCACACGTACACCTCGTCGCGGGCGAGCTGCATGGCCCCGATCATTCGATCCAGCAGCTGCCCCGCGGGGCCCACGAACGGCTCACCCTGGCGATCTTCTTCTTCTCCCGG
>JAICTU010000130.1 GCA_025936205.1 Polyangiaceae bacterium | reverse complement strand
CCGCATGGCGCTGGACTGCCGCGGGCTGGAAGGCGGGCTGCGATGCTGACGGCGGCGGTGCCGGCGCTGCGGCCTCCGGCTGCGCGGGCTGCGCCGGCGGAGGGGCAGCGAGAGCTCCGGCGTCCCCGCTGCCCTGCCCGGCCGTTGCCGGACCGGGAGCGGTCGCTACCGCGGTGTCAGGCACGCGCTTGCCGAGCACTGCGACGAGCGCGCTGACGAGCGCGATCGCGCCGGCCGCGAGCAGAACCGCCGCGCGCCGCCCCGCCGCCGGCGACGAGGGCGACACGCGGGTGAGCGGAGACACGCTGTTACTCGAGACGCTCGACACCGGCGCCGGCGGAGCCAGGCTGGAGATGGTCTCCGCCGAGTCGACGGAGCGCGACGGCGCGGCCGCACCATCCAGCACGGTCGTCAGCGCTTCGAACAGCTCCGCTGCCGATCCAAAGCGCTGCTCCGGAAGCGGCGCCATCGCCTTGCGCAGCCAGCCCTCGAAGCCGGCAGGCAGCAGCGCGGCGGTGGATTGCAGGGGCAGCTCGCCGGTGCAGATGCGCACCACCAGATCGCCGACCAGCTCACCAGCAAACAGCCGCTTGCCCGTCAGGCACTCGTGAGCGATGGCGCCGAGCGCCCACAGGTCGGTGCGCGCATCGATCTGGCGCAGACCCCGGCACTGCTCGGGGCTCATGTAGCTGGGCGTGCCCAGAAATGCGCCCGCGCCCGTCTCCGTGTTGCCCTCCGCCCGCGCGTCGCTCGCCGTGGGCTTGGCGATGCCGAAGTCGATCACCTTGGTCACGTGCTCGCGGCTCTGATCGCACAGGAAGATGTTCTCCGGCTTCAGGTCGCGATGGATGATGCCGCGCTCGTGAGCGTGGCTCATGGCCTTGCAGACGTCGCGCAGGACGCGCAGCGTCTCCGCAGGCGAGAGCTTGCCTTCCACCTTCAGGCGCTGCCCGAGCGTCCTGCCCTCCAGCAGCTCCATCACCAGGTAGACCAGCTCGTCCTCGGAACCAAAGTCGCTGACCTGAACGATGTAAGGACTGCGCAGTGCGGCCAGCGCGCGCGCCTCGCGCAGAAAGCGCGGCACGGCGTTGGGAAAGTCGGCGACCTGCGGGTCGATGACCTTGACTGCCACCTGCAGGTTCAGGGTCAGATGTTCGGCGAGCCAGACCGCGCCCATTCCTCCGCGCGCGAGCGGGCGCACCAGCCGATACCTTTCGGCGAGCACGCTCCCTGGCTGCGGGGCCGGTTGCATGAGTCCAGCTTAGCCAAGTGCGAAAATGCTCGCCAGGCCCGGCCGGCGCCACTCGGCGAAAGGCAGCGCCGGACTACGGCAATTGGTCCAGCGGCGCGGCATCCGCGCTCGCGCCCGCGTCGGGCGGCTCACACCAGCTCCGGGAGTCGAGCAGCCCGAGCGCCTCAGCACAGGCGGAGGACTTCGCCGGATCGACGGGCTCGGCACGCAGCGGGGTGGGCGAGCACACGTTCGATACGTAGAGTGTTTCCTCGAGCAACAAGCACTGCCCGGGGCAGTTGGCAGGCAGCTGCCCCGCCTGCACGACGCCGATCGCCAGCGAATGCTCCAGGCAACCACGGCCAGCGCGGTACGGGTGTGCCGAATAGATACGATCGCCGTATTCGCTGCAGCCGTACGCCGCCGGGACGAGCAAGACGGGCAAGACGAGCAGCGGCCTGCAGCGGAGCTCCAGCGATCGGCGCGCCATCAGAAGCTCAGCTGGGCCGACGCGAGCAGCGATCGACCGGTGATGGGGATGGTGAGCTGCCGGAACTCGCTGCTCACGGGGACCTCCGCCTGCGAGTCGAGCGCGTTGTACACGCCGAGCGCATAGTCGAGCCCGAGCCGCTCCTCGTTGCCCGAGAGCACGAAGTCCCAGAGCAATGCGCCCTGGGTATGCGTTTGCTGCGGATCGCTGACGGCGAAGTTGCGATCATGGCGCGCCCCTTCGAAGGAGATGCGGCTCATGACCCGCAGCGTGCGCGCGAGCAGCGGCGCTGCGCCCTGCAGCGAGCCGAGCCAGGTGGGCGCATTGGGCAACTCGCGAAAGTCCGGAGCGGGCTTCAGCCTCAGCAGATCGCCGAGCTGGCTAGAGCGCAGAAAGGCGGAGCGCTGGAGCGATGCGGAGGCCGCGAGCATCCAGCCGCTCTTCCATTCGCGGCGCAGCTCCAGCTCCGCCCCCAGCGTGCCGATCGGGGTGCGAGCGTTCTGATACTGGTTCAGCACCACGCCGTCGGCGTTCTTCGGCAGCTTCTCCAGCGAGATCAGGTCTCGCACGTAGTTGGCGTAGCCCGCGAGCGTCGCCACCACGAACGGACTCAGGCGATGGCTCCACTCGATTTCTGCCGAGTACAGATCCTCGGGCCTCAGATCGGGGTTGCTCAGCAGATCGTAGTAGGAATACCGGGACTCGCTCACGCTCGGGGCGATGAAGGCCTTGCCGAACATCAGCTTGAGGTTGCCGCCCGCATAGGGCTGCGCGATCAGCGCCAGGCGCGGGTTGAGCGAGGCGCCGGAGCTCGAGTAATAGTCGAAACGCGCGCCGGCGGAGAGCTCGAGCACCGGCATCGGGCGCAGCTCCAGGTCGGCGTACACGGCGGCCAGCAGCAGCTTCTGCCGGTCATCGAGGTATTGCCCCTTCAGCTCCGAACCCTCCCGAGCGTGGGCGAGCGGAAAGGCCTGCACCTCGCTGCCCACGTTGGCATTGAAGACCGGCGACGGAGCGAACACGAAGCGCTGCTCGGCGCCAAACCAGAAGCCATCGAAGTGCGTGGTGTCCAGGCCATCATCGTCCGGCGCGAACGGGACGTAGCCGCGATAGGCGTACAGGTTGGCGTGCAGGCGCGTGAGCGAGGTGACAGTGGCGCTGAGGCGCGGCTCGAAACGCGCCTCGACGAAGCCGCGCGTATCCGACTGGCGCGCGCGGCCGTCGCCGAACAGCGCTTCGTATTGGCCCGTCGGCAAGTGCTTCAGGTGGGTGTTGAGCCACCAGGCGACGCTCAGGTCGCGCCACCAGGCACGCCCATTCAGCGTCGCGAAGCGCGCGCCGTCCAGGCCATGGGAGCGACCCGCGATCTCGGGCGGTCCGTCGGGCACGTACTCCGGAAAGAAAAAGTCGCGGCCCTCGCTGACGCCGGCGGCGATCGAGGTCCAGACACCGCTCGTGGCGTCGAAGTGGCGCGTCAGCCGCGCGCGCGCCCGGAACACGCCATCCGATGCCGCGGACACCCCCGTCTCCACGCCGTCCGGCGCGGCGCGCCCGCGCGTCACCAGGTTGATCACGCCCGTGAAGGCGCTGGTGCCGTAGAGCACCGAGCCCGGACCACGCACGATCTCGATGCGCTCGATATCGTCGAGATCGGTGCGCAGGTCGAAGCCGCAGAAGGAGGACCAGCTCCAGTTGTCGTTGGTGGGCATGCCGTCCAGCGTCACCAGCACGCGCTTGCCGTACGAGCCGGGCAACGCCAGTCCGCGCACGCCGATCGAGGTGTAACCCCGGTCATCCGTCAGATACACGCCGCGCGTGCCACGCACCGCCTCCGCCAGGGTCGGGGCGCGCAGGCCGCGCAGCTCCTGGGTACCGATCAGCGAGATCGAGGCCGGCGCCTCCTCCGCGCGCTTCTGCAAGCGGGAGGCGGCCTCCACCACGTCCTCCGGGAGCAGCTTCAGCTCGACGGACGTCTGCTCGTTGGCGCGAATCGCGATCGGCTGCTCGACGCCCTGAAAGCCGCGCAGGCTCACCCGCATGCGATGCTCGCCGACGGGCACCTCAAAGCTGGCCGGAACGGCGCCGCGCACCACCCCATCCAGCTCCAGCGTGGCGCCCGTCTCGTCGACCTTCACCACCAGCCAGCCGCTCTCCGGCTGCAGATCCACAGCCAGCGACGCGATCTGATCGGCCTCGACGGTGATCGGCACGCGCGCGGTGCGGTAGCCCGGCTTGGAGACGATCAGCGTGTGCTGTCCGGGAGCCGCCGGAGTGTCGCACGGGGCCGAACACGACAGAGTGGAGTCGTCGACATCCAGATGTACGGCCGCGCCCGCAGAGCCCGAGACGCGGATGGTGCCGACGATCCGCTCGAGCCGCAGCGACACCGTCTGTTCGGCGCCGGCGCGGAGCTCCACCGGCTCGCTCTGCGCCAGGCGGTAGCCCGTGAGCTCGGCGAAGACGCGGTGGCTGCCGGCGCCGAGGGCCATGGTCTGCGGGGCCGTCCCGCGCTCGCCCAGGTCGCGGCGATCAATGTACAGATGGGCGCCGGGCGGCTCCGTCACGATGTGCAACAAAGGCACGCGGGGAGCGAGCCGTGCCAGCGCCGCGCGGATGCGCGCGAGGGCCGCCGCGTCCGTCTCACCCTCCAGCGAGCGCGCGTAGTAGCGGTAGGCCTCCGGAAGTTGCGCCAGCTTCTCGTAGGTGAGCGCGATGTTGAACAGCACGTTGCGATTCATCGCCAGGCGGTTCGAGGCCAGAAAATGCGCCAGGGCCGCCGCGTAGTCCTGGCGCTCGTAGCGCTCGGCGCCGAGGTTGAACTCCACGTCGGCCTCGTCCGCCACGTCGTCCGCGCGCGCGGGGCCGGCGGCGAGCCAGAGGCAAGCCAGCCAGAGAACCCAGCCCTTTCCACGCGCCTGCATGACGGAGCGGCGCACCCTAGCAGGACTGCCCGGGTTAGGTCACGCCGCTCGTCGCGGCGCGCGGGATGAGCGACGTGGCGCGCTCCGCCATGGCCGTGATGGTGAGGGAAGGGTTGACGCCGGGGTTCGACGAGACCGCCGAGCCATCCATGATGTACAGCCCCTCATAGCCGAAGACGCGCTGACTCGCGTCGACCACACCGCTGCCGCTGTCCCTGCCCATCACGGCGCCGCCGAGCACGTGCGCGGTGGTCGGGATGTTGAACAGCGTTTCCTGCACCATGGCCATGGGAAAGCCATCCAGCACCTCACTCGCCTGCCGCGCGAGCTCGGTGGCGGCCGGGAACGAGGCGACGGGCACAGCGCCTTCTTCACGCTTCGTGGCGAGGCGCCCCAGCCAGCCGCGCTCGAAGCGCAAGGTGCCCTCCTCCGTGCGCATGTACATCAGGATCGACATCTTGCGCGCCATGTTGCGCACGGTGAAGGCGCGCAGCACCTGCAGCGGATGCAGCAAGAGCACGAGCAGCAAGCGCAGCAAGCGCTCCAGCGAGCCCTCGCCGGGCACGTGCGGCAACATCATCAGGCGAAAAAAGCCGGACCCGTCCGGATATCGCACCGGCTGCACGTGTTCGTTCGGGCCGCAGTGATAGATGCTGCCGATCGCGACCCCGCGCGACAGATCGGCCTCCGGGCGGCGCGTCACGACCCCGATGAACGACTCCGAGTTGGTGCGCACGTGGCGGCCCACGTGCTCGGAGAGCTTCGGCAGCCCGGCGGGGTCGGCGCGCATGCGCAGCAGCAGGTCCACCGTGCCGAGCACGCCCGCCGCGAGCACGACGTTGCGCGCGGTCCAGCTGCGCGAGCGCCGGGACCAACCCCTGCCCTGCAGCGCCTCCACCCGGTAGCCGCCTCCAGGCAGCGCGCGTACCGCCGTGACCTGCGTGTCGCTCTCCAGCTTCAAGCCACGAGCCCGCGCCAGGTGCAGGTAGTTGCGGTCGAGGGTATTCTTGGCACCGAAGCGGCAGCCGAGCATGCAGCCACCACAACCCCGGCAGCCCGATCGCTCGGGGCCCGCGCCGCCGAAGAATGGATCGGGCACGGGCTTGCCGGGTTCACCGAAGAAGATGCCCACGTCGTTGGCCTGGAAGCGCTCCGGCTCGCCGCGGCGGCGCGCGACCTCCGCCAGCGCGCGATCGGCCTCGCCGGCGAACGCGCTCTTGGTGACGCCCAGCATGCGGCGTGCCTCCGCGTAGTGCGGAGCGAGCTCCGTGGCCCAATCGGCGAGCCCAGCCCAGTTGCCCGCCTGAAAGAACGCGGCGGGCGGCGTCGGCAGCGCCGCCCCGTACGTCAACGAACCGCCTCCGACCCCGACGCCCGAGACGACGGTCATGTGCCGGAACACGCTCATCTGGAACAGCCCCTGAAAGCCGAGCAGCGGCAGCCAGAGCCAACGCTTCAGCTCCCAGTTGCTGCGCGGCAACTCCTGGATCGGGATCTCGCGCCCCTGCTCCAGCATCCGCACTCGGTAGCCCTTCTCGACGAGGCGCAAGCCGGCGACGCTGCCGCCGAAGCCCGAGCCCACGATCATGAAGTCCTCGTCGAACACCCGGCACCCCCGCCCTCCAGTATGGAGCGCACGGCCGCGGGCGTCTCGCGGCGCCGCACCCATCAGCACCGCGAGACGCGCTTCGCCGGCAGAAAAATCAGCGCGACAGAGCGCGCGGCCGCGCGTCTAGGCCGCAGCCGGTTTGACCGCGAGGAAGTTCACGGCGTGCACGTCCAGGTCGAGGGCGACGCGCGTGCTGACCTCGGTGGCGGCGAAGCAGTCGAAGCTCTCCAGGATGCACCCGCCCTGGAGCCCGACCAGGGCAGCGATCTCGATCAACTCCGGCTCGGGCAGCGCGCCGCCGATGCAGGCGGCCCACAGGTCCGGATTGGAGCGAACCTCCAGCTTCAGCTCGCGCCGTACCACCACATCGGCCAGGTACAAGCGCCCGCCGGGGCGCAGCACCCGCGCGATCTCGCGGAACACGCGCAGCTTGTCCGGCGCCAGATTGACCACGCCGTTCGAGATCACGACGTCGACGCTGGCGCTCGGCAGCGGCAAGTCCTCGAACAGCCCGGAGTGGATCTCGACCACATCCTCGAGGCCCGCAGCGCGCGCCGCCGCGCTGGCTCGCTCGCGCATGGCCGGCGTCATGTCCACGCCGATCGCGCGGCCCGTGCTGCCGGTCCGGCGCGCGGCGAGCAGCAGATCGAGACCGGCGCCGCAGGCGTGGTCCAGCACGGTCTCGCCGGGGTGGATCGGCCCGATGCGCAGCGGATTGCCGACGCCCGCGAAGCGCTCGGTGCACTTCGCCGGCAGCAGCGCCAGTTCGTCCGCGTCGTAGCGCAGGCGCTCGGCGGCATAGGCAGGGCCGCGGTGAAAATGAAACTCGCCTTCGGGATCGCGCGCCAGGCGATCGTACATCGAGCGCACGTGCTCGCGTAGCCGTTCGACATTGAAACCCACGGGACAGCTGGTTGCCATTTCTCAATCTCTCCTTGTTCTTCGCTCGAGGTCAGCCGCTGAAGGATCGGGTGGACGCGAACAACGGTACGAGCGCGCGCCCGATGCGCTCGCCCTGCTCGGGGGTAGTGAGCCGGCTCAGCAGCTCGCCAAAGCGCGGGTGCTTCGCGCCGGAGACGATGTATTGCCAGCGATACGCGCCCAGCACCGCGGCGCCGAGTTGCTCGATCTCGGCGCTGCCGTACTCGCCGCTGCAGCAGTCGAGGAAGTACTCCACGTCCGCCGGCGCCTGCAGCTGCAATAGCCCGTCGACGGCTCCCACCAGGGCGATGAAGTCATCGACCGCGGCGTCGCGCTGCGCTGGGTCGAGCCGCCGATCCTCGCGTAGCCACTCCAGCTCATCCAGGATGGCGTGCTGCGCTTCCTCCTTCCAGTGATGGAGAAAGACGTCCTTGTACAGCGGCGAGAGCTCGGGATCCGGCGAGATGCTCTCGCGATAGTGGGTCTGCGTGAACAGCTCGATGTGGCAGGTGAGCGCCAGCACGGACCAGGTGGACTTGCCCAGCACCGCTCGCGCCACCTCGTCGGGCTGCAGCAGGAAGCGATAGCCCTCCGGCATCCCGGTCGCGATCAGCTGCTCCAGCCGCCGGAACAGCTCCTGGTGTTTCAGCTCCTCGCTGCTGAAGCGCACCAGCGCCTCCAGCGCGATCTGATCGCCGAGCGAGTGCTCGCGGCTCAGCTCCAGCACCTTGGCGTTGATGAAGCGTTCGACCAGGCCGAACACGTTGGCGTAGGTCCTGCCCTGGATCTGGCTGAGCAGGCGCCCATCATTGCGCTCCAGGAAGGGCAGAGCGCGCAGCCCCGAGAGCCCGGCGGGCAAGAAGTGCTGATCGAAATCGAACTGGCGCCCGCGCAGGACATCGAGATCGATGTCCCAGCTGATGCGCTTGGAGTTGCGCAGAGCCTGAGCGTAGCGCGACGAATCGGCATTGAACGGGGAATCCATGGGTAGCTCCTCACGCCGAGAGTGAGCGCGCTCCGTGCGCGGCCCGTGCGGCGGTTGTGTGCCCGCTATCGCACGCCGCGTGCCAGGCTCGAGCAGCCCCCCCCACCGGGCGAAATGCGCGAGGATCCTGCGCTCGCCGCGCTACCGGAGCTCGCGGGCAGCGCGAGATCTCGCGCCTCGCGCCCTGCGTCGCGGGATCTCGCGTCGCGCTCGAGGATCAGCTCGGGCGCCGCATGCCGAGCGCCGTCAGGCGCGAGCTCAGCGTCGAGGGCGCCATGCCCAGCCGGCGCGCAGCGCCGTTCTCCCCGGCGACCTGCCCGCCCGACAGCTCCAGAGCACGCTCCAGGTTCTCGCGCTCCAGCCGCACCAGATCGGCTGCGGTGAGCAGTGCTCCGAATCCCTCGACGCTCGGCGGCAGCGCGGGCCGCGCCCGGACGACCTCTGGCAGCGCTTCGCGCCGCGCCGCGGGCAGCGCCCGATCCAGCTGCAGCACACCATCCCGTGCCGTGATCACGGCGCGCTCGATCACGTTGGCGAGCTCGCGCACGTTGCCCGGCCAGTGATACGCCCGCAGCCGCGCCAGCTGCTCCGCGGACAATGGCCGGAGCTGCCGCCCCATGCGCGCCGCAAACCGGCACGCGAACTCGCGGGCGAGCAGATCGATGTCGGCGCCGCGCTCGCGGAGCGGCGGCAGCGTGATCGGGAACACGCTCAAGCGGTAGTACAGATCCTCGCGGAACCGGCCCTCCGCGCTGGCGCGGAACAGGTCGCGGTGCGTGGCCGCCACCACCCGCACGTCGACCTTGCGCGTGCGCGAGCTGCCCACCGGCTCGAACTCTCCCTCTTGCAGCACGCGCAGCAGCTTGCCCTGCAGCTCCAGCGGCAGCTCGCCGACCTCGTCCAGGAAGATCGTACCGCCGTCGGCGAGCGCGAAGCGCCCGTCGCGCTTGCTGGTCGCGCCGGTGAAGGCCCCGCGCTCGTGCCCGAAGAACTCGCTCTCGATCAGCGCCGCCGGAATCGCCGCGCAGTTCACCTTGACCAGCGGCCGATCGCGCCGGTCGCTCGCGGCGTGCAGCGCGCGCGCAAACAGCTCCTTGCCGGTGCCTGTCTCTCCCACCAGGAGCACGGTCGTGGGCGCGGGCGCGACCTGCTGCAGCTCGGCGAGCACGCTGGCGAGGCTCTCCGACTGGCCGATGATCTCACCGCCACTGCCCAGATCGCGCAGCTCCGCGCGCAGACACTCGGCCTCCGTCGCCAGCGCGACGATGGTGCGCTCCGCCTGCACCCGCTCCTTCACGTTGCGCAGGATCAGCGTGAAGTGGTGCCTGCCCTTCAGCTCGAAGCTGGACAGCGTCGCCTCGGCGGGGAAGGTCGTGCCGGAGGCCGTCTGCCCCCACAGTTCGCCGCGAAAGGGCGCGCAGCGCCCGGCTGCGGGCCGGCTCACGAGCTCGCGCGCCAGCGCCGTGACCCGCTCCGCGCCCTCGACGCCCAGCAGGCGCCGCAAGGGCGTGCCGCGCGCCTCGCCCGACAGCTCGAAGGTCCGCTCGGCGGAGGGATTCAGCAGTACGACGCACAGGTCGCTGTCCAGCTGCAGGATCGCGTCACAGGCGCTCTCCACCAGTCCGCGCAGCTCCGCTTCGCCTTCGCGCCGCTCGCGCTCGGCGCGCAGCCGGCGCAGCTCGGCGGCGGCGCGCGCCGCGAAGATCTCGAACAGCGCCAGCTGCTGCTCGCGGTGCGGCATCGGCTTGCGATCGAGCACCGCGAGATGGCCCAGCACCGAGCCGTCGAGATCCTCGAGCGGCACGCCCATGTAGCTGACGGCGCCCACGCGCTGCAGCCCTACCTCGTGCGGATAGAGCTCCAGGATCCGCTCCGGCAGGTGCACGAGACGCCGCCCATCGACCACGGCCTCGCAAGGCGTGCCGTCGATTCCCTGCTCGAAGTGCTCCACCCATCTGCCGCCGAGCCAGAACGCCAGCGCACGCAGCCGCCGCGAGTCCGGCAAGTACTCGGTCACCCACGCGCCGTAGGTGCCCAGCGCGCCCGCCAGATTCTCGACCAGGGCGCGGAAAAAACCTTCCCCCGTCTCGGTCGCCGTGCCCTGCAGAATTCTGCGCAGGGCCAGCGCGTCCGCCTCCGCCAGGCTCATCGGCTCCGTCATCCAGCCCATGTTGCCAGCCAGCGCGCGGCGTTTCAGTAGCGGCCCGGCCACTCCGGACCCTCGGGCAACGACTGCGGACGATCGGTAGGGCTCGGCCCGCGCGGCCCCCTCCGACCCCAGGATAGGCCCACCGAGCCGACGTTCAGGGCAACGCCGAGAACACCAGCGGTGCGAAACCGGGCAACTCGAGCGACGCTGGGAGCCGCTGAGGGCCCCGAGGTGTCGAACAGGGGCGCCCAGCGCAGGCCCGGCCCCCCCTCGGTTCCTGTTCAGTCCAGCGACTTGCTGCGCGAGCCCGATTTGCCGGCAGCAGGCTTCTTCTTGCCGGGAGGCGCCGAACGCCGCCCACCTTCGGCAGGCTCGCTCGCTCGCTCGCGGCTGGAGTTGTTCTTCGGCGCCGCTTTCTTGGCGGGCGCCTTCTTGCTCGCGAGCTTCTTGGTGGGCGCCTTCTTGCCCTTGGGAGCCGCCGACTTGCGCGCCGGCGCTGGGGTTTCGTCCGCGTCGAGCTCGTCGAGCTCGTCGGCCTCGTCGTTCGCCTCGCCGGCTTTCGCGCTGGCCTTCTTCGAGGGCTTTTCGGCCTTTGCCGCCTTGCCGGCTGCCTTCTTCTTGGCCTTCTTCTTGGTGACCGGGCCGCGCTCGCGACGGTTGTGCAGCAACTCCTGCGCGCGCGCGTTCTCGATGGTCTCGATCGAATCGCCCTTGGAGAGCGAGGCGTTGGTCTCGCCGTCGGTCACGTAGTAGCCGAAGCGACCTTCGCGCAGCGTGATCTCGCCGCCGGAGAACTCGTCTTTGCCCAGCGTCTTGATCGGTTCGGCAGCCTTGCGGCGGCCGCGGGTCTTCGGTTGGGCCAGGAGCGCGAGCGCCTGCTCCAGCGTGATGGTGAAGACTTCTTCTTCCTTCTCGACGCTGCGACTGTCCTTGCCGCAAATGATGTATGGGCCGTAGCGGCCGAGCTGAGCCGTGATCGGCTCGTGGCTCTCGGGGTGCTCACCGACCACGCGCGGCAGCGAGAGCATCTTGAGCGCGTCCTCGAGCGTCATGCTCGCGGGGGTCATCGTCTTGAGCAGCGAGCCCGTGCGCGGCTTCTCCTTGCCCCCGGCCTCACCCAGCTGCACATAGGCGCCGAAGCGACCGGTGCGCACGTACACGGGCAAGCCCGACTCCGGCTCCGTGCCGAGCAAGCGATCGCCACTGGGCGCCTCCAGCAGCTGGATGGCCTTCTCCAGCGTGACCTCGTCCGGCGGCAGATCTTCCGGCAGCGACGCCGTGTCGTCCTGGCGCTGTAGATAAGGACCGTAGCGCCCCACGCGGATGATGATGTCGCGGTCCTGCTCATCCTTGCCGAGCGGCAACGAGTTGATGGCGCGCGCGTCGATCTCGTTCAGGCGCTCCGCGACCAGGGTGCGCAAACCAACGCTCAGGTTGCCCGTGGAGGAATTGCCGCCGGAAGAAGTCGGCGCCGGCTTCTTGTTCTTGGCGGGCGCCGCCTCGTCACCGAAGTAGAAGCGCTTGAGCCAGGGTACCGCGTCTTCTCGCCCCTCGGCGATCGCGTCCAGCTCGTCCTCCATGCGCGCGGTGAAGGCGTAATCGACCAGGTCGGAGAAATGCTTCTCCAGCAGCTGGACGACGGCGAAGGCCTTGAACGAGGGCACCAGCGCTGAGCCCTTGGTCCAGACGTAGCCACGATCTTTGATCGTCGACAGGATGGACGCGTAGGTCGAGGGGCGGCCGACCCCCAGCTCTTCCAGGCGCTTGACCAGCGAGGCTTCGGTGTAGCGCGCGGGCGGCTGCGTCTCGTGCGGCTTGGGTTCGAAGTCGCTGCCCGTGAGCTTCTGGCCCTCGGTCACGGGCGGAAGCGGACGCTCGCGTTGCTCGAGCTCCTGCGAGGGATCGTCGCTGCCTTCCACGTAGGCGCGCAAGAAGCCGGGGAAGGTGATGGTGTTGCCGGTGACCGCGAACTCCAGCTCCTGTCCGTTGGCGCTGGTCTTGATCGAGAGCTTCACGCTCTGGCCACGCGAGTCTTCCATCTGGCAAGCGACGGTGCGCTTCCAGATCAGCTCGTAGAGCTTGGCCTGATCGCCGCCCACCTCTTTCGCCACGTCCGAGGGATGCCGGAAAGCGTCCCCCGCAGGGCGGATCGCTTCGTGCGCTTCCTGCGCGTTCTTGACCTTGTTGGCGTAGGCTCGCGGCTGCGGCGGCAGGTATTCCTTGCCGTACAGCTCCTGGATCAGGTTGCGCGCGGCGGTCAGCGCGGTGTCCGACAGCGTCGTGCTGTCCGTACGCATGTACGTGATGTGCCCCGCTTCATACAGATCCTGCGCCGCGCGCATGGTGCGCGCCGAGGAGAAGCGCAGCTTGCGGCTGGCCTCCTGCTGCAGCGTGGAGGTCATGAACGGCGGCGGCGGGCTGCGCCGGTTGGGCTTCTGCTCGACGGACGCGACCTGGAAGGCCGACGCGGGCAGCGCCTCGGCGAAGGCCTTGGCCTGCTGCTCGCCGAGCACGAACGCATCCTGGCGGGTCAGCTTGCCGTCTTCGTCAAAGTCCTTGCCGGTCGCGATCTTGCGCCCGTCGATCCCGACCAGCGAGGCCTGGAACTGGCTGCCGTCTGCGGTGGCGAAGGTGCCGTCGACGTCCCAGTACTTGGCCAGCACGAAGCGCATGCGCGCGATCTCGCGCTCGACCACCATGCGCGTCGACACGCTCTGGACACGGCCCGCCGAGAGCTTCGGCATGACCTTCTTCCACAGCACCGGCGAGACTTCGTAGCCGTACAGGCGGTCCAGGATGCGCCGTGCTTCCTGCGCGTTGACCAGGCGCTGGTCGATGTCGCGCGGACTCTGGATCGCGGCCTGGATGGCCTTCTTCGTGATCTCGTGAAAGGCCATGCGCAGCACGGGCACTTTCGGCTGCAACACCTCGAGCAAGTGCCAGGCGATCGACTCTCCTTCGCGATCCTCGTCGGTTGCGAGATAGAGCCGGTCGGCCTCCGAGAGCAGCGACTTCAGCTTCTTGATGTGGTCGCGCTTGTCGGCGTCGATGATGTAGAGCGGCTTGAAATCCGCATCGACATCGACCCCGAGCCGGGCCCAGGCCTCTTTTTTGTACTTGGGTGGAACGTCACTGGCGCGACGCGGCAAGTCGCGAATGTGGCCAATGGAGGACTCCACGATGAAGTCCGGACCCAGAAAGGCCGCGATGGTCTTTGCTTTGGCCGGTGACTCGACGATGACGAGGGACTTGTCGCTCACGGGTTCCGATCGAAGGGCGCGGGCCGGCACGGTTACAATCGGATTCCCCGACCTGTCAATGTTGGTCCCGATCCACCCAGGGGTACCGATCTCACGACCCACTGGTCGGTCCGGGCACCTGGAGGGCCTTGCTAAGGCCAGCAAATCGAGCAGGATGCGAGCCATGGAGAAGTGGCAGCCCGGCGTCTATCAGCTGCATCCCACGATCAACGTTCACGTTCTGGAGGGTCGCAAGCCCGGCCCGACGGCCCTGGTGCAGGCGGGCATTCACGGCGATGAGATCGCCGGTGTCCATGCGCTGAGCGAATTGCTGGAAGAAGGGATTCGGCCCGAGAGCGGGCGCTTGCTGATCGTGCCTGTGATGAATCCGGGCGCGTACCGCGTGCGGCAGCGCATGGCGCCGGGCGGGCTGGACATGAATCGCTGTTTTCCGGGCGACGCCAGCTCGGCCGCGCTCGAACAACGCCTGGCTCGCCGCTTCATGGACCTGGTCGAGCTCGAGCGGCCGGCGCTGGTGATGACGCTGCACGAGAGCTGGAAGCGCTATCATCCGGCGATCCCGGCGTCCTTCGGGCAGACCATCGTCTACGGGGTCAATCCGATGCCGGGCATCATCCAGCTCGTCGTCGATCGCCTGAACGAGACCAAGCAGTCTCCCTACGAGCTCTGGGCGCCGCACTATTATCCGGTGGCGACCTCCTCGACGGAGGTGATCGTCGATCGCGTCGGCTGCGTCGGCGTCTGCGTGGAAACGTGGATGGGTTTCGAAGAAGCACGACGCATTGCGATGCAGCGCCAGACGGTGCGCATCTTTTTGGAAGAGCTCGGGCTGCTGGCCCGGCTTTGAACGCGCAGACTGCGCTCGATCGTACAGATCTGACGCGAAAAATGCGGCTCTCGCTGTAGTTGAGTGCTGAGGCTGTAGTTGCAGGCGAAAGCCCGAAAGGGTGGCTACGGGGGCCCCCCTGCCCGCCGTTTCGCTATAATGGAAAGGTCATGTGCGAGATCGATCCGACAAACGCGCGTCATCATGGAACAGCGTTTGCCGAAATAGCCGACTCGTGCTGTTATCGATATGGGGGGCGGAGGTAAGTAAATGAGCGACAGAAGGGCAGTTTCAGCGGGACAGCTCGCGGCGTCTTCGGTCGCAGCGAATGAGCCGTGGCGCGTGGCCGTCGGCGGCAATCGCGTGCAGAACATGACCGTCGAGCAGATCGCGCAGGCTTTTGCTGCGGGCCAGCTCACCGTGCGCACGCCGCTGTGGCCCCCAGGTACCTCGGGCTGGCAAGCGCTCGGGAACTTCGAGCAGTTCACGCAGTCCGGGACGTTTGCACAACCCGGCTACGGGCAGCTCTCTCAGTTCGAGGAGGCCGACGACGACCCGACCCGCATGTGGACGGGCAGCGCGGATCTCTCGGAGCTTCCCGGCATGGCCCCCATGCCCATGGATCCGGTGCCGCCCATGCCGTCGGTACCGCCGCCGCTGGAGTCGCGTCCCTCGGCACGCACCGGTCCGCGGCAGGTTTCGACGCGCGCGCCCGCGGTGCGCTCGGTGCCTGCGCCGCCGGTGGCACGCCCGCCTTCGATGCCCCCGGCAGCGATCGCGCGGGCCATGCGCCCGCGCCGCAGCAGCGGCCTGTGGCTCGTGGCAGGGCTCGTGGGTCTGGTCGGGCTCGGCAGCGCCGTGCTCGCCGCCCGTGGCACGTCCAGCGTAGCGGCTCCGACGGAGACCGTGGCGTCCGCCACGCCTTCGCCCGAACCGTCGCGTGCGGCAGCCGCCGCTGCTACACCGGAAGCGCCCAAGGCTGAGGCGCCCAAGGCGGACGAGCCCAAGCTGGCGGATCCAGCGCCGGCTGCCGCGGCGACCCAGCCCGAGGCCACCGCCAAGGCGGACGCGCCCGCGGGCGAGGTGAACCAGGCCCGCCTGGCCAAGTACGAAGATTCGTCGGCTTCGGCGTTCGTGGCCGAAGGCAAGAGCGCCAAGGAGACGAAGGCAGACGAGGCCAAGCCCTCCAGCGAGAAGGCGGAGAAGGCCGACGTCAGCGATGCCGTCGCCACCAAGCCCGCCCGGGAAAAGTCGAGCAAGTTGAGCTCGGCGTCCAAGCGCTCGAAGAGCGCCGCGCATGAGGCGAAGGCGGAGCCGCACGTGGCTTCCGTCGTCAAGGAGCCGAAGGAAGCGAAGGAGCCGGTCGTCGCCAAGGAGCCGAAGCCCGCCAAGGAGGCCAAGGGCGAAGCCCAGGGCCCCGCGAGCTCCGCGGTCAACGAAGCGGCGGCCACTGCGCTCGGAAACTCCGCCAAGCTCGCTTCCTCGTGCCGCCCGCGGGGTGGCCCGTCGGGAGAGGGCAAGGCGCGCGTCATCTACTCGAACGAAGGCGAAGTGCAGTCGGTCGAGATCCTGACGGCGAAGTTCCGGGACACGCTGACCGGCAGCTGCGTGAAGATGGTGTTCCGTCGCGCGAAGATCGCCCCGTTCAAGGGTGAGCCGCCGACGTTCATCAAGAGCTTTACGATTCCCGAGGAGTGAGTCCGGAGGGGTGAGCGTTCCGAAAGGACGCGCTCACCCCCGTTGCCCGGCAATTCAAGGAGTGCTCGAAAAAGCCGGTCTCTCCAGTGAGCTGGTGATGATCGACTGTTTGAGCCCCCTTCGTCGCGAAGCGCGACACCGTTCCGCGCAGGGGCGATCCGTTTGGCGCCGGCTACCCCGGCTGCTGGCGCTGCTGGCTGTGCTGGGTACCGGTTGCGGCGGCGATGATCATCCCCCGCCCGCTCCGGCGCCGGCGGACGGTACCGGTGCTCGGCTCGATAACTCGAACCTGCGCAACTACGACTCCAGCACGGCGGACGAGCGCGACGCCGTCGCCGGCGGCAGCTGCACTCCTGGTAGCAGCCAGGAGTGCCGCGTGTATCTGCCCGCGCACGACGGCCTGCAGCCCTGCTTCGTGGGCGAGCAACGCTGCGTGGATTCGCACTGGGGCGAGTGCGCCGACGCGCTGCTCGTCGACGCGAACAACGACGACGCAGCGATCGACCCGGACTATCCCTGACCTCACGTCAAGCTGCTCTCCGCCCGGAGAGATGCCGCGCCTGCGGTCCGTCGAGGTCGGCGTAGCTGTGCGTGATCAGGTGCGCTTCGATCTGGCTGACCGTCTCCAGCGCCACCCCGACGACGATCATCAGGCTCGAACCCCCGAACTGAAACGGCACACGGAAGGCTTGTGCCAGCAGCGAGGGCACAACGCAGATGGCCGCGATGTACAGCGCACCGCCGACGGTGATGCGACTGGCCACGCCGTCGATGTATTCTGCCGTCTGGCGCCCCGGGCGTAGCCCCGGAATGTTGGCTTGTTGCTTCTTGAGCTGGTCCGCCACTTCCACCGGCTGGAACGTGACGGACGTGTAAAAGAAGGCGAAGAAGATCGTCAGTCCCGCAAACAGTGTGTTGAACACCCAGTCGCCGCGGTTCAGGACGCCGCTGAAATGGGCCATGAACGGCAGCACGTTCGAGAGCAGCTGTGGCAAGGTCGTCAGCAGGCTGGACGCGAAGATGGGCGGAATCATGCTGGCCATGTTCACCTTCAAGGGCAAGTGCGCTGCCGCTACGCCATAGCTGCGACGGCCGAGCTGGCGGCGCGCATACTGGATCGGGATGCGCCGCTGCGCCCGTTCGAAGCTCACGACGACCGCGATGCAAGCGATCACGACAGCGCCGAGCGCCAGCAAATTCAAGGGCTGCAGCTGCCCGGCATTGGCGGCGAAGTAGTTGGCGATGGCCCGCGGAATGCCGCTCACGATGCTGGAGAAGATGATGAGCGACGTACCGTTGCCGATGCCGCGCTCGGTGGCTTGTTCGCCGAGCCACATGACGAGCGCCGTGCCGGTGGTCAGCGTCAGCACCGTGAGCAAGCGGAAGCGCCAGCCGGGCTCGCTCACCACATCCGCAAAACGCGCACCCCCCACCTCGGCGTTCAGACCTTCGAGCCAGGACGCCAGCGTCAGCGCCTGCACCGCCGAAATCCCGATCGTGCCGTAGCGCGTCCATTGCTCCAGCTTGCGGCGTCCGGACTCGCCCTCTTTGCGCAGCTCCTCGACCTGCCGACTGAGCAGGCCCAGCACTTGAAGCAGGATGCTGGCGGTGATGTACGGACTGATCCCGAGTGCGAAGATCGAGAGCTGCGCCAATGCGCCGCCGGAGAACAAGTTGAACATGCCCAGCAGGCCCCCCTCGTCGTGCATCACCTGCTGCATCGCGCTGCGGTCCACCCCGGGGACGGTGATGAACACTCCCAGCCGGTAGATCGCCAGCACGCCGAGCGAAAACAGCAGGCGCCGGCGCAGCTCGGGGATGCGCCAGATGCGTGAAAGGACGTCAAGGATGCGCATGCGCGCGGCCCCCCAGCAGCCGTTCGAGCAACTGCTCTCCGCCGCCGGCGTTCACTCGGCGCAGGACCTGCGCCAGCAGTTGAGCTCGGCTCGCCACGCCAAAGCGGCGGTAGAGCGCGCTGACATACTGGTGGATGGTGGTCGGACTCGAGCCGAGCCGCTCCGCCACCCTCTTCTCGCTGTCTCCTTCCAGCAGACACACGAGCGTTGCCTGGAGCCGAGGCGACAGCAGAGCCGGGCCCGACTGCGTGGCGCTCAGGATCACGTCCAGGTACCTGGGCTCCAGCTGTTGCAGCGCGCGCGCCAGCAACTGCGCGCGGCTGCTGACACCGAAGTACCGGTACAGCGCGGTGACGTATTGATGGAGCGTGGCTGGGCTCACGCCCAGGCACTCTGCCGCCTCTTTTTCGCTCTTCCCTTCGAGCAAGCAGACGCAGGTCTGCTGATGCCGTGGGGACAAGCCGATGCTTTCCCCGACAGCGCTGGGTGCAGTGCACGACATGAATGATCTCGCGATGCTCGACGCAAAACGTTGTTTACCCCCCTCTCCCCACGCCGCTGGCGCACGGACCTTTCCCGCGGCTCCTGGCGCGCGCGTTCACGTCGCGCCGAGGCCGGCCATAACCGGCGAACGACGCGGCGATGCAGATTCGCGCTGCAACTCCGCCTGACACACGCCGCTGTTCACGGCGACGTGAATGGGCGTGAGACGGCGACGGCGGCGCTCCCGGACTTCTTTCAGCAGAGCAGTGCGCGCTGCTCGAGATACAGACGCCGCCCGTCAAACCCGGGTGCGCGTTCACGGCTCGCTCGCGCGCTTGGCTGCTCGAGGGGCCCTGCCCGCCTCGGTGCAGCGATCGAACCGAACCCGGAGGCGGTCGCCCGCGGGGCGCGTTGGCGCGCCTCGGCCGCGGTCGTTCCGGACGCCAACGACGCCCGGCAGGCCGCCGCCACGAACGTCGCCACGG
This sequence comes from Polyangiaceae bacterium, assembly GCA_025936205.1. Next base: position 298 of record JAICTU010000130.1, on the reverse strand, counting down.
CTCGACCGGACCAGCTCAGCTCACTCGCGGGGCCGGACGGAGCGCACACCAGCGCGAACGACAGGCACACGACGAGGGCGCGCAGCCTCTCCAGCAGGCGTGCGCGGGCAAGATCGGCTGGCTTCGGCTGGGTACTCGGCGACAAGTGGGCGCTCGTGACGAGCAAATTGCGTCAGCGAGCGCTCGTTGACCAGTCCTCTAAACAGATGATGGGCTCGGCCCCGGATGGCACAGCTCGACGCCTGGAGGGCCCTCCTGGCGTCGCCGGGCGAGCACCGTCACGAGCCCTCCAGACCAT
>JAICTU010000444.1 GCA_025936205.1 Polyangiaceae bacterium | reverse complement strand
GGCATCCGCCCAGGACCGCATGCGCTGGCATCACACCAGTGTGGTGCTGACCCATCGCATCGATCCGACGCCCAGCTTCTCGATCACCAGCAACTTGTATCGCCACGACTTTCATCGCATCTGGCGCAAGGTGAACCACTTCCGCGGCGCGGAGCTGTTCGACGTGCTGAGCAACGCGGACACGCCGCAGAACTCCATCTACAGAGCGCTGCTCGCGGGGGAGGCCGACTCCACTTCTCCCTCCGAGGCGCTGTACATCGGGCCCAACGAGCGCGACTTCGTCTCCCAGGGCATCGAGAGCCGCTTCAAGCTCCAGGCCGTGACGGGGCCCGTCACGCACCGCATCGAATACGGCCTGCGGCTGCACGACGACCGGATCGATCGCCGCCACTCGGAGGATGCCTTCCTGCTCTACGGCGGCCAGCTGGTGCCGGAGGGCAGCCCGACGATCGTGACCGCGTTCAACGAGGCCCACAGCGACGCGCTCGCCTTCCACGCGCTGGACGCGCTCAGCTGGGGACCCTGGACGCTGACGCCGGGTCTGCGCGTGGAGCTGATCCGCTCCACGCTCGAGGACAAGATCGCCGGCACGCGGAGCGGCAGCTCCGTGCAGGTGTTCCTGCCGGGCCTGGGCAGCTACCTGGCGCTGGCGGAGGGCTTCGGGGTGCTGGCGGGCGTGTACCGGGGCATGAGCCCGCCCCCGCCGGGCTCCGATCCACAGATCGGGCCCGAGATCAGCGTGAACTACGAAGCCGGCGTGCGCTACCAGCGGCCGCGCCAGCGCGCCGAGCTGATCGGCTACTACAACGACTACTCGAACCTGACCGACGTCTGCACGTTCTCCTCCGGCTGCGTCGACGACCAGCTCGATCGCCAGTTCGAGGCCGGTCATGCGCGCATCTACGGCCTCGAGGCCTTCCTGGAGCACGAGCTGGAGCTCGGTCCGGCGCGCTTCCCGCTCAGCGCCGCCTACACGCTCACGCTCACGGAGTTCCTGGAGAGCTTCGAGTCCGATGACCCGATCTTCGGCGATGTGTCCAAGGGCGACGAGATGCCCTACGTCCCGCGCCACGAAGGGCGCGTGAACGCGGCGCTGGAGCTCGATCCGATCGGCGCTTACGTCTCGGCCAGCTACATCTCGCAGATGCGCGAAGAAGCGGGCTCGACGCCGCTCGCCGAGTCGCTGACCACCGACGCGCAGCTCAGCTTCGACGCCGGGCTGCACTATCAATTGCGCGATCCGTTGTTGCTGCGCTTCTACCTGCAAGCACGCAATCTATTCGACGACCAGGCGCTCGCCTCGCGGCGTCCCTTCGGCGCGCGCCCCAACGGGCCGCGCTGGGTGCAGATCGGGGCCAAGGTCGAGTTTTGAGCTCGAGGGAATGGCTCGGGACCCACGGCCCCGAGCCCACCAGGATGGGCCCGCTTCACGTCGCGCGCCTCTGGAGAGGGCGGCGACGGCGCGCATGAAGAACACGCGGGTCGTGTGTCGAGAGCAACGACGCAACTCATCAAAACAATGTGGGAAAGTGCCTGCCTCGGAACCTCCTCGCGGAGGGCGTCGATCGGTCGGCCTGGCCAGAGCATGGCCGAGAGGTTATACTGTACGTATTACGCTCGTACGAACGAGGTTGCCCATGATGGTGAAGAAGCTCTCTGCAGTCGGCAATAGCCTGGGCCTCATCATCGAGCGCCCGATCTTGGAGTTGCTCGACATCACCAAGGACACTCCTCTCGAGATCAAGACCGACGGTGAAGCACTCATCATCCGCCCGGTGAGAAAGGCGCCCTTGATGGACCGCGCGGTCGCCGCTGCGGATCGGCTGATGGACGCACACGAGGAGACGTACCGGAAGCTCGCCAAGTGAGCGACGCGCACGCCGAGATCGAGTTTCTCACGGTCGAGGTGGTGCTCGCGCTGCACGAGCGCCAACTCGATCGCTTCGGCGGCGGCACAGGGCTGCGTGATCGAGGCCTCTTGGAGTCCGCGGTGGCCCAGCCACAGGCTTCGTTCGGAGGCACGTACGCGCACGACGGCATATTCGCGATGGCTGCCGCGTATCTATTTCACATCGTCGCGAACCACCCGTTCGTCGACGGCAACAAGCGCGTTGGGCTACTCGCCGCTCAGGTCTTTCTCGACGTGAACGGGATCACGCTCGATCATGACTCCGAGGCGTTCTACGACCTGACGATGGGTGTCGCCGAGGGGCGCATCGACAAGGCTGCGGTCGCTGTGGAGCTCGAGCGGATTGCGACGCGACGCTGATCGCGGAGTTGTCCAGCTCACGCAGTAACAACTCGCACGTTGAGTGCCTGCCAAAACATCGGATGTATTTCGATGCGACCTTGAACCTCCAACTCGTCGATCTCTTCGGGAGCATCCTCATCCAAGCCGCTCCGGAACTTTTCGTTCGCGTGTGTGTTCCGATAGCGTCAGTCGGCCGAAACATGATCCGCTCGGGCGTTGGCGGGCGATTCGGCCTCCCCCTTTTTCTTCCCATCAAGCCCTCGTGCATAGCGTTGCGGCGCCCAGACTATGGGCTGCGCTTCAAACGGAGAAGTCTATGGCCGAACCCTTACGCCGTCTGCCATGTTGTTCGCATTGCGAGCACGCCAGTGGGACTTGGTCGTGCAATGTAGGCAAGATCGCTGTTGCACGGTCTATCCAACGAGGAGTTTGAGCCGACGAGTGCAACCCCGCAGATGGGTTCCGCAGTTGCTGGCCGTCCCTTTACCCTCGCCGCGCAGGCGCTGGCTCGGCAGGTCCCGGCAAGATCCAGCGCGCCGGCGCGAGCCCATCGTCGACGGCCGCCAAATCGACTTTGGGATCGATCAGGCGGCGCGCGCGGCGCCCGTTCAAGCTGGCCCAGGCGTCAGCATGGACCTGCACCCGGCCGAGGCCGCGGTGGGCGAAGTCGTCGCGGATGTGGCGCGCCAGCTGCGCGATCAGATCCGGTTGGCTCGACATTTCGCGCTCCTGCAGCGGCGTCAGGTAGCGGGCGGGGCTGACCTCGTAGACTCTGCCGGTGTGCTCGCTCGTGACCCGGAACTGCACGCTGCCGTTCTTCTCGCGCACCATCACGCGCCAGGAGAAGCGCATGCCCTGCTCGTGCCAGCGCACGTTGCCCCCGTAGAGCGCAAAGCGCAGGGGCAGCAGCGCTTGTACCGCGCAGTAGCCGAGGCCGAGCGCCAGCAGCAGGCGCGCGCGGCCGGTCGGTGCTGAGCTGCGTTCGCTTAGCGCGGGCTCCGCTGACGCGCGGGTCTGTTGGGAAAAGAGCCGCGAAAGGAGCCGGCGCGGCCAGTCCGGCGGAAAGAAGACCAGCGCCGCCACGCTCATGATCACCGGGAACATGCCGATCGGAAACAGCACCGAGGTCAGAGCGTGAAACACGATCAACACGGCATAGGCATACAGCCGCGTTCGCCGCCACGCGAGCCAGCCCACGATCGTGCTGTCGAACAGAAACCCCGCCCAGCTGAAGACGAGCGGTGCCGCGCTGGCGCGGAAGAGCGGCCCGAGCAGCGGAAAGTCAGCGCGCGACGCCAGCCAGATACCGAGCGGCTGCCCATCACCGAGCCAGTCCGCGTGCAGCTTGGCGAGCCCGGCATACAGATAGACCACGCCCACCTGGAAGCGCAGCAGATAGAGCCAGGCTGCGGGGATCCGGACAGCAGCGCCAGCCTTTCCGGCAGGCGAGAGCGTCAGCAAGAATCCGAGCAACGCCGCGAGATAGTAGTGATTGAGGTAGGTGGCGACGTCGAGCACCTGGATGTAGCTGAAGCCGATCAGGAGCAGCGTCGCGGAGACACGGAACCAGACGCCGCACGCCACCAGCAGGCCGAGCGCGCTCAGCGCCCAGAACAGCGCGTGCTGGAGCGGCCCCGGCAGCACTCCCACCCAGCCCAGGCCCCAATACTTGAAGTGAAACCGAGGTTCGACGAAGAAGCGGTCGACCCAGCCGTAGTGCAGGAACCGCCACATGCTGACGCTCAGGATCAGCCCGTAGGCGACCCTGAGCGCCACCAGCCAGTCGGCGGCGATCGGCCGCAGCATCGCGCTCCAGAAGCGCTCCCTGAGCCCAACGAACGCGGTCAGTCGTTGTCCCCTTCGGCGGCGGACGGCAGCTCCAGATTCAGGACGGTGACGAACTCCGTCTTCAGCTCGTCGGTGACCTCCTTCACGGCGGCGTGCACCGCCAGCGGCAGGTCGCGGCTGGTGACCAGCGTCTGCGCGAGCGAGCCCGGCACGCGATCCACGGCAGCATCCGCGGCGTTCAGGCTCGCGACCATGCGCTCGGCGAGATCTCCGGCGCCTGCGTCGCGCAACCAGTCGTCGAAGCCGACCCCCGCGTAGCCCGCGCCACAGCCCTGGAACAGCCGGCGAAAGCCCACCAGGTTCTGCTTCAGGTAAGCGACCGAAGCGTCCGTGTAGCGCGACTCGACGGAGTCGGGACAGACGGCGGAGGTGCACTCGGGCGTGAGCCCCAGCGGGGTCGCCAGCTTCTGATCCTTGAATTCGGCATCGAGATAGAAGAGCGCGTTGCTCACGGCGTTGAGCACTTGCTGCTCGCTCTTGAACAGCTGGTTGTCGGGGCCGCTCTGCGTGAAGCGCGCGCGGAACCCACCCTCGTTCCAGGCCAGCGTCAGCTGTTCCGCTCGTGCGCGCACATCCGCTGCGGCCTCGGCTGCGTAGGCGCGCCGCCGCGCGCGGATCTCGTCCGGGGCCAGCGCGGCCCAGCCACCGCCCGCGTTGATGCTGGCGTACGCCGAGCAGCGATTCTGCAGCGCCGGATTGAACAGCAGGTACTCGAGCGCGGTCAGCGTGCGCCCGGTCACGGGCGAGGCCGTGAAATCGAGCGAGTGGTACTCCGGGGCGAGGTAGAGCTGGCTCAGGGTCTGCTCGTCCGTCTTGCACTCGGGCCGCACGGGCCAGCCGTAGATCAGATCGCGCAGATCGGAGCCGCCGGGCTCCCCGGAGCGCGCCGCGGGACCGAAGCGGAAGAGCTCGGCCCGCTCCCAGCTGCCCATCGCGCTCAGAAATGCCTGCTGCGCGCGGCTCTGGTTGGCTGCGCTGGGATCGTCGCGGTACGCGCTCGAGGCGCTCTCCAGGGCGCGGGCGCTGCTCTCGAACTCGCAGTAGTGCCAGACCGCGCAGTCCGCCGCCGCCCCGATCAGCTGCGCCTTGCTGAACGGATCGCTCGACGCGACGGGGGGCGAGCAGCTGGTCGGCATCGCCGAGACGACGCTCACCGAGTTCGACGTGGAGCTCGAGCCCCCGGAGCCGCCGCCAGGGGAGGGAACGGTCGCCAGCGCTGCGCTCGGCGCGGCAGCGTTGCTCTGCGACGAAGCTGGCGCGCCGGGCGCCACCGCGCCGCCCTCGTAGCTGGCCCCAGCGCTCGGGGAAGCGCGGGTGGCGGCTCCGGTGTACACGATCTCCGCCGGTGGCGGCTTGCGACAGCCGCCGCCGGCAACGACGGCGGCTGCCAGCGCGATCGGACGGAGAGCGGAGCTCTTCACTTGGCGCCTTTACTTGCCGATGGGGACGATGGCGATCACGCCGTTGCCGTTTGCCAGACCCGTGCCCGTCGCGTAACCGGCGGCCGCGTAGTACTTGCCGCTCGGCGAGACCTTCAAGCTGAAGAACTCCTCGTTGTCGCCGCCGAAGTCGTAGGCCTTGTGCACCGCCGGGTCGAAGTACTTCGTCGGCGCGCCGTTCTTCTCCAGCAACAGCAGCATGGCGTCCTTGTTCGTGCCCGACGCCGTCACGGCACCGGCGTACAGGAGGCGATCATCCGGCAGCGCCAGCACCGCGCGACCGCGATCCTGTCCATCTGCCGGGTTGTAGACGACAGCGCCGCTGACCCCGAAGATCGGGTCGGGCGTGCCGTCGGAGCGCACCCGGAACGAGACCATGTCGAGCAGCTCGGCGCCGCCCGCGCGCTCGGAGTCCACATTGCCGTAGCCGGTGGTGATGAAGCTGCCGTCGGACTGGAAGGCCACGCCGTAGCACTCGGCAAAGCCGATCGGGAACGGCGCCAGCCGCACGATGCCGTCGGTCGAGAAGGACGTATCGGGAGCGCCCGTGTCGAGCAGCTTGGCCAGCACGATCTGATTGCGGCCGCCCACGTTGCTGTAGCCGCTGGCGATGATCTTGCCGTCGGGCAGCACGTAGCCGCGCCGCGAGTTGTCGTTCTGCGCCAGGGTGGTGGTGCCGTTGGGCAGATCGAAGGTGAAGACGCCCTGGTTGGCGAACGTGGTGTCGAGCGTGCCGTCCGGGTTCAGGCGCCACACGTAGCGGTCCTGGTCGGTGCGGGGCGTGGCCGCGGGATCCGGGTTGGTGGCGAGGCCGTGCCCGAACACGTAGATGCGATTGCTGGCGTCGATATCGACGCCCCAGGCCAGATCATTGGGACCAGCGCCGGGATTCAACACGGTGAAGCCCTGCGTGCCAGCCGTCCCCGTGCCGAAGCTCAGGTCTCGTTCGCCGGCGCTGTCGAGCCGGAACACCACGATGTCGAGCGGCGTGGCGGTGGTAGGCGCGAGATCGTTGGGGTCCTCCGCGCGGCCCACCACGATGATCTTGCCGTCGGACTGCAGCGCGATGTCACGGCCCTCTTCGCTGCTCGGATCGGCGGTGGTGACCGTTTCGCTCACGGGCGTACCGAGGTACGGCGACACGTCGACCAAAACGCGACCAGCGCTACCAAAGCCCGCCACCGGCTGGCCCTCGCGGTCATACTTGGCGACGACCATCGAGCGGTTGTCGCCCTGGCCGTTGCCGATGTAGCCCACCGCGTACACGTTGTCCTGCGCGTCCATGGTCACGCCGTGGAAGCGGTCATCCACGTCTGCAGAGAGACCATTCACGGTGATACCGTCGGGCCAGTACTCGATCGGCCCTTCCGGTGCTGCGGGCTGGGGCGGGGTCTGCTCCGCCGGCGCGGGCTGCAGGGGCGCTGCAAGCGGCGCCTGCTCGTTCATGGCCGGCGTGGTGGTGGTCTGCCCCGGCACGGGCAGGTTCGGCGAGCGGCTCGTCTCGGGCGCAGGCTCGCCGTCCAGATTCACCCGTGTTTCATCGTCGGCGCTGCAGCCCAGCGCCCAGAGCAGCGCGCTCGCGCTGACGATGCCCGTGACCCGACCTGCAACCGTGAGTTTCCCGCGTTTCATGCCCGATTCTGCCTTTCCGACCCGCCCACTGATATTGCAAACGAAAATGATTATCACTTACTAGCGGAGTCAGTCCTGCCAGGGCAACGCGAAAAGGACCCGGCTGAGAGAATTGCCGACGCGCTTGCGCGTGCGGTGTCGGCGCGGACGCGCAGGCGGCGCGTCCTGTTCACCGAACGTGAGGCAAGCCGCGAACCGAGCCGGTGCTCGCTGCCGTCAGGGCTCTGGGCAGCTCAGATGTTGCAGCCAGGCAGCGCCCAGCCCAGCCAACACTCGCGCCCCTCAAAGCCCTCTCGACCCAAGCGCCAGCCTACCCTCCTGGCGACCCGCCGCCACCCCACGCCTCGCGTCACACCCCCGGCAACGCCCCCTCATGCGGCTCCAGCGGCGCCGTCGCCAGCGCCAGGTACTCAGCGACGCTGGAATCCTCGGCAACCAGCGGACCCAGCACGCTGCGCACCCGCGCGTGATACTCGTCGACGCAGGCACGCTCTTCCGTCGAGAGC
>JAICTU010000754.1 GCA_025936205.1 Polyangiaceae bacterium | reverse complement strand
GTGAATCGGCGGCAGATACAGCACATCGAAGCCCATCCCGGCGATGTAGGGCAGCATTGAGCGCGCGCTGTCGAAGCTGCCGTGCTTTCCGTGCCGGCCCGTGGAGCGCGGGAACAACTCGTACCAGGCGCTGAAGCGGGCCCGTTCACGGTCCACCCAGACGGGCAACCACGAGTCGTACACGGTCGCATGCTGGCGATCCGGATAGCGCGCCATGAGCCGGCCGAGCTCGGGTTCGAGCGCGCCGCGCGCGCGCTGTTGCCAGCCCTGAGTCTCATCCAGCAGCCGCAGCGCGGCGGCGCCGAGCGAGCGCGCGTCTGCCTCCGAGGCTCGCGGCTCGGCCTCGGTGATGAGCTCCGCGCCGATGCGCAGCTCGATCTCGACATTCTGCCCGGCATCCAGCTTGCGCTGCAGATTGCGCTGCCAGCTGCCGAAGCGGTCGATCCAGGCGCGGACCGTGTAGTGCCAGCAGCCGATCTGATCGAGCGCGATGCTGGCGGTGAAGCGATCGTTCATCAGGCGCTCGAGCGGCACCACCCGCCCGAAGTCCGTGTCGGCGTCGGGCATCGGCTCGGGCTGGGCACGACCGCGGCGCGAGGGACGCGCCACCAGCAGCTCCGCCGCTACCAGATCGTGGCCATCAGCGACCAGGTCCACACGTACCACGAGCTGGTCGCCTTGCACTCGTTTGACGGGGTACGCCCCCCGGTCCACCTCCGGTTCGACCGCTTCTATGAAAACGCGAGACCGCCCGTCGTGCAGCCGCGCGGCTTCGCGGCTGTGACGACTTTGTGCGAGAGTGGCATCGGGCGACTCGACTGCCTGTCGTGATCGGCTGAGCATCGTAAAACCCGCCGCCGGAGCTGCAAGCCGTATGCCGTCAGGCCACTGGCTCAACAATCTTTACGCGGCTCATTCTTCCCAGATATCGCGCCACTTCGCCGTACCCGACTCGGGGACGGGCCGCCGGCGCGTGGTGCGGTTCTCGCGCCGGGGAATGCCGGCGCCGTCCTGCTCGCGGAAGATGGCATATTTGTAGGTGACGGCTCTGGGGTCCCCGCGATCGAACGCCAGCGCGCCCTGCCAGGTGTTGGAGTTGAGATACTCGAGCCGCACGGCGCGGCTCTCGTGCCATTCCCCCAGCTCGGGACAATTGCCGAGCACGGCCACGTATTCCCCGGGCACGGTGGGGCAGCCATTCACCTGGAACACGATCACGGACCGACCGCGCACCGGCTCTTCCTCCACGGCCAGCACCACCGCGTCGGCGGTGCCCAGCTCCAGACCGGAGATGTGGCCATCCTGCACCTGAAAGGTCCTGCCGCTGAGGGCGCAGTTGTGCGAACCGTTCGGCAGATCGGTGAGCACCCGCTCCAGGAACGTGGGGCCGCCCCGGTTGAGCGCCACGAAGCAGCGAGCTTGCCGGAACTGCCGGCTGAAGCAAAACACGTCGGGCGTGAGGTAGCGCGTCCACTGGCTACCAAACTGCACCGCGATGTTGCGTTTGCGCAGCTGCGCCAGCCGCTGGATGACCTTGTAGAGGGCGGCCTCCGTGTCGAAGCTGCTCATCATCGGGCGATTGTAGGGGTCATTGCCGCCGTTGGTGTCGTCGTGCAGGCACTGCTCGACGCCGTAGTACAGGCACGGGATGCCCCGGCACAGCAGGATCAGCACCAGCCCGAGCCGCAGCATTCCCTCGTCTGCGCCGAGCGACTGCAGGCGCGGCATGTCGTGATTCTCGAAGAAGGTCACCAGCTCGGTGGCGGAGCGATACTTGCCATCGAGATCGAAGATGGCGGCGACCTGTTGGAAGCCGTCCGCTTCGCGCGTGCCGAGGGCCGCACGAATCGCGGTGCACAGCCCGAAGTCGAGCAGGCTCATGCCGGACAGGTTGGCGAACTCCACCGAGCTGTCGTTCTGCGGATGGCTGTAGATCCACTCCCCGAACATGAAGACATCGGGGCGTTCGCTCACCATGTCGGAGGTGAACTCTTGCCAGAACCAGATCGGCATGTGCTTTACGGTATCGATGCGCAGGGCATCGATGCCCTTGCGCAGCCAGCCGCGAATCGCACCCTTCACGTAGTTGCGATAGTCGGGGTTGTTCTCGTTGAAGGTCGCCAGCCCCGCCAGCTCGCAGTTCTGTACCTGCCACTCGCTCTGCCAGTCGGTGACCGGCCCGTAATGGTGGTACCAATGGTTCACGTCATTGTGAAAATCAGCGATCAGCTCACCGTCATCGAAGAGCTGACCTTTGGTGCCGGAGGCGTCTGGCGAACTGTGATTGCAGACGATGTCGAGGACCATCTTCATGCCACGGTCGTGGAGATCGCGGATGAGACGATCCAGAGTCGTATCGCTGCGTGTGAAGACGCGTACCTCGTCGGGACCCGAGACCCAGCGCGCGTGGATGCGCTTGAAGTCCTGGGTCCAGTAGCCATGGATGGGGGCGGAGTCCCAGACCATGGCTTCCACCTGCTCGAAGAGCGGGGTCAGCCAGAGCGCGGAGGCGCCCAACCCGGCGAGGTAGTCGAGCTTCTGGATCACGCCCTGCAGGTCGCCACCCCAGTACTTGCCCCAGTTGCGCCGCTCCGCATCATACAGCTCCGGGTCCTGGCCGGGGTTGTTGTGTGGGTCGCCGTCGAAGAAGCGATCGACCACGATGAAATAGATGACCTCGCTGCGGAACTCGATGTCTGTGACGCCGAGCGGCGGGGGCTTCGCCAGGTTCTCGCTGGCGGCAGCGCCCGGTTCGATATTGGCGGTGGCGGTATCCATGAGGGTGGGCGACGAGGTCAAGCGCACGAACTGTACGCGAACGCTCGATCCGACGCTCTGGCGCTCCTGAGCACGAGGCACAATGCTACGCCGAGCTTTGCGCCTGCTTCAGATAGGGTATGCTGTTGATCTGAGCGGAAAGTCCGTTCAGGGAGAGCTAGCGCAAGACCCACACCGTGCCAGACCGTCCGCCGCCACCGGAGGAG
>JAICTU010000533.1 GCA_025936205.1 Polyangiaceae bacterium | reverse complement strand
CCTTTCACATTGGAACGCGAAGGCGAAGTCCCCCGAGCACCGGGCGATCAATGCCTGCTTACGCCCGGTGTGTGCGCTGGGCGGGCTCGTGGTCACCACGGTGGAGGGCACCGGCGCCGTGCGCAAACCCGACCCAGCGCACTTACTACACGCGTTGACAGCCTCGCGTACGGCAGCCCCGATCGGCAGCCCGCCGTCACCGGTGCTGGTAGCCGCAATCGAGGCAGCGGCAGAGAAGCGCCGGGCCGTGTTGTCGGCGGTCGAGGCGGGCACGAAGCAAGGCAAGCGAGCGGCCGCAAAGCTCGCGCTGATCCCCACGGTGGCAGAGCACCCGTCCGAACACTCGCACCTGGGGATGAACCCCGTGGCGCATCGGCTGGCGCTCAACAATGGGAGCCAGTGCGGCTATTGCAGCGTGGGTTTCGTGATGAACATATCCGAGCTGCTCATCAATAACCCGAAGGCCACCAAGAAGGAGATCGAAGAGGCCCTCGATGGCAACCTGTGCCGCTGCACGGGATATCGGGCGATCCTGACGGGCATGCAGACCTTCGCCTCCGATTGGAGCAAGGAAGACGAAGCGAATCGAATGTCGTGCCTCGGTGACGAGGGCTGCAAGGCGCAGCTTCCTGGGAACGTGGAGATTCCTTTTCCGTCCGAGGCGCAGAGCCCTGCCGAGCCGGTGATCGCGGAGCGCAAGGATCAGGCCTGGTGCGCTCCCACGACACTGGCGGAGCTAGCGGAGGTCTTGCACGCCCACCGCGACCGAAAAGTGCGCCTGGTCCATGGCAATACCTCTTATGGCATCTACAAGGACGAATATCCGGAGACGCAGCTCTTTGTCGACATTCGTTTGATCACCGAGCTGCATCCGCCGCCGGCGCGACGTGGCGACACGCTCACGGTCGCGGCCGGGACGACGTACAACGATTTCATCGCGCTGCTCGCCAGGGAACGGCGAGCTCGTCAGCTCGGGGAGACGACAGCCCTGGGCGCGCTCGACTTCATGGCGCGGCGCACTGCGGGCCGCATCGTGCGCAATGCCGCGTCACTGGGCGGCAATACCATGTTGGTACTCAGGCACATCGCCGCGGGGACCGGCGAGCCATTCCCCTCGGACCTGTTCGTTGCCCTGGTAGCCGTTGATGCAAAGATCAGCTACCTCGTGCTCGACGAAGCCGGGCGGCTTCAACCCGAGACGCAGAGCGCAGCCCTGTTGGTGGATGCTGTCGTTCGCGATCCGAGCTGGGTCAATCGGATTGTCCTCGTGTCTTATGCGCTGCCGCTCGCAGGCGAGTCGGAGGTGGTGCTAGCGCAGAAGGTGGCGCTGCGCGAGGTCAACGCCCACAGCATCGTGAACGCGACGACGCGTCTGGTGTTGGGGGCCAAGAACGTGGTCAAGACGCCGGTGCTGGTGTTTGGCGGCATCGCCCCCTACCCCTGGCGCCCGCGCCAGACCGAGGCGGCGATGGCAGGCAAACCGTTATCTTTGGCCAGCGTGCCCACGCTGTCAAAACTGCTGGCCACAGAAGTCGGCGCAGAGCTCGCTCGCTTTCGCCAGCGGATGGCAGAAGCTCCAGACGAGGGCTTCAGCGCCGAATACCGCACCGACCTCGCGGTCTCCTTCTTGTACAAGGCGATCGTGAACGCACTTCTGAGCGTGGGCCGCACGGTGCCCGCCGACATCAAATCGAGCGGGGAAATCACGTGGGGGCACTGGCCTGTCAGTCGCGGCACGCAGCGCTACCCGGGGTCGCTGCCCTCCGACGGTGATCCGCAGGGCTTCAAGAAGCCAGTTGGCAAGCCCTACATCAAGCTCACGGCGATGTATCAAACATCGGGGCAGCTGCACTACGTGCAGGAGCTGGCGGTCCCACCCCGCACCGCAGAAGGCGCCTTCGTCCAGAGCCGCCGCGCGCTCGCGGACTTTCGCTTCGTGATCCCGGGCAAACGAGCCGCCGCCAGCGCATCCGCTCTGCGTCAGCACCTGAGTGAGCAGTCGCCGTCTTTCATCGATCTCATCACTGCCGAGAATCTTCACAACGGTGCGGTCAACAACCAAGGCATGGCCCTCGATCAACCCCTGTTTGCTACCAACACCGTTCGCTACGTGGGGCAGTCGCTGGCACTGGTGCTCGCCACCACCGAACAAGAGGCGATTCGCATCGCCGGCTATGTGTCAGCGAGCTGCGTCGCGTACTCCAAGGTGAACGGCCCGGGCTGGACCGGCAAGTGGAGCCAACCGACTCTCGGCCTGTTCGACGCAATCGAAAAGGGCAGCATCTTCCCGGACGCACCCAGCACGGCGAGCTTCGTCTCCCACATCTGGCAGGTGACGCGACCCGGTAGCCAGTTCGATTGGACGAGCGCGCGCAAGCCCCTTGATCGCAAGATCGTCCGGCGCAAGGCCAAGGTCGGCAGCGCTCCCTGCGTGGTGGTGGAGTCGTCGCAGAACAATGGGGGCCAGGTGCACTTTTACATGGAGACGCAGGCCTGCATCGTCACCCCACTGGACCAAGGTCGCTTCAGTGTCCAAGCCTCGACGCAGAGCCCGATGGAAATGCATCAGACCGCCGCCATGGCACTCGGTGTGCAATATCATCAAGTGGAGGTCGAAGTTCCGCCAGTGGGCGGTGGCTTCGGCGGCAAGACTGAGCAGGCGCGTTTCGTCACTGGCGCCGCTGCCGTCGCGTCGAAGGCCATCAAGCGGCCTGTACGGGTGGCGGTGCCACGCGACGAGGACTCCGCGATGATTGGCAAGCGGCACGCATACTACGGGCAATATCAGATAGCGGTCGACACCGGTGCCGTGCGCCCCGAGGACCGCGGCATCCTGCGCGGTTTTCAACTGAAGATGTGGGGTGATGGTGGCGCCTTCTACGACTGCTCGTTCATTGTCTCGAACTGCATTCAGCTGCGCACGGACAACGCTTACCGCATCGCCAATTTCCAAAGCCAGATCGACGTGTGCCGGACCAACACGGCCCCCAACACGGCGTTTCGAGCTTTCGGCGACGTCCAGGGGAAGAACATCGTCGAGAATGCGATCGACGACGCCGCGTTTGCTCTCGGCATGTCGCCCGAGGACCTGCGCGAGAAGAACCTCTACGAGCGCGGCGACGTGACCCCATTCGGGCAGGCGCTGTCCTTCTGCTATATGAAGCAGGTGTGGGCTTACACTAAACAGGTGTCCGGCTACGACACCAAGCGCCGAGCGGTAGCCGCCTTCAATCTCGAGAACAGGTGGCGCAAACGCGGTCTGGCGATCATCCCGGTGAAATACGGCTCCGGCTACAACCTGCTGCAGCTCGAGCAGGCCGCTGCGATCATCGTCGTGAATCAGGCCGACGGTACCGTGGTGATCCACCAAGGAGGGGTGGAGATCGGCCAAGGCCTCGCCACGCAGGCGCTGCAGGTCGCTGCTTACGTGCTCGGTATCCCGATGAGCCTCATCTACATCGACAATGCCAAGACGAGCATCACGCCCAACCCGACCAGCACCGGCGCCTCTACCGGCACCCCATACGCCTGCGAGGCCGTCAAGCAAACCTGTGAACGGCTGCGCGCGCGTCTGATGGAGTTCGGCTATCAGATGCTGAAGGAGCACGGAGACGCCTGGTGCCGCGCCAATGGCATTGATTTCTGGAACTACACGATCGATCAGGGCGGCTGGGCCACGAGCGTAGAGGCGAACGGCCGCAGGGCAATGGTCTGGCAGTTCCTGGTTCAACTCGCATTCTCGAAGCGTGTGAGTTTGGTTGTGTCGTTCACCGCCAAGATCCGGGGCGGCGAGGTGCAGGTTCCGGCGATGGTGTACAAGCCAGCGGAGCTTCAGCCGCACATCCCGGGCATCGAACGCGATGAAACAGCCACGCTCAGTGGCGGTGTAGACTCGTTCGTCGGCTTCACCTATTCGGCAGCCTGTTCCGTCGTGGAGGTAGATGTGCTCACCGGCGAGGTAAAGATCATTAGCTCGGACATCGTCTACGACATGGGCTGGAGCATGAATCCTGCCCTTGACATCGGGCAGGTCGAAGGCGCCTTCGTGCAGGGTCTCGGCTACCTGCTCACGGAGAAACTCGTGTTCGAGCCCGGCGGGGACGAGCAGGGCCGACTCAACACCACCAATACCTGGCGCTACAAGATCCCTGCGGCCACGACCATCCCGCTGGAGATGAACACTTACCTGTTCCCCAGAGACCTGCTCTCGGTGCAGAACATTCCAGAAGACGGCAACGAAATCTTCTCGGCCAAGGAAGTGGGCGAGCCGCCGCTGGTACTGGCCAACAGTGTATTTTTTGCCATCAAGGCGGCAATTCGCGCCTCACGACTGGAACGCGAGCTCGACGGGCTCTTTCGTTTCGATGCGCCGGCGACCGTGGAGGAAGTACGCCGCGCATGTGAAGTATCGCTCGCGGATCTCGGCTGAAGCCGAGTCGCGCTGCAGGCTCGCGGTCGATGTTGATCACGACGGTCAGATGGTCCGAGTTTTCGAGCACCCTCATCGCGGCGGCCACCGCTTACTCACCGAGCCGACCTTCCGTGCGGCAGCTGAGCGCTTTCGCGGCGAGTTCGAGGCAGCCCGAGGCAACAGCCTACGACTGGTCGGCGGCTGGCTCGCAGGCGCGTCGCTCCGCCGAGGCGCCGCCATCGACGCAGTTGGCTGCATGTGCGTAGCGTGACGCGTGGTCAAGGAGGCGTGTCAGAGCGGCGTGGCGGGCACATTCTAGCGTTGCCGAGCGCCTCGCAGGGCCGAGCCCTCACTCGCGTCATCGGCGCCGCTCACGCCGAAGGCGAATACCCGCTCCTTGACCACCCCGCGGTGGCCAAGAAGCAGTGCCGGCCTTCAAGCTCTCAGAACGCGCACAAGAACTTGTTTTGATCTTCGCGAATGCCGGACATCGCAAATTGCGAGCCCGTCGCCGAGCCACAGACGTGCATGGGAAGGAGTCTTGCGTCGCGGGGTTCCCATCCACGTATTCGAAACTGCACGTTTCGGGTTTGGCGCTGGCAGGCTAGAATATTGCGCGAAGAGTTGTAGTCGACCATGACCGAGCCAGCGGGGCAGGCATGCATGCCCTGACGCTGAAGTCCCCCAGCGTGGGCACCATCCCCACCCAGCGCAACCCCGCTCGCCGCGGGGGAGGAGCCGTGCCAGCTGACTCACGCCGCCAGGGTCTCGTTTCGCCGTCGTTTTCGCTCGCAGCTGTTCGTGGCTTCGCTCCGGCCCGAGTGGCGATGCAGAGCGCGCTTTTCAGCGCGACAGGTTCAGCACGGCGTCGTCCTAGGTTGGCCAGACAAGGAGTGCTCTATGATGGGGGCAGACTTCAATCAAGCGAGCGGGCGCTGTGAGTTTCGGGTCTGGGCGCCGCATGCCAATCAGGTCTCTGTCTTCAGCCCATTTTCGGGCTGGGCTTCCAGCCCGGTAGCCCTCACGCGCGATGGCGATTACTGGAGCACGGTCATCTCGGGGGTGAACGCGGGCGACGCCTACAAGTTCATGATCCAGAACGGGGCGACGCACTGGCGAGTGGACGCGTACTCGCGCGATGTGGATACGGACCCGCAGGGCAACTGGAACAGCATCGTCGTCAACCGTGACTGGAACTGGAACACTTTTGCGACGCCGCGCTTCGACGACCTGATTCTGTACCAGCTCCACGTCGGGTCCTTCGCCGGCTACAACGACGGCATCGCCGTGCAGTGGAAGAACGGCAAGCAGGTCGCCACGTGCACGCACATCATGTCCAAGCTCGACTACATCAAAGGGCTTGGCTTCAACGCGATCGCACTCTTGCCCATCGGTGAATTCCCCGACCCCGCCGATCAGGAGCACATGGGCTATGCGCCCACCGACTGGTTCGCTCCCGAGAGCGACGTCGGCTACCCGCTGGACGTGCGCGCGTTCGTCGACGCGGCGCACGCGAAGGGCCTCGCCGTGATCTTCGACGTCGTCTACAACCACGCGGCGACGGATG
>JAICTU010000817.1 GCA_025936205.1 Polyangiaceae bacterium | reverse complement strand
TGAAGGTGCGGTCGATCACGGGGGAGAGGCCGCCAATTTCGACGGCACGGCAGAGCGCTTCGAGCTGGCGGCGGGTGCCCACGTAGATGCCGCGCAGGATGAGGCGCTTCCACATCACGTTGAGCGGCGAGGGGTTCTGTTCGGGCATGCCCGTGAGCACGCCGATCAAGCTGACGTTTCCGCCGAACCGGCAGGCGCTCACGGAGCGCTCGAGGGTCCCGACGCCGCCGACCTCGAGCACGTGGTCGACGCCCACGCCCGCGGTGAGCTCGCGCGCCCGCTCATCCCAGTTGGGAACTTCGGTGTACTGGATGGTGTGGCTGGCGCCGAGCTGGCGGGCTCGCTCCAGCTTCTCTTTGCTACTGGAGGTGATGATGGTGCGCAGGCCCATCATCTTCGCCAGTTGTAGGCCGAAGATGGAGACGCCGCCTGTGCCGAGCAAGAGTACGGTCTCGCCGGCGCGCGCACCGGCTTCGGGGAGGGCCGCCCAGGCCGTCACGCCCGCGCACGGGAGCGTGGCGGCTTGCTCGAAGCTGAGGCTCGGTGGCGCCGCGACCAGTCCGCGGGCGCCGAGCACCACACGCTCCGCGAGCACGCCATCGACGGAGCCGCCCAGCGCCGAGGCCTTGCCATCTGCCGTGAGCTCGCCGTCTTCCCAGTTCTGGAAGAAGCTGGTGACGACGCGGTCACCCGGCGCGAATTCTTTCACGCCAGCCCCCACCGCCACCACCTCGCCTGCCCCGTCGGAGACGGGTACGAGCGGCGGCGCCCGCAGCACCTTGTCGTTTCCCGGATAACCGCCGCGCGGCATCGAGAGATCGCGGTAGTTCAGCGACCAGGCCTTCATGTCGACCAGGACCTGCCCGGGCCCGGGCCGCGGGCTCTCCACGTCGACGATCTGGAGCGAGGCAATGCCTTTGGGTTCGCGGATCTCGTAGCGGCGCATGGGCGCGAGACTACTCTGAACCCGTGGACAACGTCACCCACACCCTCGCCGGCCTGGTCGCGGCACGCGCCGCTTTATATCTCCGTGCCCGGCGCTCGACTGCCGGCGGCCCGGCGCTGCCGTTCGCCACGCTGACGGCCTCGGCGTTCGCGAATAACGCTCCGGATCTCGATTTTCTCTATCGCAGCATCACACCGGGCAAGCTCGGCTATCTGCTGCATCACCGGGGCCACACGCACACGCTGCTCGCAAGCCCTGCCCTCGCGCTGTTCTGTCTCGCTCTTGTCGCAGGGTTGCTACGGCTGCGTGGCCAGCGCTTGAGCCGCCCGGAGTGGGGCTTTCTGCTCGCCGTGAGCATCGCCGGAGGCTTTCTGCACGTGGCCATGGACTTCGGCAACAACTACGGCGTGCATCCGTTCTGGCCACTGGACAACCACTGGTATTATGGCGACGCGATCTTCATCGTCGATCCATGGTTGATGATCGCGCTCGGCGGGATGATCTTCGGAGCGACGCGGAGCCGTGTGGGGCGGTCGCTGATCGGGCTCATCCTGGGGGGCTTGGTGCTGATCGCGTGGGCCATGGCGTTCGGCGCGCAGTCGCGCGGCCCGAGCTCACTCGTATCGGCGGGGCTGGCTGCGGCGCTCAGCGTCGCTGCCGTCGGGTGGCTCGGCTGGATGCACTGGGCCTCCGCGCGCTGGCGGCGCTGGAGCGGCGGGGGTGCGCTCTTGTTGTTGCTGGTGGTGCAACTGTCGGCGCGCGGCGCGGTGCGTTCGGCGGTGCGCGGCGGGCTCGCCGGCTCGCTGGAGCTGGGCAGTCTGGCCACGACGCCGCTGCCCGGTAACCCGCTGTGCTGGTCCGTGCTGGCGGCGGGCGTCTCCGGCGCGGCGCCCTCGAAGCAATACGTGGTCCAGCACGCGCTGGCCTCGGCCTGGCCCGCGCTCTTGCCCGCGAGCGCTTGCGGCACGCCGCT
>JAICTU010000474.1 GCA_025936205.1 Polyangiaceae bacterium | reverse complement strand
GCGCGCGCCGCGGCGATCGCTCGCGAGTCGATGTCGCTGCCCCACAGCTCCGCGAATGCGCCGAGCCGAGCGCGCTCGACCAACTCCAGGCCGCTGCCCACGAAGGGATCCCAGACCACGTCGTCCGAGCGCACGCCACCGCTGCGCGCCAGGGCCGCCGCCAGCGTCGGGTGCGATGCGGCGCGCACCTCGCTCACGCGATACTCAAAGCGTGGATCGGGCTCCAGGCGCGGCGAGAGCTCGATCGAGCCTGTCCCGTCCGAGCGCACGCGCGCGGTCCAGAGCGCGGCCTCGGAGTCATTGACGAGCGCGCTGCTGCGCCGGCGCACGCTCTGGGCCAGCGCCCAGGCCCGCGCCCGATGATGCCCGCCGTCGCTCCACGCAACACGGAAACGCGCCGGCCCCTCCGTCCAGGCCGCCAGCGCGGAGAGCGCATCCGGCTGACAAAGCCGCGCGGCGATGCGCTCGATCGGATCTTCGGCACCGGGCTCCAGCGGCAGCTGGATGGCAACGTCTTGCGCGAGCCGAGCCCGCAACAGGGCACGCAGCGTGCCCGCGTAGTCCAGGCTCACGCGCGTCGCCTGAGGAGCAACCTGCGCGGCGTCGGCCGCGCGCAAGCCGAGCTCGCGCAGCTCCTCCGCGAGCAATTGCGCAAGACCTGCGCGGCAGCCCAGCAGCAGCGAAGCGGGCCGGGCGAGCTCGCGGTCGAGGGCGAGCGTACCGGCCTGTCCGCGGGAGAGGCGCCGCTCGATCAGCTCCGTCGCACGATCGCGCCGGCGAACGAGGTCCGGCTCCAGCGCGTCCAGGGCTCGCAGTCTGGACAGACTTTCGCTGCCGCCCAGCTGAGCCAGCCCGTCGATCAGGCTCTTGAGCAGGGGCCCGCGAGCGCCGGCGAGGGCTGCCAGCAGCGCGGGCTCCGCGCTCGCTTCACCCAACTTGCCGAGCGCCCTCGCCGCCCACTTGCGGGCTTCCGGATCCGAACCCTCGAGCTCGGTCCGCAAGGCTCCGAGCAGCAGCTCGCGCTCGGACGCTGCGGCCAGACTGCTCGCGAGGCGCGCTGCCAGCGCGAGCAGCCGCGGCCGCCCCACGGAGCACTGGGCGAGCGTGGCGAGCAAGGGCTCGATCACGATCGCGCCCGAGCGCGCCAGCGCGCGCTCCAGTGGAGCGGCCTCCACCTCACCGGCAGCCAGCTGCGCGAGCAACTCGGGCAAGGCCGCGCGCGGCGGCGTGTAACCGGGTTCGCCCAGACAGCGCTCGAGCACTGCGCGCGGCGGCGCCGACATGCCGCTCCGCCGAGCCGACATGAATCAGCGCTCGACGGACAGCGCGCGGCGCGCTTCGAAACGAGCGATGCCGAGCTCGATCAGCCGGGTCAGAAGCTCGCGGTAATCGAGCCCGCTCTGCTGCCACATGCGAGCGTACATGCTCACCTCGGTGAAGCCCGGCAGTGTATTGACCTCGTTCACGAACCAGCGCCCGTCGCGCCGATCCAGGAAGAAATCCACGCGCGCCAGTCCCTCCAACTCCAGCGCCTCGAACGCGCGCAAGCTGAGCCCCTGCACCTCGCGCGTCTGCTCCGGGGTCAGGGGCGCCGGCACGAGCAACTCGGCGCCCGCGGGGTCGAGATACTTCGCCTCGTAGGAATAGAACTCGTGGTGAGGAACGATCTCGCCGGGCAACGAGACCGATGGCTCGGGCCCGCCGAGCACGGCCGCCTCGATCTCCCGCGCGTCGATCGCGCGCTCGATCAGTAGCTTGCGGTCGTAGCGGAAGGCCTCGGCCAGCGCCGCCTCGAAGTCTTCCGCCCGCCGCACCTTGACCACGCCCACCGACGACCCGAGGTTCGCCGGCTTGACGAAGCAAGGGAAGCCCAGCTCCGCCGCCACGCGCCGCGTGAGCTCCGGGCCGTGCGCTCGCTCTGCGCGCGCGACCAGGAACTCGACCACCGGCAGCCCGGCATCGCGCAGCAGCCGCTTGGCCACGTCTTTGTCCATGCCCACGGCGGAGCCCAGCACGCCGCAACCGACGTAGGGCGCACCGGCCATCTCCAGCAAACCCTGCAGCGCGCCGTCCTCGCCCAGCGTGCCGTGCACGATCGGGAAAAACACGTCCACGCCGAAGCGACCCTGCAGATCGCCGACGTCGCTGCGCTCCAGCGACTCGACCACGTCGCGCGCGCGCACCAGACCGCCCTGCCCGACCGCCGCGTCCGTGTCGGTCGCGGCCAGCAGCGCTCGCGACTCGATCAGCTGCCAGCGACCCGTACGGTCGATGCCGATCGGCACCGGCTCGAAGCGCGCAGGATCGAGCGCGGCCAGGATGCCGCGCGCCGATCGCACGCTGACCTCGTGCTCACCCGAACGCCCCCCGAAGATGATGCCGACCCGCAAACGTCGTGTGCTCATGATTCGCTGACCACCCTCAAGCGCCGATCCGGCAGTGACGCTGGTGCGCCCAGCTTGGGCGGCAACAGATGCGAGCTGCGCACATTGCCCAGCGCCGCGAACAGATTGCCGCGCACGTTCGGATTCTCCGCGTGCAGCTCGGCGATCAGCTGCTTGACCCGCTTGCGCTTCAGATTGTCCTGCGACCCGCACAGGTCACAGGGCAAGATCGGATAGCCGCGCAGGCGCGCGTACTCCGCGATGTCTTCTTCCGCCGCATAGCAGAGCGGGCGGATCACCACGTTCGCGCCGTCGTCCGAGACCAGCCGCGGCGGCATGGCCTTGATCTGCCCCGCGTAGAGCAGGTTCATCAGCAAGGTCTCGTTGAAATCGTCGCGGTGATGGCCCAGAGCAATCTTGTTGGCGCCGAGCCGTTGCGCGGTCGTGTACAGGATGCCCCGGCGCAGGCGCGAGCACAGCGAGCAGTAGGTCTTGCCTTCCGGCACCTTCTCCTTGACCACGGAATAGGTGTCTTCCTGCACGAACTCCGCGGGGTAGCCCTCGCGCGCCAGGTAGTCCTCCAGCACGTGCCGGGGGTAGCCGGGGTGGCCCTGGTCGATGTTCACCGCCACCAGGCTGAAGTGGAACGGCGCCCGCCGCTGCAGCTGCCGCAGCAGATCGAGCATCGTGTACGAGTCTTTCCCGCCGCTCACCGCCACCAGCACGTGGTCACCCGGCTCGAGCAGACCGAAGTCGCGACTGGCCCTACCGACCTGCCCGAGCAAGCGCCCACCGAGCTCGAGCGCCGCGGCCCCGTTCGTTCCCGCTGCGGGCGAGTGCGCTGCCTCTGCTGAAGGCTGTGTCATGTGGATGCTCGAGGTGCGGGGTGTCCCCGCAGAAGATTTTTCCGCAAACCCTGTGGGGCAGGGCGCCCTAATCCGGGCCCGAAGTGTGCCATTCGCGGCTCCGGGCGGCCGATCACGCGGTCTTTATGCCGTCATTGCCGGGGCCGGGCAAGCACCCCGCGCTCTCGGCGCCGGTCCTGCTCGCAGCCGCGGTTCGCCCTTTTTTGCTGAGCTGCACGAGCGGCCGCGCTGGTGCTATGTCGGCGTTCATGATCAACAGCGCCCATTTGGCCCAGCTGGCCTTTACGGTGGTGGCGGCCGCCGGGGTCTTCTCGTTTCTCAGCTCCGCTCGCGACGGCGAGCGCCGCCGGGTCTGCACCCCCTCCTGCGCGCTGCGTCCGCACTACGCCAACGACAACCGCACCGCGCCGGACTTCGAGCTGCCCACGATCGATGGCAGCACCAAGAAGCTCTCCGACTATCGCGGCAAAGTGGTGGTGCTGAACTTCTGGACGAAGTCTTGCCGGCCCTGCCTCGAAGAGATGCCGGCGCTCGCGGACTTCGCACGGGTGCTGGACAAGGAAGGCGATATTCAGCTGCTGACGGTCAGCACCGATGAGAGCGTCGCCGACGCCCGCGACACCCTCCTGTCCGTGCTGAACGGCGACCCGCCCTTCGTCACGTTCGTGGACACGGAAAACAAGATCGTGGCCGACAAGTACGGGACCAAGCTCTATCCAGAGACCTGGTTCATCGACAAGCGCGGGGTGATCCGCGCCCGCTTCGACGGCGGCCGCGACTGGTTGAAGCCCTTGCACCTGGAGTTCGCGCGCTCCTTGCGCGGGCCGATCACTTGCCAGATCCCCTTCGACAACCAGGAACCGACGGGGCCTCTGGCGGGCCTCTGCAACGACGTCCCCCTCTCCATGTAACCCCGATACTGTCCAGCTGTTCACTGAACATCTGGACAAGCCTCAGCGGAGCGCGTAGAACGAGAGCCTCTCGTTCCCTGGAGGCCTTCCATGCGCGTTGCACCCATCTCGTCCCCGCTCGAAGAGAGTCCCGTCGATTTTCTCGGAGACCCGGATGGGGTCTGGGAGTACGAGCAGCTGGCGGATGCCGCAGGGTTCGACGAAGCCTGGGGGCAGCTGTCGATCGGGGCATTGACGGAGCCGTACGCTGGCTTCCCGGATGGCGCAGCGGTCGTGATGCTGACGACCGCCGACCACTACGCAGTGGTGCTCGTGGATTGCCTCAGCAGCGCAGTGCCGGAAGTGAGGAGCGTTCAGGCTCCAGTGCTGACTCCGGTGGCAGCCTGATCGGAGTCCGATCGGAGTGGGGCTAGTGGGAGAACAGCGCCCGGAGGGAGTCAGGGGTGGCGAGCTCGAGCACGGGGACGCCGAGTCCAAGGCGGCGCAATTCGGCGGCGTTCGTTCCCGTACTCGAGTCGGCGGGGGGCACCGGGTTCAAGAGGATGTAGTCTGGGAGTCGGCCCAGGGAACCCATCGCGCGGATGGTGCTGGTCACGTCGTGCAGGACCCCGAGTCGGTCAGGCGCGATCAGCAGCCATTGCGCGGGGCCGAGGCAACGGGCGAGATCGTAGTTGGTGAGGCTATCCCCGAGCGGCGAGAACACGCCGCCCGCGGACTCGATGACCACGTGAGTGAGCTGGGCAGGGCTAGTGGCCGAGGGCGACCGGACGCGGTCTACCCACGAGGCCACCGCCTCGAGCGCGATCGATTGTCCCTCGCGCCGGGCGGCAAGCGAAGGCGTCAGTGGATCGGCGAAGGCATAGAGCGGGTGGGGGCGCGGATGCTTCACGCGATACGACGCGGCCTCCAGGCGTAAGGCGTCGCCTTCAGCGGGGCTGCCGTCGGCATTGGTGTGGCAGCCCGTTTCGATCGGCTTGAGCCCGGCGACCGCGTGTTCGTGAGCGCCGAGGCCGCGAGCCAGAGCTTCGGCCACAAAGCTCTTTCCAATGCCCGTGCCGGTGCCGAGCACGACCCAGCGCGAGTGGCTCGAGCTTTCGTGAGCGGGGAGCTCGGTGCCCGGGGCAGCGGCAGGCGCTGCGATGGCGCGCTGGCTGCTGCGCTGCGAACCCGAGAGGGTCGTGAAGGCGGCTCTAGGGCGCTCCTGCCAGACCCGGATCAGAGCGTCGGCGAGCCGCTCGATCTCGGCATCGCTGAGGTCGGCGCGCAAGGTCACGCGCAGGCGCGCCGTTCCCGGCGGCACGGTGGGCGGGCGGATGGGGTGGGCGAGCACGCCAAGGGCTCGGAGCGTGGCAGCTGCCTGGACGGTTGCTTCCTCGTCGCCGAAGAGGATGGGGAACACGGGGCCGTGACGCCCCGCCGGGAGTTTCACACCTTCCTCGACCAGGCGGGCTTCAAGTCTCCGCGAGTGGCGGTCCAGCCGCTCCCGAAGCACCTCCGAACGCCGCAGTCCGACGAGCTTCTCCAGCGCGCGCGCCGAGAGCCAGGGGCTGGTCGCGGTCGAGAAGACGAAGCTTCGAGCACGGTTCCAGAGCCAGGCTCGCACCACGGCGCTGCACATCACGAAGCCACCCTGCAGGCCGAAGGCCTTGCCGAAACCGCCGGTCAACACATCGGGTTGCATCCCGGAGGCCCAGCAGAGCCCGCGCCCCTCGGGCCCGAACGTGCCAAGCGAATGCGCCTCGTCCACAATGAGCGAAGCGTCCCACTGGTCGCAGCAGGCTCGAAGAGCCCGCAGGTCGGGGCTGGTGCCGTCCATTCCGAAGTAGCTCTCGGTTACAACCCAGCGTGTGCCCCCCGGGCCAGGCGCAGTGGCACCCAGCGCGCTGACCAGTGCTGGCAGGTCCCGGTGTGGAACCACGACCACCGTCGCGCGGCTCAGCCGGCAGCCGTCGATGATGGAGGCGTGGTTCAGGGCGTCGGAGAAGATGACGTCGCCCGGAGCAGCGAGCGCGCTGACCACCCCGACGTTCGCTGCATAGGCGCTGGAGAAGAGGAGGGCGGACTCGGTGCCCAGCCAGGTGGCGAGGGCGTGCTCCAGCGCGAGGTGCTCGGGCGCGGTGCCGGAGATGAGCCGCGCAGCACCGGCGCCGAGGTGTGGTTCACGTGAAACGAGCGCGCTGGGGATGCCAGCGGGTTTGCGGGGTACAGGAGGCGTTGCGCGATGGGAGGCGGGCGCGCGCGCGGCCCCGATGATGGTTGGGTGGTCCGTCCCGGGAGGCGGGGAGCCGGACAGAGCGGACTCTGGCACCACACCGCCGTCGGCAAGGGCCGTTGCATTCGCCTCGCCCGCGGTAGCGCCCTGGGGGGCCCGCGCGGAACTCACCACGGATTCGCTAGAGAAGGAGGCTGGATTCCCGAGCGTCTGAATCACTTCGCCACGGGGGTCGGACGGGCGCACCGTTTCACGTGAAACAGAAGCGGCGGCACCGCTGTTCAACGCGTGCCCTGCCACGCCTGGCGCGGAGCCGCCGGCTACGTCCGATTTGAGAGCGGGAGCGCCCGACCGGGCGCTGACAGGGAGCGCCGCAAGAGGCCCCTTCGCTTCGGAACGCGGTAACCCACCCGCGGCTGACCTGGCGGGTGCCTCCTCGCTGCTGCCACTCGCCCTCGCCTCAGGCGTCGCCGCTTCTGTTTCACGTGAAACACCGGATGCCGAGCGGCCTTCCGAGGCATCCGTTGCGCCGTCTGTGCCAGCACCCAACGACGCCTCCACGGCCACTCCGCCTGGGGCCGCCGCAGCCCCTTCCTTGCCCGAAACTGCCGGCGCCGTGACGGTCGGCTC
>JAICTU010000668.1 GCA_025936205.1 Polyangiaceae bacterium | reverse complement strand
TGGCGTTCCGCGAGGGCGGCCAGCAACGCCTGCTTGTCGGGAAAATATTCGTACAGGCTGCCCACGCTCACGCCAGCCTCCGTGGCGATGCGATTGGTCGTCGCGCGCCAGCCGTCGCGGCGGAAAACCCGAGCCGCGGCCTCCAGCAACACCTCGACGGTATCGCGCGAGCGCGCCTGGCGCGGCTGCCGGCGCCTGGTTTTGGGCTGCCCACTGGCCATCCGGGAACCCGAGTACCACGCAGTGGATGCTCACGCTAGCGTACGGCATGGACCCTGACACGCGCATCGAACGCTTCGAGCTGAAGGATCCCGTACATGGCGCCCTGCCGGCCTTGGCGCTGTCGCCGCGCAGCGCGGGCCAAGGCAGCGGACTGCCCGTGTGCCTGTTTCTGTATGGCGGGGGCGGGACGCACGAGACTCTGCTCGCGCTCGAGCCGCTGCTCTCCGGGGCGTGGCGCGACGGCTCCCTTCCTTCGTTGCTCGTCGCCTGTCTCGGGGTGCCGCCCTTCTGCTTCTATCTCGACGACGGCCCCGAACAGCGCTGGCAGAGCGCCATCTCGCAGGGATTGCTCGACGCGGTTCGAGCGCGTTTCGCTGCGAGTCCGCAGCGCGCGGGGCTGCTCGGCATCAGCATGGGCGGCTATGGCGCGCTGAAGATCGCGTTCGAAGAGCCGCGGCGCTTCGCTGCGGTGGCGGCGATCGCGCCCATGGTCGAGCCGAGCACGGAGGTCGCCAACGTCCCGCTCCGCAATCGCTTTCATTACCCCGGACAGGTGCCGCAGCGTCTGCTCGGCCCCCAACGCGACGCCCCATTGTTCAGAGAGGATCATCCGGTGATGCGGGCACGCCGCAATGCAGACGAGCTGCGCGAACGCCTGGCCATCTACATCGACGCGGGCAGCCGGGACGCGCTCCGCGCCCACGACGGCGCGGAGTTCGTGCACCGCGCGCTGTGGGAGCTCGATGTTCCCCACGAATATCATCTGCTGCGCGATGCGGACCACGTCGGGCCAACCTTGCCGCCCAGGCTCCGGCGTGCCTTCGCCTGGGTCGGGGCCAGGCTGGTGGGGGGTGTGCTGGAACCGAGCGACGAGGAACGGGCGCTCGCCACACATCTCGAACCCGCGCGGCGCGCCGCGCGCGAGCTCGATCCGACGCTCGACAGGACCTACGGCTTGCTCGCTGCAGCCGCTGACGCCGCCTGAGCTCCCTGCAGCTGCTTCACCCGATCCACCTCGCGTGCCTTGCATTCGAGCACGCGGTGCAAGTCGTCGAGCTGGCGGAGCAGATACGCGGTCACCACCACCGAGCCCGTGCTCAGCTCCGGGCTGACGGGCAACACCACAGGCTGTTGCGATGGCGAGCGCAGCTTCGTATCGAGCAACAGCTTTGCTGTGCCCGGCTGAGCACCGGGAGCGGCCTCCTCGATGCGCAGCGCGAGGTCGATCGGGTCCGTTCCGCGCGCGGGCACCTGGGCCGTCAGCGTCAGCGAACGCTGACGGCCGGCGCACACCGCGTCCACGCACTGCCCCCAAGGCATGCTGGTGGGCACGTCGGGGAAGGCGATGGTGTTTGCCGAGGCACGCACCGTCACCGGATGCTCCGAAAGCCAGTTGCCGAGCGGATGCGGCAGGTTCTCGTCATCCAGCTCCACCACTTCCACGAACACTCGCGCGTTGCTGGCCTTGATCGGCTCAGACGTGAGCGCGATCTCCGGACACGTCTGCGCCACCAGCGCGGTGCGCTCCACGTCCTGGGGCGACTGCGGCGGTTCGTGGTGGCAAGCGACGCTTCCGGCCAGCAGCGGGCCCAGCCAACCCAGCACCTCGAATCGCCTCATCGTCATGCCTGCAGGCTAGCAGATGCGCGGGCGCCCGGGCGCGGACTGTGCCCGCAGAGGAACCGGAGCAGCGCGGCTGCCCCTCAACGCCGCACCAAGAGCTCGCGCCGGTTCCGGACACTCAAGCGGCGCAGCGTGCGCGAGACGTAGGTGCGAGCCGTTGCTAGCGGCAGCTGCAAGCGATCCGCGATTTCCTTGTCGCTCAGGCCGAGCTGTAGCGACTCGGCCACCGGGCGCAGCGCGGGTGGCAGAGCGTCCAGCTGGCAGAGAGCGCTGGCAGCGCGCGGCTGTGTCGCGAACACGATGAACGCGCTGGGTTCGGGAAACAGCAGCGATGGCGCCGCGGGCGAGATGGCGAGCACGACCGATTCGCGCGTGCTACCTGCCAGCTCGCAACGCGCCATCACCTGCGCGAGCGCGGAGCGGACGCAGAGTTGGAGCCGTTCAGCGTCCTGGGCATCGCCGGCGAGCAGCCGTCCGTCGCGCGCCGCCAGGGCACCGCCCGGCTGCGACAGCCAGGCCAACGTCTGCTCGGACGCCTCCAGGATCGCGAGCTCCCCGTTGACCCGTAGCAGGCCGGAGTGCCGGGCCTCGCTCAGCGCGAGCAGCGCGTTCTGCTCGCTCGCGAAGGCCTCCGCGCGCACGACGAACTCCAGCGCGCGTGTCAAGTGCGGGACCATCGCGTCCATGCGGGCCCGCGTCTGCTCATCATAGCGCTCGCGCAGCGATGACTGCGTCGCGAAGGTCACGACGTGGGAGGAGTTGCGGATCAGCATCGCTCCCTGCAGATCGCAGATACCCTGAGGACGGAAGAAGTCGTTGTAGAACTCCGAGCTGAAGAACTCGGCGTCGTCCACCACCTCACGCGATAGCACCGTGCGGCCGCGAGGCAGCTGCGCGACGCGGGCTAGATGTGGATCGATGCGATGGTAATATTTCTGATAAGCCTGCTCGACACTGGAGTCGACGCCGCAATGCACCAGGCACACGCGCGGCTGTGGCCCCAGGCAGCGGACCTGGATGCAGCCGATCTCCCCGCCGATCCAGGCGGTCAGCGCCAGCACGGTCGATTGCCACTGGCCCGGGTCGAGCGCGGCCGAGTAGATGCGCGAAACGACCTCCAGGGCAGAGGGAGTGCGGATCAGGCTCACTGCGGCGATCGCTCTGGTCTGGCGCGAGAGCGCGGCAGGGCGCTGTCGAGAACGCGTGAATGAGAGCTCGCGAGCCGATCGCGCATCGTAGCTTCCAACGGAACGAAAGCGGCCGCGCAATAGCCTGTTCGGCGTCGGCGCAGCGCAGCATCGGACGTTTGCTGTGGTGCTGCGCGCCGTGGATGTAGCGTAACGTTTGTCGCCGTCGGCCCTGTCCGCTCGCTGCCGGGCCGGCGGGGCCCGGTGGACTGGTAGCAGAATCTTTTTGAGGCCTTGGCGGGGCGGTGCGCATCGCCGTGACGATGAGTTGCGCACATCGGCATCCTGCCGTGGTACTCGGCAGGGTCATGAGAGCAGCGAGGTTCGACCGATGATGATCCGATCGACCGGTCACTTCTGGCGTCGCGTGCTGGAGTCGGATGCGCCACGGGCCACCGTGCTGGTGCGCAGCGCCCTGGGGATCGTCTTCGTGTCCGAGGGGATCCAGAAGTTCCTCTACCCCGATGCGCTGGGTGTCGGGCGTTTCGCCAGGATCGGTATCCCCGCGCCGGAGGTCCTGGCGCCGTTCGTGGGAGGGGTCGAGGTGGTCTGCGGCATGCTGTTGTGTGTCGGGCTACTGGTGCGGCTGGCTGCCGTTCCGCTCGCTGTCGATATGCTGGTCGCCATCGTGTCCACGAAAGTGCCCATCCTGCTGGGGAGGGGGGTCTTTTCCTTCGCCGCACCGCCCGCTTCGGCTTCCGGAATCTGGAGCATGCTGCACGAAGCCCGCACCGATCTGGCGATGCTGCTCGGCTGCGCCTTCTTGCTCGCGGTGGGAGCAGGGGCGGGCGCGCTGGACGAGGTGTTGCTGCGCCGCGAGCGAGCCGCCTGGCGCGGCTGGCGAGACCGCGTCGCGCCTCCGCTGAGTGAAGCCAGTCGGCAGTGACTCAGCGCGCCGCCGCCATGCGCCGGGGCGCGCTGGGCTCGAGCAGCTGGAACACCTGCCGCTCACGCATAGTGGAAAAGTTGACCGCAAAGCG
>JAICTU010000050.1 GCA_025936205.1 Polyangiaceae bacterium | reverse complement strand
CGCGGAGCAGCTCCAGCCCAGCTTCGATACGGGCCCTTCCGCAGCGGAGCGGACGTTCGACAACCTGATGGAGCTCGGCGCGGCCGCAGCGCTGCCCGACGCGGGAATCGGGCGCACCGGCGCGGCGAGCTCGACTGCGGCGTGCCCCGCCGGAGCGCGCCAGGGCCCGACCGGAAACTGCTATCTGGCCGTGGAACGCCAGCGGCGGCCGGCGCTGGCGCGACGCGCTTGCCAGAGCATCGGCCCGGGCTGGGATCTCGCGGCGCTGCAGAGCGCGGAGGAAGACACGTTCGCGGCTTCCCTGCTGGGCTTCAGCGCTTGGCTGGGAGGTAGCGACAGCGACAACGAGGGTGACTGGATCTGGGTGGACGGCAGCAGCTTCTGGCAGGGCGACAGCGAGAGCGGCTTCGCTCCCGCGGGCGGATTCGCGGGCTGGAGCGCGGGCGAGCCGAGCAGCGGGCGGCGCGCCGATTGCCTGCTGCTGCGGCCCGACGCGACCTGGGAGGCCCAGAGCTGCCTCAGCACCGAAGGCTCGCTGTGCGAGGGCCCACCCGGGTAGCGAGGCCTGGAGCGCCCTGCTCACCCGCCGCTGCGCACGTCTCGCCACTCCAGCCAGTGCGGCCCGCTCTCGCCGTGCTCGCGCTTCCAGATCGGCACGCGCGCCTTGAGCCGATCGATCAGCTCGTGACAGGCGCTGAAGGCCTCACCCCGGTGCGCCGAGCTGGCCGCGCAGATCACGGCGATGTCGCCCACGCGCAGGCTGCCGATGCGGTGCAGACACGCGAGCAGCGTGCCCGGGCGCGCGCTCTCGATCTCGTCGGCGATCGCCCGCAGCTCCTTCTCCGCCATGCTGGCGTACGCCTGGTACTCGAGCTGCGTCACCGACTCGCCCTGGTTGTGATTGCGCACGGTGCCGAGGAACAGCACCACGCCGCCCGCCTCGGGGCGAGCCACGGCCGCGTAGCACTCATCGAGACTGAGCGCGGCATCGCGCACCTGGAACAGGCGACTCATTTCTCCTCCACTCGCGGCGAGCCAGCGACGAAATCACCCGATGCTCCACCGGACTTCTCCAGCAGGCGCGTGGGCCCGATCTGCATGGCGCGATCGATGGCCTTCAGCATGTCATAGACCGTCAGCGCGGCGTGGCTGACGGCCACCAGCGCTTCCATCTCCACACCGGTCTTGGCCTCGGCCTGGACCGTGCCCACGATGCGCACGGCGCTCGCGGCGGAGTCGAGCTTCAGCTCCACGGACAGGTGCGTGAGCGGAATCGCATGGCAGAGCGGGATCAGCTCCGGCGTGCGCTTGGCGGCCAGGATGCCCGCGACGCGCGCGATGCCCAGCACGTCGCCCTTCGGCACCGCCTGATTTTGCAGCAGCTCGAACGCCTCGCGGCTCATGCTCACCGTGCTCTCCGCGACGGCACGGCGCACCGTCAGCGCCTTGGCGCCCACGTTCACCATCTGCACACCGCCCGCGGGCTGCAGGTGCGTCGAGACCCGGCGGTAGCCCACGATCTCGGCGTAGGCCGCGCGCAGCCGCTCCGGGTTGTTGCGACCCGCCACCTTGTGCAGCGCGTAGCGGTCCAGGTCGTCGAGCGATACCCAGACCGCAGCGCTGAGCGGGCCCTGCGCAGCATACGCCTCCACCAGCTCCGCCGGCGGTGTTGCACGCGGCGGGTCGAGCGACACCTCGCAGCGGCTGGGCGGCGGCGTCGCGGCCCCGGCAATCTGCGCGACCCGTGCCACGTCCACCGCCGCTTCGGAGCCGAGCTGAGTGAGCGCCCGCCGGCCCTCGAGGTCGAGGCTTTCCCAGCCGGCCAGCGACAGCTTGCAGCCGGCATGATCCAGCGCCCTGCGCGCGGCCAGGGGCAGCAGATCGAGACGCTCGTCGACATCGAACGAGAAGAGCTTCACGGCCGCGCTCTAGCGTAGCGGCATCGGCCTCGCAATTCGGGCGGCGAGCGGCGCCGGAGGGGACCAGGCCCGCCGACCTTTACAGGTACGGCCAGTGCAGCATTTTCCGCGCGTTTCGCCTTCCCGGGCGCTCCGGGCACCCGAAATGCTAGCGTCCCTGGCGTGTCGGATGCAGTCGGCAGACAAGCCGGGCCGGTGGAGAGCCCCACGCCACTCGAGCTGCGCGATGCGCGCGGCCGCGTGCTGCGCGATCTGCGCATCTCCGTCACCGACCGCTGCAACTTTCGCTGTAGCTACTGCATGCCCCGCAGTGTCTTCGGCCCGGGCTTTCGCTTCCTGCCCGCCGAAGAGATCCTGAGCTTCGAGGAGCTCGGCCGGGTCGCGCGCGTGTTCGTGTCGCTGGGCGTGCACAAGCTGCGCCTGACGGGCGGTGAGCCCCTGTTGCGACGCGATCTACCGAAGCTGATCCGGCTTTTGCCCCAGGGGCCCGAGATCGATCTCGCGCTCACCACCAATGGCTCGCTGCTCGCCCCGCTCGCTGGCGAGCTGGTGCGCGCCGGGTTGCGGCGCGTGACGGTGAGCCTCGACTCGCTCGACGACGCGGTGTTTCAGCACATGAACGACGCGCAGGTGCCCGTGCGCGACGTGCTGGACGGCATCGAGCACGCGGCGGCGGCGGGGCTCGAGGTCAAGATCAACGCCGTGATCCGCCGCGGCGTGAACGAGGCGGGCCTCCTGGACCTGGTGCGCCACTTCAAGGGCAGCGGGCAGATCCTGCGCCTGATCGAGTTCATGGACGTGGGCACCACCAACGGCTGGGAGCGCGGCGACGTGGTCAGCGCGCGCGAGATGCTGGAGAGCATCCAGCGCGTGTTCCCGCTGGAGCCGGCCGCGCCGAACTACACGGGCGAGGTCGCGCAGCGCTATCGCTTCAGCGATGGCAGCGGGGAGCTGGGCATCATCGCCTCCGTGACCCAGCCGTTCTGCGGCGACTGCTCGCGGGGCCGCCTGTCGGCGATCGGCAGCTTCTACACCTGCCTGTTCGCGAGCGACGGGCACGACCTGCGCGCGCTCTTGCGCGGCGGCGCCAGCGATGACGAGCTGCGCGCCAGCGTCGCGGCGCGCTGGCAGGCGCGGCGCGATGCCTACTCCGAGCTGCGCGGGCGCCCGCTGCAACTCGGCCGCCGGCCAAAGATCGAGATGAGCTTCATCGGGGGTTGAGCTCGGCCCCGCGAGCCAGCGGGCGTCCCCAGCATGTGCCCGGCGCACGTCAGTTGCCGCGCGCGGGCGGTTTCTCCAGGATGGCGCCGAGCAGCTCCATGGCGTGGCGCTTCAGGCGCATGAACTCCGGGCTGGTGAGCACCAGGCTGTCGCGCGGGCGTGGCAGATCCACGGACAGCGTCGCTTCGATGCGCCCCGGGCGCGGGCTCGACACCAGCACGCGATCGCTCAGGAACAGCACCTCGTCCACGTCGTGGCTCACGAAGATCACGGTCATGTGGAACTCGCGCCACAGCTCCAGCAGCATCCGTTGCATGCCGAGCCGGGTCTGCGCGTCGAGCGCGCAGAACGGCTCGTCCATGAGCAGCACGCGCGGACGATTGACCAGCACACGCGCGAGGCTCACGCGCTGCTGCATGCCGCCGGAGAGCTGCGCAGGGTAGTGATTCGAGAAATCCGCTAGGCCCACTTGCTCCAGGATCTCGAGCGCGACGCGGCGGCGCTCGCCGCGCTTCACGCGCCGCATCTTCAGCCCGAACTCGACGTTCTCGCGCACCGTCTTCCAGGGGAACAAGCTGTGCTGCTGGAACACGACGCCGCGATCGGGGCCCGGGCTGTGGATGGGCTGGTCGTCGACCAGCACCTGGCCCGCGCTCACGGGCGTGTAGCCGGCGATGGCGCCGATGATGGTCGATTTGCCGCATCCGGAAGGGCCCAGGATGCTCACGAACTCCCCGGGCTCCACGTGCAGATCGATCCCGCGCACCGCCTCGACGGCGACGTTGCCCTCCCCGAAGGAAATCCCTACGCCGCGCAGCGAGATCGCACCGCGCAGCGAGCTGGCACCGCGCAGCGAGCTGGCACCGCGCAGGGCCGGGGTACTCTCCGCCACTGACTGAGTCATCGCGTATTCGCCTCCGGCTTGAACCAGGGCATGAAGCGCCGGCCACCCCACTTGATCAGCCACGCCGACCCCATTCCGAGGAGGCCGATGCCCACCATGCCGAGCACGATGTTCGGATAATTCTGCAGCGTATACGCCTCCCACGTGTAGTAGCCGATGCCGTACTGCCCGGAGATCATCTCCGCCGTCACGAGCGAGAACCAGGACGTACCCATGCCGATGCTCAGCCCGGTCACGATTGCGGGCAGCGCGCCGGGCAAGATCACCTCGCGGAACACGTCCAGCGGGCGCGCGCCGAGCGTCAGCGAGGCGTGGATCAGCCGCGGATCGATGCCCTCCACGCCATGAATGGTGTTGAGCAGGATCGGAAAGAATGCGCCGATGAAGGTGATGAACACCATGCTGTGCTCGGGCGACGCGAACAGCAGAATCGCCAGCGGAATCCAGGCCACGGCCGGGATGGGCCGCAGCACTTCGAGCGGCGGCAGCAGCGCCTCGCCGGCCAGGCGGAAGCGGCCGATGGCCAGCCCCATCAGCACGGCCAGCACGGCCGCGATCGTGTAGCCGATGAAGATGCGCTGCAGGCTGTTCCCCACGTGCGGCAGCAGCTTGGGATTGGCGAGCAGGTCGACCGCGGCGCGCGCCACCTCGGTGGGCGCCGGGATGTTCTCGAAGCGAAAGAACACGTCCCACTCCCCGACCGAAGCGGCCTGCCAGAGCGCCAGCCAGGCCGCGAGCGAGAGCGCCCCGATCAGGAGCGGACGCAGCGCCCGGGCGCGCGCGGGGCTACGCACCCGAGCCGCGCGCTCGCGTGCCGGTAATTCGACGGACCCCTCGAGGACAACGCTGCGCTGCATGGCTTCTCCTCCTGAGCTCTCCGGCGCTGCTTCAGCTGGGCTTGGGCTCGGACGCCAGCAGCCGCTTGGCGTCGGCGAAGGACACCACCTTGCCGCCGTTCTTGGCGGCCCAGGCCGCGGCCTCGGGCTCGAGCAAGAAGGCCGACAGCTTCTTGCCCGACGCGACGTACCAGACCTTGTCGGCGAACAGCTTGTTGCCGCGCACGCGGTCATGCACGAAGGTCACACGCGCCGTCTTCTGCGCGGCCTCCAGCTGCGCCAGCGCGCTGAAGGTCGCCTCGACGCTGCTGTACAGCCGCACCTTCGGCTCACCTTGTACCCAGATCTGCCCGGCGGAGCCCACGTCGGTCACGGGCTTGCCCGTGTCGGTCGCTGGCGTGCTGAACGCCAGCGGCTCGTACTCCGCGAGCTGCTTGTCGTAGTCGTAGCCGAATTCCTTCGCGGCCTGGCGGATGAAGCCGTCGTTCACGTATTTGTCGACGTCGATGCGCCGATCGACCTTCTTCAGCACCTCCAGCGCGTCCACGGCCTTGCGGATGGCCGTCACGTACTGGGGCTTGAGCGTGTAATCGCGCGTCTGGATACCGTGCGGGCCGTGGAAGGCGTAGTAGACCTCGGCGTCGATGCCTGTCCACTTGGCGAGCTGCTCGGAGATGCCCTCCGGGTCCGCACGGTACAGGCGATCGGCTTCGAGCGTGGCCTTCAGGTACGCCACCACCACCTCCGGATACTTGGCGGCGTAGTCCGAGCGCACCTGCACGCCGTGCGTGGTGGTGACGCCGGTCGAGCTGCCGTCATAGATCTTGCGCGCGAATCCGCGATACGGAAACAGCTCCCCGAACGGCACGAAATCCGCGTGCGCATCGACCTGATGCGCGCGCAGCGCGCTGCCGCCCACCTCCGGCGTCTGGGTCACGATCTCGACGTCCTTGTTGGGGTCCCAGCCGAGATCCTGCAACGCACGGATCAACATGGCGTGCGCGGTCGAGCCGAACGGCACGGAGATCTTCTTGCCCTTCAGCTCCGCGAGCGACTTCACCGGCGAGTCCGAGGGCACCAGGATCGCGTTGCCCGCACCCTCGAGGCCACCCGCGAGTGTAGCGATGTAGAAGGACTTCACCTTGTCGCCGGCGGCCGCGAAGGCCGTCGCGCCGAGCACGGACGGAAAATCCGCCATCTGCACGATGTCGAGCTGGTTGGCGAGATACTTGCTGTTCAGCTGCGCGCCGGTGGGCTGATTCTCCCAGCGGATCTCGTACTCCGCGCCCTCGTATTTGCCGGAGTGCGGCAGGTACTTCTCCAGCAGATGCAGCTCGCGCACCAGCGGGCCGCCCGTGGCGCAGTTGATGGTCGTGTCCTGCGTACCGATGGCGACGCGGATCTTCTCGCCTGCGTGCGCCGAAGTGCCGGTCGAGAGCGCGATCGAGAGGCACGCAGCGCCGGCGATCCAGGACCTTCTGTTCAACATCAGTTCTCCTCGTGGCTGAGGTCGGGACTCCGACCGATGGCTTCCAGGGCGCGCGCTGCGGCCTTGCGCACCTCCACATCCGGGTCGCCGGAGAGCGCGTTCAAGGCGCTGACGGCGAGCCCCGCGCGCAACTCGCCCAGGGCCAGCGCGGCGGCCTTGCGCAGATCCGAGTTGGCGTGCGTGAGGCGCTCGAGCAGATCCGGCAACGCGCCCAGCGCGCGCAGCTTGCCGAGCGCCTCCAGCGCGACCTTTTGCACCTGCCAGTACGGGTCGGCGAGCGCCGCGCGCAGGCCGGGCACCGCCGCCGAGAGCGCGCAGCGCCCGAGCACGATCGCCGCCTCGCGCCGCACCTGCCAGTCCGCGTCCCGCAGGCTGCCGAGGAAGTCCTCCAGCAAGGCAGGGCCGGCAAAGAAGCTGAGGGCGCCGACCGCCACGCGCCGCACGGACTCGTCGCCGTCGCGCAGGCGCTCGCGCAGCGCCTCCACCGCGTCGCTCGAGCGCAGGTAGCCGAGCGTGATCACGGCCTCACGCCGCACGCCCGCGTCCCGATCGGAGAGGGCGGCGATCAGCGGGCGCGCGGCGCGCGCGTCCTTGAGCTCGCGCAGGCCGATGATCACCGAGGCGCGCACCCCTGCGTCTTCGTGGCCGATGGCGGCGATCAGCGCGCTGGCCGCCGCGTCGCCGCGAAACTCGCGCAGCGCGGCGCGCGCCGCGTCTTGCACGGTGGCATCGCCATCGCACAGGCGCTCGATCAGCCCGGGAATGGCGCGCGCATCCCCCTGCTCCTCGAGCAGCTCCACCGCCAGGCGCCGCACCACCGGATCGGCGTCCGAAAGGGCGCCGATCAGCGGTTCGACCGCCGTGTCATCCAGGTCGTCCCAGAGCTCGGTCAGGGCAACCTGGCGCGCGTGCGGATCGGGATCCGCCAGCCGCGCCGAGATCGGGTCCAGCTCGCCCGCGAGGGCTCCGTTGGCTTCGCTCATGATGGTCTTCCTTCAGCGCAACAGGAATGGGATCTTCACGGTGATCGCGTCCTTCGGGCAGTCGATCTCGCAGGCCAGGCAGTACCAGCACTCGTCGTGTCGCATGTGCGCCTTGCCCGTGACGGAGTCCACCGCCAGGCAGTCCACCGGGCAGGACTCGATGCACACGCGGCAGCCGGTGATGCACTTCTCGAGGTCCACCACCACCGGCACGTCGAAACGGCGCGTGGTCTGCGCAGCGCCCACGCTGCGCGCCTGCACTGCCTTGGCGTGCTCGCGATCTTTCAGCTCGCTCATGCTCGTGCCTCCATGGCAGCGCTGCGCGGCTCGGGGCGGATGCGCAGACGATGGTAGCTGCGCAGCTCGTCGGCCCCCAGCGGAACCACGTAGGGCTCCAGCGGGCGCTCGAGCAGCTGCATGCCGCCGTTTTCTCCCTTCTTCAGGTTCACGTGGACCTGCCAGCGCGCGTCGTCCTGCTCCGGATGATCGAGCCGGTAGTGGTACAACCCCCAGCGGCTCTCCGTGCGATACAGCGACGCGCGCGCGGCCATCTCGGCGCAGTCACGGATGAAGTGGCACTCCATCACGCGCATCAGCTCGTGCGGGTTGCCGGCGCCGACCTCGGCCAGCTCGGCCTCGGCGCGCTCCAGATAGCGCAAGCCGAGCTCCATGCGATTGCCCGTCTTGGGCGGCTGCAAGTAGTCGTTCACCAGGCGCCGCACCTTGTATTCGTACTGATGGTGCGGGATGCCGTTCGGGCGCGAGAGCGGCGCCAGCACGCGCTGGCGCTCGGCTTCGATCTGCGCCTCATGGTCGGGGCGGGGCCCCGCGGGCGGCAAACCCGCGTTGTAGCGCAGCGCCTGCTCGGCGCAGATCTTCCCGTACACCAGCGCGCCGAGCAGGTAGTTGTGCGGCACGCAGGCCATGTCGCCGGCGGCGTACAGGCCCGGCACGGTCGTCTCACCGCGCTCGTTCACCCAGACGCCCGAGGCGCTGTGCCCGCTGCACAGCCCGATCTCGGAGATGTGCATCTCCACGCGATCCGTGGCGTAGCTCTGGCCGCGGCCGGCGTGAAAGCGCCCGCGGCTGGGGCGCTCCGTGCGGTGCAGCACGCGCTCGATCTCCAGCAAGGTCTCGGGCGCCAGGTGCTCGAGCTTCAAGTAGATGGGCCCGTTCTCGGAGTGCAGCTCGCGGTAGAACTCGAGCATCATGTGCCCACTCCAGTAATCGCTCTCGATGAAGCGATGACCGTGAGCGTTGACGGTGTGGCCGCCGAAGGGCCCCGTCACGTAGGCGCAGGCGGGCCCGTTGTAGTCCTTGATCAACGGATTGATCTGGAAGCACTCGATGCCGGTCAGCTCCGCGCCGGCGTGATACGCGAGCGAGTAGCCATCGCCCGCGTTGGAGGGATTCTCGTAGGTACCGTACAGATACCCAGACGCCGGCAGGCCCAGGCGCCCGGAAGCGCCGCAGCACAGGATGACGGAGTTGGCGTAAATCACATGAATACCACCGTCGCGCGTATCGAACCCGAGCACGCCGGCCACGCGCCCGCCATCCAGCAGCAGGCGCGTGGCCATGACACGGTTGACCACCTTGACGCCGGCTTGCTTGATGCGCCGGGTCAAGATGCGCTTCAGGTCATAGCCCTCGGGCATGGGCAACACGTAGTTGCCGTTGTGGTGGACCTTCTTGACGTCGAAGTCGCCGGTCTCCGTTTTCTGAAACTTGACGCCCCAGCGATCCAGCTCCTCCAGCATCGTGTAGCTGTTCTCTGCGTAAGCCAGCAGCGCGCGCTGATTCACGATGCCGTCGTTGGCCATCGTGATCTCCTTCACATACTGCTCGGGCGTCGCGTGGCCGGGAATGACGGCGTTGTTCAGGCCATCCATGCCGATGGCGATCGCGCCGCTGCGCTTGATGTTGGCCTTCTCCAGCAACAGCACGCGTCCTCGCGGTAACGCTTGTTGCGCGAAGATTGCGGCAGTGGATCCGGCGCTGCCGCCTCCCACGACAACGACATCGACTTGCACGATTGTTACATCAGAGTGACAGGTAGGCGGCATCCGAGATCCTGCGTGGTGGTTCAGGTTTCGAGAGCACGCGCACACGCGGCCGAAGAGGGCTCTCACGCTTCAGCGCCAGGCTCTGAATCCCTCATAATAGACGTGTTTCTATTTTGCTAGATACAAAATGGAAACACCTGTCGACCGCCTCAGTTCTCGGGAAAGGAGCCATAAATTTGCCTGTTGACAGGCGCCGCGCGCGCACTCCGCAATCCCCTTCTGGAACACCTCCGTCTCCTCCGATGGAAACTCCGGCGCTGGGATTGTCTGCCGGGCGCGCGACGCGTTTTGGTTTCGTAGCGCTTGACGGGCTCGAGCTTCGCAAGCTAGTCGTTGCCGCGCGAATGGAGCGTGTCGTCGAAACGCGCGCTCCAGCATCCGCCTGCAACAGGTCCCCGTGTTGCCGGCATCCACTCTCTCAAAAAGGGATCCTCACCGTGCTTAGACTCCGTTGCCCGGCCGCAGCCGTCGTCCTCGTTTGGGCGTCGGCGGTCCACGCTCAGCAGCCCGCGCCCGCCGCGGGCGACACTGCGACGTTCCCGCCCATCGAACCTCTTCCTCGGCAACAGCCCGCCGCGGAGCAGCAGCCGGCGCTGCCGCCTCCCGCGGAGGCACCCAAGGAAGAAAAGCCTGCTCCGCCGGATCGCCTGAGCGTCGGCAAGAACGGTGGCTTCTTTCAGCCGAGCGCGCTGATCCAGCTCTGGGGACAGCTCACCCATGTCGACACCCAGAAGACGAC
The DNA here is from genome assembly GCA_025936205.1 of Polyangiaceae bacterium. The sequence goes on along the minus strand of JAICTU010000050.1, from coordinate 16,638 downwards.
GACGGGCTTCCGCCTGCGGCGCGTCGAGCTGCGCGCAAAGGGCGACATCGTGCCGAAGAAGGTGAGCTACTATGCCGGCTTTGACGTCGCCAAGGTGTTCAGCGTCACGAACGGTACGTCCAACGTCGCGGTGCCTGGCGCGGACGGCGCCGCGTCACCCGGCAGCGTCACCGTGCCCACCACGAGTGTGAGCGCCGATCGCTCGCCGCTGCAGGACGTGTGGATCACCTACAGCACCGAGTACGCGGACGTCGTGGCGGGTCAGTTCAAGATCCCGATCGGCCTCGAGTCGCTCCAGTCCTCGGCGCGCTTGCTCTTCCCGGAACGCAACAAGGTGGACCGCGAGTACGGCGACCGCCGCGACATCGGCATCAAGATCGAGAAGAAGATCGCTGACGTGTTCTACTATTACGTCGGCATCTTCAACGGCAACGGCCAGAACACCTTCAATATCGCCGGTAACAACGCCTATGACAGCGACCGGGCTAAGGATCTCGGCATCCGGCTGGAAGCCTACCCGATCCCGGGCCTGACCATCGGCGGCGCCGCCTACGGCACCGTGGGCGCCGGACCGAAGGACACCGTGCGCAACCGCGTGGAAGGTGACCTGCGGCTCGATATCTCCGCCCTGGTCGTGCAGGGCTCGTATATTCACGCCTGGACGGGTCCCGATGCACGGCGCCTGGAAGGTCAGGGCGTCTACGGACAGGTGGGCTACACCATCGCGGAGACGATCCAGCCCGTCGCGCGCCTCGGCTACCTCGACATCAACATGGGCGACGACATCGCGCCGCGCATTGAAGCGGAGAGCGGCCCCCAGCGCCAGTTCGAGCTCGGCCTGAACTACCTGGTCAAGGGCTACGACGCCAAGATCAACGGTGGTCTGTCCTACTACTCGCAAGAGCACGGCAAGGACACGCTGGAGTTCACGCTGCAGACGCAGGTGGCCTTCTGATTCGGAATCGCTCGAGCAGGGCCTGAGCCAGGGCCCTGTCCCCGCCCGGCGCGCTGCTTCATGCGAAGGACGCCGCGGGGCGGGGCCGGACGTCGATTTGGACGTTCGAGGGTGGCTCGAGGTAGCGTGGCGCCATGGCTCTCGGCGCGACCGTCTATCATTTTGGGATCGAGCTCTCGGACGTGGATCGCTCCACGTATGAAGCGCTCGATCTCCGGCTGGCGCGGCATCCATCGGAGAGTCTGCGCTACCTGCTGACGCGCACGCTGGCTTACTGCCTGAGCTACGAGGAGGGGATTAGCTTCAGCAAGGGCGGGCTGTCCGCCAGCGAGGAGCCGCCCATCTCGATCGTGGATGCGAGCGGGGCGCTCTCGGCCTGGATCGATGTCGGGGCGCCTTCCGCGCGCCGCCTGCACAAGGCAGCGAAGGCCGCTGCGCGCGTGGCGCTGTTCACGCACGTGGAGCGATCCTTGCTGCTGGCGGAAGCTGCCTCGAGCCCGATCCACCGCCTGGAGGAGATCGAGGTCTGGCCGCTGGCGGCCGGCTTCCTCGACCAGGTGTGCGAAAAGCTCGATCGCAAGCTGTCCTTCAGCCTGACGCGCAGCGACGGCACGCTCTACCTGAGCCTGGGCGGCGAGACGTTCGAGACGCCGATCGCGCTCACGCGGCTCGTGGCGGACCAGGCCTGAGCAGCTACTGCGGCCGCTGATACAGGTACACGACCGGCACGCCGTCGAGGCCGGCGATGCGCACCGGCGCGACGGTGCCGTAGTCCACCCAGATCATGTGCTCCACCCGGCTCATGTGTTGCTCGTGGTGATACAGCGCCAGGGCCGACCCGGACACCGTCGTCCAGGGCCGCAGATCGCCGCGCAGGCGGCCGTCGTGCTGCAGCATCTTGAAGCTGTCCATCGCGGTGTCGTGGATGTAGACGCGCGCGCCGGGCCCCGCGAGCTCGTCGATGTCGGACTGCAGGGCGCCCGTGGTGTAGCCCCAGAACGTGCGGTTCAGCCCCAGCGTGGCCGCGCCGGGCGCTCCGCCCACCAGCGGCGTGTAGAAGCTCAGGCCCCAGGGGTGAGCGTGCCAGGTCATGATCGCCGGCGCGATCAGCAGGCACGCGCCGAGCGCGGCTTCCGCGAGCGGCCGATAGCGCACGAAACGCGCCGCGCTCCGCGCCAGCCACTCGGCGAGCGCGCGCTGCAGACACGCGAAGCCCGCGCCCGCGAACAGCGCCAGGAAAGGGTACGCGGTCATCCAGTGCTTGGTGCCGCCGAAGATGGGTGTGGTCGGAAACCACCACATCCAGTAGCTGCTGACGATGCAGAGCAGCCACAAGGACGGTGCGCCCGTCCAAGGGGGCTCGGGTGGGCTATCCTGCTGGCTCTCCGGCGTCGCGCTGTGCCGAGCCCTCTCTCTCCTCTGCTTCAGCGAGCAAAGCAGGGTCGAGAGTGCTCCGAGCCCCGCGAGCCAGAGCGTCGCCGCGGGCACCGTGGCGATCGTCATCAACCAGGCGTAGCCGCGCGGAAACGGCGGCCGGAAGTAGGTCTGCCCCAGAAACTCCATGTTGTAATAGACGTGCTGCCGGTGGAAGGCGACGTACTCCTGCAGCCGACCCACGGTGTCGGTCCAGATCCAGGGCCACAACCCGTAGAAAATGAACGGGGAGAGCAGCAACATGAACCATAGCGCCGAGGGGATGCGAATGCGGTACCAGTTGCGCTTCCACGGGCGCCGCAGCCCCAGCACGTGCTGCAGCAGCACGTGCGCGCAGAGCGCGGGCGGCACGAGCCAGGAGTTGTGCTTGGTCGCGAGTGCGAGGCCGAAGAGCACGCCCGCGCACAGGCCCCAGCGCAGCTTGCGCGTCTCGAAGCTGCGTTGATAGGCGAAGACCACGAACACCCAGAAGGCGGTGATCGGCAGATCGAAGCACGCCAGGTGGCTGTTGTAGAAGACGCGCGGCATGCAAGCGAAGCCGAGCGCCGCCACGATGCCGCCGGCGCGGCCGTAGACGCGCCGCCCCCAGAAGAACAGCAGCATCACAGCCAGCGCCGCCAGCAGCATCGCCGGAAATCGGTAAGCCGTACCGCGCTCCTGAAACAACACGCCCTCGAAGAAGCGCTGCGAGAGCGCGAACAGCGACTTCATCAGCGAAGGGTGCTCGTGATTCTCCTGCCAGTAGCTGTCGATCACCGAGCGCCGCAGCGCCTCGTGCCGATCGCTGAGCAGCAGCTGAAACCACTTGCCGTAGGTGCGCGCCGCGTGAAAGTAGAAGCCCTCGTCGCGCGCGTAGCCGAGGTCGTGCACGCTGGAGAGCAGCGCGGCCAGATAGCCACCGAACAAGCCAGCGCCGATGCCGCGGTCGATCCAGCGCTGGAGCGCCGATGCCTGTGGGGTGACGGTGCTGGTGCTCATCGTGTCTCCGCCTGGAAGCAGTACTCGCGCTGCGCGGACAGCGCCCGGACCCGAAACTCGACGGGCAAGCTCTGCCCCGCGAAGCGTTCGGTCGAGAACTCGAAGGCCTCCCATCCTTCCCCGTCGGAGTGCCGAGCCGTGCCCACGACCTCCGTGCCCACTCGCACCTCGAGCTCCGTCGGGCCGCCGCGCCGCTCGCGCTCGAAGAACCAGGGCGTGCCCGCGTGGCCGCGGATCTTTCGCCCGATCGGCACGGCGTCGAAGTGCAGCTGCAGCGCTCCGCGCCCGGGCGGATGCGCCCAGATGCAGCGACGCGGCAGATACTGCTGGTCCTCGATCACCGTACGCCCCACGAACTGCCAGTCACTGCTGCTGCAGCTGAAGCGCGGGCTCGGAAACGTGGGATGACCGAACAGCTCTCCGTTGCTGACCTTCGCGGGTCCGAAAGAGCACGGGCTACTGCGGCCGCCGTCTTCGAGCGCGACGCTCAGCGCGGGCGGCTCCACGTGCGCCAGGAAGTCGTACAGCACCTTCTCCACCGCAGGATTGCGCCAGCGCTCGAGCCGGAAGCGCCCGACGCCGAGCACGCTCTCTCGCTGCCAGCCGCGCAACTCCGGCGCGCTCTGGCCCAGGATCGAGATCTGCAGCACGTGCTCGAAGCCCGAATCCTCCGCGCGCGCCACGTGCTCGAGCGGCATGAGCTCGTCGCCCAGCGCCAGACGGGCATTCGGCTCTGCCCAGTGCGGAGCCACCACGATCAGCGGATGGTCCTGCGCCAGCCCCTGCACCGCCGGCCGCAAAGCCTCCCACTCCGACAAGCGCGGCGCCGCGTGGGAAAAATAGAGCTGCCCCCCGAGCTCGAGCAGCCCGATAGCGGCGCTCACGAGCAGCAGCAGCGCGCCCCCGCGGCCCCTCACCAGCTCCCGCCCACGGTCCACAAGGCCGCGAAACAACGCTGGAAAAGCTGCACCTGCCACGGCGCGGCGGAGACTGCCACAAAACGGCGCGATCGGGCCTGTTCTGTTCCTGGTTCCGGATCCCGTTAAGGGGCGTTCGAAAGATTCCGTATTAAAGTGAGGCAATAACCGGGAGCTGTCAGTTCACGTCGCCGATACGACTCCGCGCTACCCTCGTCACCGCACCGTGACCACATTGAAGTATTTCAGAAACGCAAGTTGCATTTCAGAATTGAGATGGGATACTGCCTGATCAAGCGCTAAGCGCTGGATATTACGACGTTACGAGAATGGCACGGAGCCTGCTATAGCCTCACGCGAGGCAGCAGGTCGATGGCGTCCCCCCCCTCCGTCCGGTCTGCTGCCGCTTTGTTCTAACGGCGGCCTGGGTGTTTCCCCCCCTCCACCCAGGCCGCTGTTTCTTTTTGTGCGCTTTCCCGGCGGCTCTCCCCCGGAAAGTTCCGAGGGTCACGCGGTGACGGCCATAGACGCTGCCTGAGCGGCGCCGTCGCGTGCCTTTTGGTCGAAACTGGCAACGGCCTTGACCGCGAGCGGCACGCGCGGCTATCCCTGCCTGGGGTTTGCGTCGTGCGAGCGACCCTGCCCTTGCGCCCCTAGCTCAGCTGGATAGAGCGTCGGACTTCGAATCCGCAGGTCGCAGGTTCGAATCCTGCGGGGCGCGCTGAGAGCGGTTCGCGTCGAGAGACCGCTCGCTGAGCTCACGCTGCTCGGCTGGCAAGACGACTGCCGTCCGAAGCCACCGAACAGCGCTGAATTCAGAGGTCGAATTCAGAGGATCCGTCACTCGTGACAGTTCCCATCTTGACGAAGGGCTCAGACTATGAGCCTTTGGCGCCGCCGGGTCATTAGCTCAATTGGTAGAGCAGTGGATTCTTAATCCATTGGTTGAAGGTTCAAGTCCTTCATGACCCACGAATCGATTCGCGAGTGATGACGCACCTCCGGGCGCGGGACAGATCACTCGCAGCCGCTCACTCGCAGCAGGGCTGCGGGCAAGCAGTCGCTGCGCTCGCAAGGCGTGCGTGTGTTTCGTCTTCCGACCGGGAAGAGAGCTTCTCTGGCGCGTCGTCGAGAGCGCGCTCAGAGTGAATTTGCCGGCACGCCGGCGTCGAACTCGGCGCCAGCATCGGGCGCGTCACCAGCGTCTGCCGGCGCGCCTTCTGCGCTGGGCGGGGTCGCGGCCGCTGGCGCCGGCGGCTGCTCGGAAACAGTGCTGGGCGTGTTCTGGGGCGCCGCCGGGGCTGCGCCAGCGGCTTCGCCGGGGGCCGGCGCGTCCGGAGCAAAGCGGACGTCGTTCGGGCCGCGGGGCGCAGGCGTTCCCACGGGGGACTGGGCGTTGTTCTGCGGGAATGGGTCGGGCTGAGGATTCAGGCAGCCGACGAGCAACAGCAGCAGCAACACCCATCCAGCGGGCTGCCGCCCAGGACGGTGAGACGGGAGGGTGGCTGCGGGGCGCACGTCGGGCGCGACTCTACCACTTCATCGCCCGCGCGCCCGTCCCGAAGAGGAGGCCGAGCTAGTGGATCACCAGAGGACCGGCGTCGGCGCTGGTGGCCCCAGCGTCCTCCGCCGGCACGCCCGCGTCGGCGACGGCGCCGGGCGTCGCCGTCTGCGCGCCATCGTTCTCCTCGCCGATCGGGAACGCAGGCCCCTCGTTGGGCGCTCCGCTCGGGCTGCCGTTCGGTTTTGTTGCGCTCGGATCACCTTCCCTCGAGGTCGCCGTGGGGTGTTCGTCGGGCAGCGGATTGAGGCAGGCCGCCAGGGCTGCCAGCAGCACCCAGCCCAGCCAGAGGACCGCAGGGCGCTTGGTCATGGCATGCCCGCATCCCCGCCGGCGTCGGGGCCCGCGTCGGGCCGAGGAGCGCCTGCATCGGCTTCTCCCATCTGAGGCGGAGCGCTCTCCGGGATGCTCGTGGTGGGTTGCTCGTTCAGGTCGTCGGATCCGTTCGGGTTGCCATTGCTGCCGCTGGAGCTCGGAGTCTGGGTTCCACCGGTCGCCGGATCCGCCTGAGCGCCCGGAGGTGCTGTCTTCTCGGACGGCTGATCGTCTGGTGATGGGTTGAGGCAGCCGAGCGCAAGGCACAGCAGTGCCCAGCCTTTGGCACACAGTGGCCCAAATCCGGATCGGCATGTCCGGGTGGGAGCCTCACCCCGCATCGGCGGCCCCCTGCATTGCATCATCCGGTCCAGCATCCCGCTCGCCGGCGCGGAGGTCGCCGCCAGCGTCTGCGGCCGTGCCCACCGAGCCCGCCGATCCGGCGTTGCCCGCTCCGCTACCCGTGTTTTCGGCGCCACCCGCGCCAGAGGAGGTGTCCGCCTGCGGAGGCCCGCCCATGGATGAAGGCGAGCAGCCCGCCAGCATCGGATTGTCGTCGCAGCTCTCCGGCTTCGGACTGACGTCCGTCGTATCCTGGCCGCTCGGCGCGTTGATCAGTGGATCCGGGTCGGGCTGCGGATTCAGGCAGGCAAAGAACCCGAGCAAGCCCGCGACGGCCAGCATCGCGCGCAAACGCGCCGGCCGGAGCCGCCCGCGCAATGCTGTGCGCTCACGGGCCGCCATCACCGCCCTCCACGGGCCCGGCGTCGAAAGCAGCGCCGCCGTCGAGTCCCGCGTCTGTTGCGGGTATACCGCTGCTCCCCGCGCTGCCGGCGCTGCCAGCACCGCCGCCGCCCGCGCCCCCGCCCACACCGGAAGCTGCCGATCCAGCAGAGCCCGAGCTGGATGAGCCGCCGCTACCTCCCAACCCGGCCCCGACGGGCCCACTGCCGCCCGTGCTCGCGACGTCATCCACCATCGGCTGATTGTCGGGCTGCGGATTTAGACACGCCCCGGCCCAGCAGGCGAGGATCACCCACGGCAACGCCCGCCAACGGGCCTGGAGAGAAGATACCGGATTTGGCACGAACGTGTCCCGCCTATCTGTAGCAAGAGCCCTGCCACCCGAGGCACACTCGGGCCAGGGCCGACGCAAAGTGTGCCAGAGCTGGCACAGCGCGCCCCCACGGAAAGGTTAGCTCATGAACCCGGCGGTCGGCGCCTTTTCGCGTCGAAAGCTTCGCGGGCCCGTTCGGCGGCGGACAGGGTGCTCAGATTGTGTTCCACCCGCCCGTGCTCCAGCTCGGCGGCACAGGTCTCGAGCTCCTTCACGAGCGAGCGCAGCGCCCGCGCGACCTCGTCCGCGTTGCTGCCCAGGATGTCGCGCCACATCTCCAGGGAGCCGCCCGCTCCGCGCGTGATGCGTTCAAACGCGGGCCCCGCCGCGGCCAGCGCCTGCTCCTGCTCGGCCAGCGCCATCAGCACGCTCGCCACCAGCCGCGGCGCGTGGCTGGTCACCGCCACCGCGCGGTCGTGCGCCTCCGCCGCGATGCGCGCGGGAAGCGCCCCGACAAGCGAGACCATGCGCTCGACGGCATCCACCGCCACAGGATCGGCGTGCTCGGGGCACACCAGCCACGTCCGCCCCTGAAAGAGCTCCGCGCTCAGCGCCGAGCGGTCGGCTCCGGCTCCCGCCATCGGGTGCCCGGGCACGAAGCGCGAGCGGTCGGGCAAGGTGCTCGCGGCGGCGGCGATCGAACGCTTGCTGGAGCCGCAGTCGGTGACCACCGCGTCGTGCCGCAGCGCGCGCCCCAGCCAGCCCGCGATCACGCTCACCGGAGTCGCCAAGCAGATCAGCTCGGAGCTCGCGAACGCGGCATCGATGTGAGGGCCATCCTGCTCGGACAGCGCCTCGTCCACCAGACCCGCCGGCAGCTGCGGCAAGGCGCTCGCGCGATCGATGCCGACGAGCCGTAGCTGCGGCAGCTGCCGCCGCAGCGCGCGGGCCAGCGAGCCCCCCATCAGGCCGAGCCCGACGATGCTGACCTGCGACCACTGCTCGAGCGGCGCCGCGGCGGCCAGCTGCCGAGGTACGCGCGGCTCAGAGGGAGGTGCCATCGCTCGAGGCGTAGCCCTGCCCTCGGCGGGGCGTCAAACCGCGTTTGCCGCGCGCCGGCGCGCCGTCTCCGCGGCGGCCTTCTTGCCGGCGGCCTTGCTGGGCGCCTTGCCCGTCGGCTTGCGGCCACGCCGCTTGCGTTCGGCTCGGGGCTGCTCGGCGCGACGCTCGCTGAACGCGCTCTCGATCTCGTTCAGAGCGCGGGTGAGCTCCGCGTTGGCGGCCAGCGCCGCCGTCGCCAGGCTCGCCGAGCTGGCCACTCGCGTCGCGCGCCGCCGCTGCCGCTTCTTGCTGCTCGGCGCTTCGCTGTCGGGAGCCTGCTCCGCCGCGGGCTCCGAGGGCAGGAGGCTCGGGGGCTCGGTACCGCCCGGCGCCAGCGGCGCCAGAAGCCCCAGCTGCGAGACCTCGGGCGGCTCGGGAAACTCCGGAAACAGCGCCAGCGCCAGGCTCTCGAGCGCGACGGCTTCGACCGGCTCCGGCAGGGCCGCCTGCGGCAGGGCAGCGGCGACGGCCAGGCACGGCGCTACATCCACGCGCCAGCGGCGCTCGACGCGGCTCGCCGCCAGGTGCTCGTCCACCACGCGATAGCCGAGCAGCGGCAGCGCTCGCAGCGGCACCGCCACGGGCTCGAACAGCGCCGCCGGCTCCGCCCGGCGAGAGGACGCCAACGGCCGGAAAATGAACTCGGGCGGCGGCGGGACGTCCTCCACCCGGTGCGGCAAGACGATCCGGGAGAGATCGAGCTCCAACGGTCCCGTGAGAGCGGGCTGCGCCGCGATGCGCTCGGGCGAGCTCACCGGCGCGCTGATGGCGATGGGCGGCTCGTTCGGCGGCGCCCGCAGCAGCGCGCGCGGCGCGCCGAGCGGCTCTCTGCACACCCAGCGCGCACCCTCATGCAGCGCCGGATTGTCGTTCGGGAACTCATTGGCACAGGTAGGGGAGAACTCGGCGTACACGGTGGGATGGAAACGGTACGGGGACTACATCCGCGCGGACAAGAATCACGCGAGAGCCCCTTGCCCCGCATCGAGGCCGAGACCGGCTCTGCCAGCAGGCGGTGGGGGGGGCCTTTCGCGAGCGCAAATCGAGGTTTCCATGGAAACCTCGATTTGATGTGCCGAGCGGGCCCAGCGCGCCGCTCCCCGCCCGGACCGGCAAACCTAGCGCCGGCGCCGGCGGGGACGGAATCCGCCGTCGTCGCTCTCCTGAGCGACGACGCCGCGACACTTGCCCTTGTCGCGGCGGCCGCGCTTGCCGCCGGCTGGGCCGCCGCGGGCTGCGGTTTCGCCGCGACGGCCCGGCGTGCCGCGCGTGGGCGGCACGGACGGCCGCTCGCTGCGTTCGGGGTTGTGGCGCGAACGCCGGCGGCGTTGTCCGTCGTCCAGCTCCGGAGCGCCGGTGGCGTGTTGTTCGGCGGCGTCGATCACGCGCGTGGGCGGCACGCGCCGCCCGAACACCGTACGGCGCGCCAGCCCCACGTCTTCGATCACGAGCGTCAGGCGATCGCCGAGCGAGATGCGGTCCTGCGAGCGCTGCCCGACCATGCTCAGCCCGTCTTCGCTCGCCACGTAGCGGTCCGGCCCCATCGACTCGAAGCGCACGAGCACGTCCACGAACGGCTCGTCGATCTGGGCGTAGAAGCCGCTGCCCGCCATGCCGCTGACGCGCGCCTCGTAGACCTGGCCGATCTTGTCCTGCATCAACAGGCAGCGGTACACGTCCACCACTTCGCGCTCGGCTTGCAGCACCACGCGCTCGATCTCGCTGCAGCGCGCGGCCTGCGCGCGCAAGGCCTCGATCTGCTCCGGCGTGGCTTTGCCGGCAGTGCCGCGCAGCAAGCCCTTGCTCAGCCGGTGCACGAGCAGGTCCGGATAGCGCCGGATGGGTGAAGTGAAGTGCACATAGCACTCGGAGGCGAGCCCGTAGTGGCCGACGTTGGTGGTGTCGTACTGCGCCATCTTCAGCGAGCGCAGCAGCATGCCTTCGAGCACGACGCGCAGCGGATGCTTGTGCAGGCGCTTCAGCCATTTCGACATGCCGAGCGGGCTCTCCGTCGCCTCCTCGTCGAAGGCCACGCCCAGCTTGCGCGCGACCAGGCCCAGCTGCTCGAGCCGCTCCGGATCCGGCGGCGCGTGCACGCGGTACACGGCCGGGCTGCGCTTGCTGGTGAGCCAGCGCGCCACGCGCTCGTTGGCGAGCAGCATCAGCTCCTCCACCAGCTGATAGGCGCCCGCGATGCCCGGGTTCTTGGCGCGCTTGCTGATCGCCACGGGCCGGCGCGTCTCTTGCTCGAGCTGCACCTTGGGCTCGGGCAGATCCAGGTCGAGCGAGCCGCGGCGCAGGCGCAGCTTGCGCAGCTTCACGGCCAGCTCGTTGGCGGCGCGCAGCTGCTTCTTGAAGGTGAGCGCGCGCGGGTTCTTGGGCTCGCCTTCCATGAAGCCCAGCGTGTAGGCAGCGTCTTCGTAGCTGATCAGCGCGGCCACGCGGATCACGCCCTGAACCAGGCGAAAGCGCTGCACGCTGGCGGCCTTGTCCAGATCGACGATCGCACACAGGCAATAGCGATCCTGGTCGGCGAGCAGCGAGCAGTGCTCGGCGGCGAGGATGCGCGGCAGCATCGGCACGGCGCGATCGGGCAGGTAGGTGGTGAAGCAGCGCTCGCTGGCGTCCTTGTCGAGCGCGCTGCCCGGCTGCACATATTCGCTCACATCGGCGATCGCGACGTAGGCTCGGTAGCCCGAGGCGCGCCGCTCGACGAACACGGCATCGTCGTGATCGCGTGCGTCCACGGGATCGATGGTGAGGAACGGGAGCTTGCGCAGATCCGCGCGATCTGCCAGCGAGATGGGCGAGAGCTCGGCGGCGCGGCGCTCGGCTTCTTGCTGCGCGGCGGGGTCGCGCTCTTCCTGGATGTTGTCGCGCAGCAGGATCTTGGCGACCTCCACCTGCGCCTCACCCTGCTCGCCCAGCACGCTCATCAGCTCGCCTTCGGGATTTTCCTCGGCGGACTGGGGGAAGCGCGTGATCTCGACCACCGCTGCCGCGCCGTCGCGCGCCGCGAGCTGGCCCACGGCGGCGCGCTCGGCGGAGCGCCGCTCGTTCACGACGATCGGGCCACGGATGCGCTCGTCATCCGGCTCCAGCCAGCAGCTCTTGCGACGTTTGCGCAACACCCCGGAGACGCGCGGGTTGCGGCGCTTGACGATCGCGTCCACCCTGCCCTCCGGACCGCGCGGCGTGCGCGCCACGACGGCCACGCGCACCGTGTCCCCGTGCAACGCCGCGCCGATGCCGCTCGGCGGCACGAACACATCCTCCTGACCGCTGGCGTTCACGAAGGCAAAGCCGCGCGGGTGCACGCTGAGCAAGCCCTCCCAGCTGCCCAGGTCGCGGGAGCCCAACGGGACCCGATAACGGTCACCCTGGACGCTGCGCAGCTTGCCCTCGAGCACCAGCTGCGCGAGCACATCCTTGATCTTGCGCCGCGACGCGGCACCCAGCTCCAGACCCTTGGTGATCTCTGCCACGTCGAGCGCCTGCTCGCGCGTGCTCAGGTAGCGCAGGATCTCCGTCTGGCTGGGGAGAGAACGAGCCATATGGGGCGGGTCATACTCCAAAACGCGCGGCCGCTGGCATTTCCTTGTCGACGCCTGACCCCTCACGGCTAGATTCGCGCCATGCCTCCTCGGAGCGGGATGTCCTCGCGTTTCTGGCTGCTCGGCACGCAGTTGTGCGCCTGCCTGGCGCTGCTCGCCAGCGCCGCCCTGTACGTCCATTACCTGGACCCGGCAGACTCCGACTTCTGCGGGCTGCGTTCGGGCTGTGAAGCGGCGCGCCGCAGCGGGTTCAGCTACTTTCTGGGCAGCCCATATATCTCCCTGCCACTGTTCTCGATGCTCGCGCAGATCGCGCTGCTGGCGCTCAGCCTGCGGCGCGGCAGCGATCGCGCAGCGGCGCTCGCCCGCGGCGGAGCCGGCGCGCTCTGGGCCCTGCCGGAGTTGACGCTGTTTGCCGCCGCCGGCCTGGGCGCCGTGCTGGCGGTGGGCTTGATCGCGTACCAGGGCCTGGTGCTCGGAGCGTTCTGCTGGCTGTGCATGGTGACCGACGTCAGCGTGATCGGCGCCGCGCTGTGCGCGCTCGGCTGGGCTGGCGCCGTGCGCGGCCAGGAGGCATTGCCGCCGAGCCCGCTACGCCCTGCGGCATGGTTCGCCATTGCCGCGCTGCTGACGGCGGCGCCGATGCTCTGGAACGCGGTCCGGCCGGAAACGCCGGTGCCGGCCAGCGTCCGGGCGCTGTACGTGCCCGACAAGATCAACGTGGTCGAGTTCGCGGACTTCGAGTGCCCTTTCTGCCGACGCCTGCACGGCGTGTTGAAGCCCTTGCTCGCGCAGTACGGCGACCGCGTCGCGTTCCAGCGCATCATGAAGCCGCTGGACATGCATCCGCACGCCGAGCTGGCGGCGCACGCAGCCCTGTGCGCAGCTGCTCAGGGCAAAGGCGAAGAAATGGCGGACCGGCTCTTCACCATCCAGCTCAGCGAAGACTCGATCCTGGGCTCCGCGGAAGCGCTGCGGCTCGATCCCGGGCGCTATGACGCGTGCATGAGCTCTGCCGAGACCGAGGCCGAGCTCCAGCGCCAGGCGGCGCTGTTGCCCGATGATCAGTTCAAGGGTTTGCCCACGACGTACATCGGCAACGCAGTGATCGTCGGGGTTCCGAGCGAGCTCGGGCTGCGCGACGCGCTGGATCGGGCGCTCCGCGCCCCTCGGGCCAGCCTGTCCGGTCCGGTCTACGTGGCGCTGACGGTCCTCGGCCTGGCCGTGGTGAGCTGGCTCGGGCGGCGCCGGCCCACCCCTCAGTAGCGCTGTATTCCACCGAATGACCCCGCGGGGGGCCCGCAGTGGCGCGTCGCCGGCGGCGTGGTAAGCTGGCTAATGTCCCAGCGAAAATCCAGTCCCGCGTCCCTCGACGCCATCCGGGGGGGCGCTGGCGGTGAAATCCCGCTGTCCGTGTTCGAGTCGCTGCCCAAGGCCGACTTGCACGTGCATCTCGACGGCTCGCTCCGTCCCGAGACCATCCTCGACCTCGCGCAGCAAGACGAGGTCGACCTCGGCGTCGTCGATGCTCAGGGTGTCCGCCGCCTGATCGGCTGCGGCTCCAGCTTCGGCTCGCTCGTGGAGTACCTGCGCGGCTTCGACGTCACGCTGAGCGTGATGCAGACGGAGCATGCGCTCGAGCGCATCGCCTTCGAGCTGGCCGAAGACGCGCACCGCGAGAACGTGCGCTACATGGAAGTGCGCTACGCCCCGATGCTGCACACGCGCCGGGGCCTGAAGCTGACCAAGGTGGTGGAGGCCGTGCTGCAGGGGCTGCGGCGCGCGCGCAACTCCTACGGCATCAAGGCCAACGTGATCATCTGCGGCATCCGCAACATCTCCGCCGAGTCGTCCTACGGCATGGCGGAGCTGGCGGTCGCCTACAAGAACCGCGGCGTGGTCGGCTTCGACCTGGCGGGCGCGGAAGCGGACTATCCGGCCAAGACGCACCGCGCGGCGTTCGATCTCGTGCGCGCCAACAACATCAACTGCACCATCCACGCCGGCGAGGCCTACGGCCCCGAGTCGATCGCGCAGGCGATCCACATCTGCGGCGCCCACCGCATCGGCCACGGCTGCCGCCTCGGCGAAAACGGCGATCTGCTGCGCTACGTGAACGATCACCGCATCCCGCTGGAGTGCTGCCCGTCGAGCAACGTGCAGACCGGCGCGGTGAAGACGCTGCGCGGCCACCCGCTGAAGCGCTACTTCGACCTCGGGCTGCGTGTCACCATCAACACCGACAACCGGCTGATCACCGACACCAGCGTCTCGAAAGAGCTGTGGCTGGTGCACAGCGAGATGGCGGTGCCCTTCAGCGACATCAAGGCCATGGTGCTGGCCGGCTTCAAGTCGAGCTTCCTGCCCTTCCACGAGAAGCAGGCCCTGCTGCGCGAAGTCTCCGCGGAGCTCGCTCAGTATGACGACCATGGGCAGCACGCCGTGTCCGCGGCGCCGGCGCCGAGCTCCACGCTGGAGCAGCGCCCGCGGCCGGTGCAGTTGCGCGCGGCCGACGCCGAATAGTGCCCCTTCCTCGGATGCCCCTCCCCGCTGCCCAGCGCAGACGGGCGGGGGGCACATTCTAGCGTCGCGCGGCGCGGCCCAGTTCCGAGCCCTCTCAAAGGCGCAAGCCGTCGCGGATGGGCTTCTCGGCGAGCAGGGCCTCGTCCAACTCCGCGATGGCCTTGGAGACCGCCTTGGAGGGGTGCTGGGGCAGGCGCACCACGAAGCGCACGTAGAGGTCGCCGACCTTGTCTTTGCGCTGGACGCCTTTGCCGCGCAGACGTGTGAGCTGGCCGCTCTGGGTGCCCTTGGGCACTTTGAGCGTGACGTCGCCGTCAGGAGTGGGGACGCTGACCTTTGCGCCTTCGAAGGCTTCACCCGGCGTGAGGGGGAGATCGAGCCTCAGGTCGAGGCCATCGCGCTCGAAGTAGGGGTGCTTCTTGACGCGCACGGTGATCAGCAGGTCGCCGGCGGGAGCGCCGCCCGTGCCGGGCTCGCCATGACCGGGAACGCGGACCTTGTCGCCGTCGCCCGCGCCCGGGGGGATGCGCACCTGGATCTCACCGCCGCCGGGCACACCCGGGGCCCGGGGTGTTCCTTGGTAAACGCTGTCCGGCATGTGCACCAGGATCTGCGTGCCTTTGATGGCCGAGAGCAGGTCGACCGAGACCTCGGTGGTGACATTGGCGCCCTTGCCGCTGCGGGCTTGCCGCGGGGTGCGGGCGCCGCCGCCCCGGAACATCTCGCCGAACAGGTCGCCGAAGTTGCCGTTGCCGAGGATGTCTTCGAAGGAGAAGCCGCCGCTGCTCGCGCCACGGCCCGGGCGGGAACGAGCCCGGCCGTAGGCGCGCGCGGCCTCGGCGTCGAAGCCCTCGCGCAGCGCCACCTCCCCGAATTCGTCGTACAGGGCGCGCTTGTCCGCGTCGCCCAGCACCTGGTGAGCGCGGTTGACGGCCTTGAAGCGTTCCTCGGCGGACTTGTCGTGGGGGTTGCGATCCGGGTGGAACTGGGCCGCTAACTTGCGGTAAGCCTTCTTGATTTCGTCTTGTGAGGCGGCTCGGGGGACCCCCAAGTCCGCGTACAGGTCGGTCGCCATTGGGCTTTGCGCTGCTTCTTCCGGGAACGGGAACGCGGGGCTCCAGCTCCGCGAATGGACAATCTAAGGGCTGCGCCAACCACAAGCAAGGCGTCGCCCCCGTGCCTCGTTCCGAGCCGTTCCGGCGGAGGCCCCCCTGGCCCTCGGGCACCTCCAGGATCTCGCCAACGCGCGCTTCGGGTCCGCTGGTCATCATGATCACGCGGTCGGAGAGCAACACGGCCTCGTCGACGTCATGGGTGACCATGAGCGCAGTCTTGGAGTCGCGTGCCCAGAGCTCGAGCAGCACGTCTTGCAGCTCGCAGCGTATCCGCGCTGCGCGGATAGGTTTCGACGAAACAGCGCTACGCGAGGTACCCCTCATTTTGCGCGAAGTGAGGTTCCACATGGAACATGATCTTCACAAAAAACCGACTGCCGCGAGTGGTGAGAATCAGACAGGGCTCGGCCCCACAGGTCCCCGCGCGTCGCCAGGATGTGCCCGCTGCCGCTCTCACTTCAGCATCAGTGAGGCCACGAGTGAGTGGCTGGTCCCCTCCGGCAGCGAACTTTTGGGCGATTCCTGCTCGCAAGCGAGGCGCTTCTGATTTTGCGCCAGTGAAGTTCCACACGGAACCTGACGCCTCACGAGAAAAGGGACACTGCCGGGAGCGCAGTTCCCGCTTCTCTAACGCCGCCGCCCCGCTCGGCAAGGCGCGCTCACTCGCTCACGGATCGAACGCGCAGCGCACGCCGACGTTGCGGCCACGCGCGTTGGCGTTCAGGTACAGGCGCGAGGCGTGCGAGCCGATCCGGCTCGCTCCCGGCGGCAGCCCTCCGCCCAGGACCGCGTACAGCTGAAGGCGGGTCCCGTCATCGCCCGGCCCCGAGCTGCGCAGGCCGACGTGTCCAGTGGTCCACTCCGACACGTTCCCGAGCAGGTCGAGCACACCCTCGGGGTTGCCGCCCGCCGGGAAGGAGCCGACGGGCAGCGTCCCCGGATGGCTCTCCTGCGGATCGGGGGTGATCTCCTCCGCTGCGTATTCCCATTCCGCCTGGCTGGGCAAGCGCCCGCCGCGCCAGGCGCAGTAGCGTTGCGCCTGCTGGAAGCTGACGCAGTTGATGGGGTAGTTTTCGCGCCCCGCCCGGCCAGAGTTGCACGGCTGCGCCACGTCCCCCGCCGCCTGGT
>JAICTU010000242.1 GCA_025936205.1 Polyangiaceae bacterium | reverse complement strand
TTGTCCTTGCAGTCGCCGTAACCGCGCTCCAGCACCACCGGGGCCGTGTGTGGTCGGACCCCGGCGATGGTCGTCTCGTACTCCTGTTGATAACGGATGTCCTTCATCACCGCATGGAACAGCTGGTCCAGCTTCTCGCGTGGGGTGGCGGCGCTCTGCGTGAGGCGCGCCGCGAGCGATTCCAGCTCGGGGCTGCTGCGGAACGCATCGGAGAGCAGCGCCTTCTCCCAGCGCCAGTATTCGTCCCAGGTGCCGAGCGTTGTTACCGACACCTGCTGCAGCAGGTCGCCGGCGGGCGGCATCAGCGGCTCGTCGATCAAGGGCGCCACGTGGCTGGCGCTGAAGGTGCGCACCACGTGCTCGCCGCGCTCGCTGCGCGCCTCTTTCAGCGCGCCGCGCGTGGCCACTTCCAGCTTGCGATCCTTGCCGTGGATGAGCACCCAGGTCACGTTCTCCAGCTGATCGCGCGGGCTCTGGAAGTAGTGAGTGTCGGCGAAGTGATTGGGCAGGAACGCTCCACTCGGCTGATAGTGCAGGTACTGCAGCACCGTGATCGAGCCGGGCTCGAGCTTGCGAAAGCGCACTGCCGTCTCCTGGATCGAGGACGCCTCCTGGCGCTCGCCTTGCGGGCTCAGGGCGTAGGCGCGCAGCACCTTGCGACTGCCGCTGCCCGGCAAGCTCACCCGCGTGAGCCGATCGACCCCCTGCTGGTTCTCGGCACGCGTCACCCGCGTGATGGTGCGCTTGGCGCTGCCATCATTTTCGATTTCCACGAGCTCGTGGTCCAGCAGCAGCACGGTGTAGCTGCCAGGCAAGGCCTGTACCCCGGACGACCCGCGCACGGCAGCTTCGATCTGCTCCTCGCTCGGCAATAGATCGGTCACAGCCTGGTCGGCGGGCTTCAAGAACGCGACCCGCTCGGACAGTTCCGAGCTGCTCGGGTTGCGCGTGAGCGCCTGCTCATAGAGCGCCGTGGCCTCAGCATTCTTGCCGTCTTCGTAGCTGAGATCCGCGAGCTTCTCGTAGCTCGGGGAAAAGTCGGGGTCCTGTGCGCGCAGGGCTTCGTAGGCAGCGCGCGCAGCGGCGCGCTCGCCGCGGCGGCGCTCCAGGTTCGCGCGCTGCAGCTGCCAGCCGATCGAATACGGGTCGAGCGTGCGCACGCGCGCGTTCAGCTCCAGCGCCCCGGAGAAGTCGAGCCGCCGGGTCAGCAGGTTGATCAGCCGTTGATTGGTGAGCAGGTTGCCCGGCTCGAGAGCGAGCGCGGCACGCAGCTCCGCTTCTGCGCTGGTGGTGTAGCCGAGGTCGTCGCGGCACTGCGCCAGGTCGAGGCGCGCGTTGGCCAGGTCGGGTATGCTGGCGGCCAGCGCCGCGAGCTCGCCGCACTGGTCGAGGGTGAAGCCGCGCGCGCCGTGCAGCTGGGCGAGCTCGATCGTCGCGTCGCGCCGGGCTGTTCCGCCGATGGCGCGCAGATCGGCGAGCGCCTGGTCCCAGAGCTTTTTTTGCCGGTAGTAACGCGAGCGCTTCAGTCGGAATCCCCCCAGCTCGGGATAGCGCTGGACCCCGGCGTTCAGCAGATCGATGGCCTTGCCGAGCTCGTCGTTCTGCCAGTACGCGAGCGCGATCTGATAGCTGGCGAGCGCGTTGCCAGGAGCGGCCTTGGCGAATTGCTCCAGCGGCGGCAGCACCTGTTTGGGGCGGCCCGTGGCGGACGCGAAGCGGCTGCTCAGAAACGCGCGCCGGCCCGGGCTCGGCAGCTGGCTCACCGCTGGTGGCACGAAGGCGATCGCATCCGGCTTCACGCTGCCGCCGGCCGGCACATATGGCTGCGGCGCGCTGCTGGTGCGCAGCCCAGGCCACGACGCTCCGCCCGGCTGCGTCACCCGCGCCTGCACCGACCAGGCGGAGCGGCGCACGCAGCTCTTGATCAGCAGCTTGTTCCAGCCGCGGGCGAGCTGTACCGGGATCACGAGGTTGTCGGGCCCGGCGTCCGCGAGCGTCTCCTCCGAGGCGACCAGCGCATCATTCCACCAGACCTGGGCGGCCTCGCCCAGGCTCAGTCGCAGCTCCGCCGGGCCGGCGCGATCGGCCCCCACGAACGTTGCCAGATACGCCAGCGCAAACTCTTTGGGCGCAACCAGATCGTCGAGCGCGACCGCGCCGGTCGGATCAGCCTGCACCCGATGCCAGCGCACGGGCAGCAGCTTGCCGTGGTACGGTTGCTGCAGCGCCAGCGAGCTCTCGGGAGGATAGCTGGTCAGAAAGCCCTTGCCCTGATCGTTGTCGAAGGGACCGATCAGGTTCCAGTCCGAAAGATAACCGAGCTGCGCGCTCAGCGCGCGCGCGGCCTCCAGCTGAAGGCGCGTCTCCAGCAACGAAGCGAGCTCGGCGCGCGCGCGGTCGCGCACATCGGCGCTCGGGTGCAGCTGAATCAAGCTCTCCAGCAAGCTCTGCACGCGGCTGTCTTCGCTGGCGCTGCGCGACCATTGCCCCAGCTCCCAGAGGTAAAGCCCTGTCAGCCCCGAGTCGAGATCGCTCGCTGCCGCGATGAAGTGATCGATGGCGCCGGCGGCGTCGGCATCGAGCATGGCGAGATAGGCCGCCACCTCGTGGGTGCGCGAGGAACGGGGATACTTGGACAGCACCCCGGCAAGCTCGCCCCGCAGCTGCTGCGGCGTAAAGGACCGCTCGTAGAAGGTGGTGAGCAGGGCGTCCACTTCGGGGCCATTCTGCCCGTGCTCCAGCCGGGCTGGTTCCGCTGCGGGGTACTCGGCAAATGTTTTTAGCGCGGGCGCGCACCCGAAGAGCAGGGCTCCGAAGAAGAAGGCTCCGGACAACTGGAGTGGCAACCATGCGAGCTTCATGAAGGCAACTATAGCGGTCCGAGAAGCGACAGGGGACGGTGGCTGGAGCGAAAGGGCTTGCGCCCCCGTCGTGCTGCGGCATGATGCGCAGTACTTTGCATCCAAGGAAAGTTGGGGCAGGGGCGGGGTGGGAGTTCGGCGGGGCCGTTCAGCGCGGCTGGTTGCCGCTCCTTTACGGACCGATCATTTGCGGAGCGCTCTCGAGCCTGCAGCTCGGTTGCGTGGAGTCCGTGGAAACGGATCCGACGGAGCTGGCTGCCACGCTCGATGGGGCATTGCCGCCCGTGGCGGAGTTCGATCCGGCGCAGCGCGTCGTGCCCTTGCCGAACGCGCTGTTGATGGATCCCATGACGGGCCGAGTCAACGTGCCCCCCAGCTGCGGGGAGCAGCCGGGGTCGTCGGCAGAGAGCCTGCGCCTCGCGCTGAATCAACTCGACGGCTTCGGCACTTCGCGCATGAGCCTGGTCGCCACCTTCAGCGCCCCCGTCGACGTGGGGTCCGCAGCGGGCCGCGTGTTCCTGGTGCGCCTCGCGCAGCACGGCGTGCCCTTGACCCGCTTCGAAGGCTTGGTCGCCGTGGATGTCCTGGCGGGAGGCTCGCAGCGCTCTGCGCCAGACTGCAGCAGCAGTGCGACTGTGCCGAACTTGACGCTGCTGCCTCGCTCGCCGCTCCAGGGTGACAGCACGTACGGGGTTTTGCTGACCAGCGGCATTCAGTCGGTCGACGGCAAGGCATTCGAGCCGTCACCCACCTGGGCGCTGGTGCGCCAGGCGCAGGCGCCGGTGAGCTTCTCGGATCCGAGCCCAGAGGCGCTGCCTGATCACAACGCGACACCATTCGATCCTTCGGATCCAGAGGACCTCGCGGCGCTGCACGGTCTCGATACGCTCTGGCGTGCCCATGCACCACTGCTCGCGGCCCTCGATCAGCTCGCGCCGGCGTTGGCCGCGAGCCAGCCCGGCGGCTTCGCCGGTCGGGACGACATCCTGCTCGCCTGGGCGTTCGGCACCGAGACCATCGGCGCCCCGCTCGATCCCGAGCAAGCGGGCAGCGCCGCGCAGCTCGCGAGCAACGCCGCGCTGCCGCTGGTGCTGCCAGCGCCGCTCGCGGGCGACGGCGCGCCCCTGTCGGTGGAGGCGTTCTTCGCCGGCGCCATTCCCGGTGTCCCCTGCAGCCAGCTCGGCTGCGACGCAATCGCGTCGGTATACGCGGCGAGCCCGGTATCGGCCGCGCCGAGCTTCACGTCCTCCAGCTTCTTGCAGGGTGACGACTGCACGCAGCCCGGCGCGCTGGCGTCGAGCTTTGATGATCCCGCCCAGCCCAGCAAGGTCTGCGAGCGCCAGCTGCCGCTGCTGATTGTGCTGCCGCGAACGGCAGCGCCGGGCCCCGTTCCGACCGTGATCTTCTCGCATGGCATCACGCGCAGCAAAGAAGATCTGCTGGCGATCGCGGGCACGCTGGCCCGCGGCGGTATCGCCAGCGTCGCGGTCGATGCCGTCGATCACGGAACGCGCGCGGTGCGTACCAGCACCGACGCGGCGCTTGGCTGCGATGGGGCTGGCCCAGCACGGCCCTGCGCGAGCCAGTTTGGGCCCACCTGCGCGTCGCAGTGCTTCGCGCCGATCTTTTCGCCGGATCTGCCCCGTACGCGTGATCATCTGCGGCAGACGGTGCTGGATCAGCTCGCACTCGAGGCGGTGCTCAGGGCGTGCGCCGAGCCTGGCGCGTGTGGAGCGCTGCAGGTCGACGCGCAGCGCATCGGCTATCTGGGTCAGTCGATGGGCTCGCTGCTCGGCGGCGTCACGGTGGCCCAGAGCAGCTCGATTCGCACTGCGGCATTGAACGTAGGGGCTGCCGACTGGTTGCAGGTGCTAACGGACAGCGAGACCCCCGGGATCCGTTGCCCGCTGGTCGACAGCTTGATCGCGTCGGGCACCATGAGCGGGCAGACCTGGAACGGTGGTACGAACCCGAACGCGACCTGCTTTGGCGACGAGTGGAAGACCGATCCCGGGTTCTTGCAGTTCGCGGCGGCGTTTCGCTGGATCCTCGACCCGGTCGATCCGGTGAACTATGTCAATCGCTATGGGGATGAGCGGCACGTCCTGCTCGCAGAAGTGGTGGGCGACGCCGTGATTCCCAACTCTGCCACGCTGACCTTCGGCACGGCGCTCGGGCTTCAGCCGGAGCTGGCCGAGCGAGCCACGCCCGGCTCGCTGACGCCCAGTCCCGCGGTGATCGCCCCGGGCTCGCACTGGGTTCGCTATGATGGCGTCGTTGCGGATCCTGCGAGCCAGTTCCCCGGCAACGCATACGTGCACGGCTCTCTGCTCGCCCCGGCCGACCCGGGGCCAAGCATGGCGCAGGGTAGCGGTGAGCTGGGGACCTTGCGCATGCAGCTCGATACGCTCGGATTCTTCGCGACGCACCTGAGTCCCTCGACTGCCGGAGGGGCGCCGTGAGGCGTCGAGCAGGAGTCGGGCACTCGGCGGTCGCGCTGCGAACGGCGCTGCTGCTGGCCGGCGCAGCTGTTGCCCTGCCGCGCACTGCGCGCGCTTCGGGCTTCCATGTCGACGAGCAGGATGCGGCCGCGACAGGCCGCGCGGGAGCCGTAATCGCACATGCGACCAACGCCTCCAGCATCTACTACAACCCCGCAGGCATGGCGGAGCTGCACGGCCTGCAGCTTCAGCTGGGGGCAACGGCGGTCCGACCGACGGCGGAGTTTACGCCCGCCGAAGGGGGCGAGAAGACGAAGGCAGATCCGGACACGTTCGTTCTTCCGCAGCTGTTCGCGAGCTGGCGGGCGAGCGCGCAGGTCGCGCTCGGGCTCGGCGTGTATTCCCCGTTCGGGCTGGCGCTCGACTGGCCCGCATCGTCGCCGGGGGCCAGCAGCGTGCGCCAGGCGGAGCTGCACACCTTCTTCATCACGGCGGCCTGGGCCTTGAATCTCTCGCAATGGGTGCCCGGGCTGTCCCTGGGAGCCGGGGTGGATTTGGTGCCGGCCGAGGTGCGGCTCACCCGCGACATTCCCTTCGGCACGGACGTTGGGACAGCCGCGCTCAGCGGTAGCGCGTTCGGGCTCGGTGGGCGTGCCGGGCTTTCCTATCGCCCGAGCGCGCTGCCGGCACTGTCGCTGGGCCTGACCTATCGCAGCCCGGTGCTGTTGAAATTCACGGGTGATGCGGACTTTGATGCGCCGCCCGCCTATCGCGGCAGCTTGCCGCCCGACGGTGAGGTGCATACGAGCGTGACCTTGCCGCAGATGCTGATCTTCGGGGTGTCCGTCGCGCCGCTCCCCGAGTGGGACCTCGAGCTCGATGCGAGTTGGCGAGGTTGGTCCAGCTACGACAGCCTCGATGTCGAGTTGCCCAACGGGCAAGTGCAGAGCTCGCGCAAGGACTGGAAAGATTCGTACACGCTGCGGCTCGGCACCGAATACACGTTCGACAAGCGCTGGTCGGCGCGCCTGGGCGCGATCTGGGATCAGACGCCGGTGCCGTCCACCACGCTCGACTTTCAGCTACCGGACGTGAACCGCATCGATCTCAGCGCTGGCTTTGGTGCACAGATCACGCCGATGATCCGGGCTGACCTCGGCGCCTTGTACGTGCTGCCAGCAAAGCGCTCGACGTCCATGGCCCACCCGCAGGACCCCCCGGTCAAAGGCACGTTCCGGGTGGACGCATGGGTCGTCGGTCTGAACGTCGGCATTCTGTTCGACGTCGCCGAGGCCGCACCGCTCGACAAGGACGAGCCGGAGGAGCCGAACGACGCGGACGCTTCCGGCCAGCCCCCGTCGCTCGACGCGCTCCCTCGGCCATAGCTTGCGCTGCGCCGTAGCTTGCGCTGCGCCGTAGCTTGCGCTGCGCCGTAGCTTGCGCTGCGCCGTAGCTCGCGCTGCGGGCCGTAGGTCGCGCTACGGATTTGTAACGTCACCTCGCAGGTCACTGGCTCTACCGGAGCGCGACGGGGGCTCACGTGGTGCCGAACATTACTCTTCGGCCGTCCGGATCGAGAACCGTCACCACCACTTCGTCAGTGCTCTGGGGCTTGATGTTCATCTTGCGGAGGCGCTCCAGGAAATCCTCCTGGCTCTCGACCTTGAAATAGAGGTGCGTCAGGTTCGACTCGGGCTTCGGCGGGTGGGTGTAAGCCGCAAACTTCTGGGCATCGTGGATCGCCAGCTGCAGGCCGTCGTGGTCCACCCGCCAGTACACGTACGCACCTTCACCCCCCATCTGCTCGAGCTCCAAACCGGCGACGTCTCGATAGAACCGCGCGGTCGACGCGGGGTCCTTGGACGTCAAGAATACGCCTCTGAACAAGGTGGCCATAGATACTTGATGGTACTGGCACTCTGGCTCCCGTGCCAGGCGTAGCGGTGCTCGAGACCCGCGGTAAGTCGGGGTCGTGCGGGAGCGTGGGCCTCGGCCAGGGTCGCGCCGACTCATTTCCCCGGAGCCGTAGGGGAGCCTCCGCTCGCATGCGGAGATCCGCCTCGCCTACGATGGCACGCGACTTGCGCTGCGAGTCGCCCATCTGAGGAGGTTTCCCGCCATGTACAGCATCTTGATCACCGGGGCAGCCAGCGGCATTGGAGCCGGCGTCGCCGCCCAGCTCGCCCAGTCCGGGCATCACGTCATCGCCAGCGATCTCGAGCTCGGGGAAGTGCAGCAGGTCGTCGAGCAGATCCGCTCCAGCGGAGCTTCCGCCGAGGCGCTCGAGATGGACGTGAGCTCGGACCAGAGTGTGCGGGAGGCCGTCGGGCGGCTCTCTCGCCCGGCCGACATATTGGTCAACAACGCGGGGCTGCAGTTCGTGGCCCCGCTGGAGCAGTTTCCGATCGAGCGCTGGGAGTACCTGATCCAGGTGATGCTGATCGGCAGCGCGCGCCTGACGCGAGCGGTGCTGCCCATGATGCGCGAGCACCGCTTCGGCCGCATCATCAACATCGGCAGCATCCATTCGTTGGTGGCGAGCCCCTACAAGAGCGCATATGTCGCCGCGAAGCACGGTTTGATCGGATTTTCCAAGACCATCGCGCTGGAGACGGCGAACACCGACATCACGATCAATACCATCTGCCCGAGCTACGTGAAGACGCCGCTCGTCGACCAGCAGATCGCCGCTCAGGCTCGTTCCCACGGCATTTCAGAGGCGGAGGTGATCGACCGCATCATGCTGGAGCCGATGCCCAAGCGCGTATTCATTGGCATCGACGAAATCACCGGCATCATCGCATTTCTGGCCTCACCGGCGGCCCGCAACATCACCGGGCAGATGATCGTGGTCGATGGCGGCTGGACGATCCGCTGACAGCTCGCTTCGGGGGTGATTGCGCGGCGAATGCCCGGGGTGCGAGGTGTACCCGCAGAAGTCGCCCGGGGACGTCGTTGGGAGCACTGCCGATCCCGTGCTACGCTGCAAACACTGCGCGCGTCCTCCCCGCCGCGTGCTCCCGCACTGCTCGAGCAGGGGCACCTCGCACCCCCGATTGTCCCCCCACGATGCTTTACCAGATTCACGAGTTCAATCGCGCGCTTCTCAGTCCTGCCACCTACCTAGCGCGCGTCGGCGCTTGCTTGTTTTCGACGCCGGGCAGTTGGCTGTCCCAGATGCCCGGGGCGTCGCGCATCGCTGCCGGTTACGAGCTGTTCTATCGACTGGGCAAGGACTACCCGAAGCCTGAGTTCGGGATCCGTTCCGTGGAGGTGCGCGGAGCCACGGTCGCGGTCGCGGAAAAGACGCTTTCGAGCAAGCCCTTCTGCCGGCTGCGCAGCTTCGAACGACAGAGCGACGATCCCGCCGTGCGCGAGGCGTTGCAGCGGGATCCGGCGGTGCTGGTGGTGGCTCCGCTCTCGGGGCACCATGCCACGCTGCTGCGGGACACGGTGCGGACGCTCCTGGCCGATCACCGGGTGTACATCACCGATTGGGTCGATGCGCGGCTCGTACCGCGCACACAAGGCCCGTTCACGCTGGATGACTATGTCGCCTACGTGATCGAGTTCATCCGCCAGATCGGGGCCGAGCGCTTGCACGTGATCTCGGTGTGCCAGCCCTGTGTGCCGGTGCTGGCAGCGGCGTCGCTGCTGGCTTCCGCTGGCGAGCAGGCACCGCGCAGCTTGACCATGATGGGCGGTCCCATCGATTCACGCTGCAGCCCCACCCGGGTCAATGATCTGGCGACCGATCACCCGCTGCAATGGTTCGAGCAGAACGTGTTGCACGAGGTCCCCGCCATGTACCCAGGCCGTGGCCGGCGCGTGTATCCCGGCTTTCTGCAGCATGCGGGCTTCATCGCCATGAACCCGGGGCGGCACATGGGATCGCACTGGGACTTCTATCGCCACCTGGTCGAGGGCGATCTGGAAGACGCGGCGGCCCATCGACGCTTCTACGACGAGTACAACGCGGTGATTGATCTGCCCGCCGAGTACTACATGGATTGCATACGCATCGTGTTCAAGGACCACCTGCTGCCGCGCGGGCTGTGGCACGTACGCGGTTCGCGCGTAGCGCCGGAGGCGCTGACGAGGACGGCCTTGTTCACGATCGAGGGGGAGCTGGACGACATCTCTGGCCTGGGCCAGACGCAGGCCGCGCAGGATCTGTGCAAGGGCATCCCGGCAGAGCGAAAGCAGCACCTGATGGTCAAGGGCGCCGGGCACTACGGCATCTTCAGCGGGCGGCGCTGGCGAGAGAGCGTCTACCCGCTGGTGCGCGATTTCATCGCCGGCTCCTGAGCGCGGGCTCTGGGCGCCAGCCAGCAGGGCCCGGGCTGGGGCGCGTTGACACTGCTGATCCGATGCCGCGATCGCGGAGACCGCGCGCGGCATTGATCTCGCAAGGCGCTTCACGGCATTGTCACGTTGCCGTCACGTTTCGCCCGTTACCCGCGCGTCGCACGTTCGTTGAAGTCGACGCAAGCATGAGAACTCACGGCTAAATAAAGGCGCTTCCAGCGGCGCTCTGATTTGCCCGATCGCGCTTCAGACTGGAAGGACGTTCGAGGCCGAATGCACCGCTGTGCTGTAGCGCTCGCCACAGTCCTCGAATGCGATTAAGCCGAGGAGGTCTGGCCGGTGCGCGAACGTTGCGCGGCCAGGGGGACCATGCAGACAAAGGTGTGATGGATCGCGGCTTGCTAAAGGCAGCGCTCGAGTCGGTGGCGAGCGCATCCGCGAGGATGCGCGAGTGATCGGCAGACGCTCGAGAGACTGATGCGGCGCGAACCAGGCAAATTCAAGAACGGGGCGCTGGCAATCGACACGCACGGAACAGCAGCGCTCGAGTAACGGTCAGGTAACAGGAATCAATCAACGGCAGCCCCGATAACGCCATGCAGCCAAAATTGGCTCGATTGGTGACAATCGGATGGAGGGAAACGATGTTTGCTCAATTGTTCGAAAGTTTTCGCCGAGCGTCTGAAGCCACGATGCAAGCGCAGCAGGATGTGTTTCGCCAGTGGGTGCAACAGTGGCCCTCGATGCCGGTGAGCTCGCCCGGCACGGCAGGGGAGTGGAGCGAGGCCGTACAGAAGCGCTGGCTCGACTCCGCAAAAGACACTCTGAACAAGCAGCGGGAGTTGCTGGACACGAGCTATCGCGCCGGCATCGACGTGATCGAGCAAAGCTTTCGAGTGGGAGAGGCGAAGTCCCCGGAGGAGTACCGCCGGCTCGTCGAAGACCTCTGGCGCAAGCTGTCCGACAACTTCAAGGAGCGCTCGGAGGCCCAGTTTCGGGACTTTCAGGGTGCTGCCGAGAAATGGTTCGAGCTCGCGCGCAGCGCCCCCACGCCTCCAGAAAGCGACTCGTCTCGCAATTATCGCGAGGCCGGGCGAGCGTATTCGGAGAGTCAGACCGCGCGAGCCTGACGTGAAGCTCGGCGAGACCGAAGATCAGCAGGGCAGAAGCCCGTTCTTCATCGACCCCGGGCGCATGCGGCGTCGGTGGCTGGAAGGTCTCACCCACGTCACCGATCGCTACTTGCGCTCTCGCTGGTTTTCAGGGGCGATGCGCGTGGGGTTTGCTGCCCTGCGCGGCGCCCACTCCTTGCAAACCAGCGCTGCACAGCTGCTCGGGCGAGGGAACGTCCTCGACGAGAATCCACAGGGGTCCGGCGCAACCCGCCGGACCTGAATCTTTCCGATCTGCCCGCGCGACGGCACGATGTCTCCTTCGAGGGGACCGCGCGGGCTCACTGCACCGTCGCGCTCCGCGCGTAGACGGCACAGGAGAAGTGTTTCCATGGTAACCGCACTACCCATTTCCAGCAGGTCCACGTCCAGCGTGCCCATGGCGCTGGAGCCGAGCCCCGGCCCCGTCTCTCGCATCACCGAGATCCCGAGCTTCAGTTTGCTCGGGAAGAAGGTGCTGGTCACTGGCGGCTCGCGCGGCATCGGTCGAGCGTGCGCGCTCTCCCTCGCAGCGGCGGGAGCCGACGTCGCCATCGGCGCGAGCCCTTCGGGCGGCGGCGTCGCCGAGGGCGTCTGTGCCGAGATCGCGGAGTTGGGCAGAAAGGCGCACGCGTATTGCTTCGATGTTGCCGCCTCGCGCGACGTCGCGACGATGTGCAGCCGCATCAACGACGATTTCGACGGCATCGACGTGCTCGTCAACAACGCCGGGATCACCCGCGATCGCTCCTTTCGCAAGATGGATCGCGGCGCCTGGGACGAGGTGATCAACACGAATCTGAACAGCGTGTTCGATGTGACGCGCCTGTTCATCGACGCCATGGCGCTGCGCGGCTGGGGCCGCGTGATCAACATCTCCAGCATCGTCGGCCGCGTCGGCAACTTTGGCCAGGCCAACTACGCCGCCGCCAAGGCTGGCCTGATCGGGCTGACCAAGACTCTGGCTCGAGAATACGCGAGCAAGGGCGTCACCGTGAACGCGATCGCCCCTGGCTTCATCAAGACGCGCATGCTCGAGGGGGTGCCGGAGAAGGCGTTGAAGTCCGTGCTGGACCTGACGCCCGTCGGCCGCCTTGGCGACCCGATGGAGATCGGCGCCAGTGTGCTCTTTCTCGCTTCTCCCGCTGCCGGATTCATCACCGGTCACGTGCTCGACGTGAACGGCGGCATGGCGATGTGAGCACGCGGTGTTAGCTCCAAGACGTATCCTTTCGCGCTTGCTCGAACAGCAGGGGGCACTGCTGGTCGAGCAGCGCCGCGCCTGGCGCCGTGTGTTGAGTGCGCCAGGTGCGCTGCGCACGGCGCTCGGCACGCGCGTGGGCACGACACCGCGCGACGTGGTGTTCCGCGACGGCACCCTCGAGCTGCTGCGCTACCGGCGGCGAACGCCTGCCACGCAAGCCGAGCCGGTCGTGTTCTGCTATGCCCTGGTGAACCGCCCCTACATTCTCGATCTGCAGCCGGGCAAGAGCGTGGTGGAGCGCTACCTGGAGCGCGGCTTCGAGGTTTACCTCATCGATTGGGGCGTACCGTCGCACGCCGACCGAGGGCTCACGCTGGACGACTACGTGAGCGGCCGGTTGGCGCGGGTCATTGACTTCGTGCTGCGCGAGCAGAGCATCGAGCGCTTGCACCTGCTCGGCTACTGCATGGGCGGTACACTCTCCGCCCTCTACACCGCGCTGCAGCCGCGCAAGGTCAAGACGCTGACGTTGCTCGCCGCGCCGATCGACTTTTCGGGAAGAGAGTCCCTGCTCCATGTCTGGACGAACCGCAAGGGCTTCGACGTGGACACGCTGATCGACATCCACGGCAACTGCCCCGCCGAGTTTCTGCAGACGTGTTTTCTCGCGATGCGGCCGGTGCAGAACCTGCTGGAGAAGAACATCAGCCTGGCCGAGAACTTTGACGACGGCCGGTTTCTGTCGAGCTACTTCGCGATGGAGACCTGGGTGAACGACAACATCCCCGTCGCAGGCGCGACCTTTCGGGAGTTCGTGCACAAGCTGTATCGAAACAACGAGCTGGTGCGGGGCGAGCTCGAGCTGGGGCAGCAGCGGATCGAGTTGCAGCAGATCCGTTGCCCGCTGCTCTTGCTGACGGCGGACAAGGACCACCTGGTGGTCCCCGAGTCGACTCGAGGCATCCGCAGGTGCGTGGGCTCCCGCGAGGTCGACGAGTTGCGAATCGATGCTGGCCACGTGGGGCTGGTCGTCAGCAGCAAGGCGCACAAAACCCTCTGGCCTGCAGCCACGCGCTGGCTCGCCGAGCGCTCCTCGCCGAGAGCTTCCTTGTTATCGCCAACCCTATCGTAGCCGGAGGACGAGAAAGCCATGGGCATTCGAATCAGTGGCGTGGGAGCCTATGTGCCCGCCAAATCGGTCAGCAATCTAGAGCTCGAGCGCACCATCGATACGTCGGACGAGTGGATCGTTTCACACACGGGCATCCGTGAGCGACATCTGTGCGAGCCCGACGAGGCCCCCAGTGACCTGGGCTATCGCGCGGCACAGCGCTGCTTGCAGCGCGCGGCGCTGGACGCTTCCGCGGTCGACTTGATCGTGG
>JAICTU010000253.1 GCA_025936205.1 Polyangiaceae bacterium | reverse complement strand
ATCTTGACGCGACCGCCCGGCTCGATGACGAGCCCCGGATCGATCTGCGCGCCGAGCAGCGTGACCTTGTCGTCAAAGTTGACGTTCAGCTCCGTGTACTTCTCGCCATCGGGGACCTTGTCGAGAATGAACTTCTGAACGTCCTCCGGTGGATCCGTGGAGGGCGTGTCGTTCACACAACCGAGCGCGCCCAGCTGCAGCGGCACGATCAACCCCAGGCTGACGCACCAAGATACCAACGGTTTTGACCCAGCTCGTCGTCTCATAGTTCAGTTCTTTCCCCGGTTCTTCTTGCGTGCGTTCCGTTCGCGCTTGCGCTGCCCCTTGCGCGCATTCTTTTCGCTGCGCGACAGCACCTTCATCTTGGGCGTGTTCTCGCCGGCGCCGAGCGCATCCAGCCCCGGAATTCCGGGGAGACCGCCCGGCATCATGCCCGGGAAACCACCCGGCATCCCGGGAAAGCCCCCCGGCATGCCCGGGAAGCCCCCCGGCATGCCAGCCGGCATCTTGCCGGACTTGGCGGCGCGCCGCAGGGTGCGCGCCATCGCCAGACCCTTCATGCCCGGCAGCTTGCCGAGCAGACCGCCCTGGCCGCCCATGTTGCCCATCATCTGCTTGATGAACACGAACTTCTGGACCAGCTCGTTGACGGCTTCGACCGGCGTGCCCGAGCCCTGCGCCACGCGCTTGGCGCGCCCCGGCTCGCGCACGAGCAGCTGGGCGTCGCGCTTCTCCGCGCGCGTCATCGACTGGATCATCGCCTCGATCTTGCGGAACTCCTTGCCGTCCAGCTCGGCGCCGGGCGGCATCATGCCGCCCATGCCCGGGATCTTCTCCACCAGATCCTTGAGCGGGCCCATCTGCTGGATCATCCGCACCTGCTGCAGGAAGTCCTCCAGCGTGAACTCGCCGCTGAGCATGCGCGCGGCGTCTTCCTCGGCCTTCTTCTGATCGACGACTTCCTCGAAGTCCTTCATCAGACCGACCACGTCGCCGAAGCCGAGCACGCGCCCCGCCATGCCGTCGGGGCGGAACTCCTCCAGCCGATCGGTGGTCTCGCCCGTGCCGGTGAACACGATCGGCGCGCCCGTCACCTCTTTCACGCTCAAGGCCGCGCCACCGCGCGCATCGCCGTCGAGCTTGGTCAGGATCACACCGCTGATGCCCAGCCGCTCGTTGAACGAAGCCGCCGTGCGCACGGCGTCCTGACCGATCATGGCGTCCACGACCAGCAGGATGTTCTCCGGAGCCAGCGCGCTCTTGATGTCGTGCAGCTCCTGCATCAACGACTCGTCGATCGCCAGGCGACCGGCGGTGTCGTAGATGATGGTGTCGCAGCCGAGCTTCTTGGCTTCGGCGGGCGCAGCCTTGGTGATCGCCAGCGGAGACTGATCGGGCAGGTTGAAGACGGGCACGCCGATCTGCTCGCCCAGCACCTTCAACTGCTCCACGGCGGCGGGGCGCTGCATGTCCGCGGCCACGAGCAGCGGCTTGCGCCCTTCCGACTTGAAACGCCGCGCCAGCTTGGCGCTGGTGGTCGTCTTGCCGGAGCCCTGCAGACCCACCATCATGACCTGCGCCGGCGTGGCATCGAGCTTCAGCGTGTCGCCCTCGAACGACATCAGCTCGACCATCTCGTCGTGACAGACCTTGATGAACTGGTCGCTCGCGGAGACCTGATACTTCTGGCCGCCGTGCTTCACGCTGGTGCGCACGGTCTGCCCGAGCGCGCGCTCCTCGACCTTCGCCAGGAAGCGCTTGACCACGCCCAGCTCCACGTCGGCTTCGAGCAGCGACGTCCGCACCTCGAGCAAGGCGGGCTTGATGTTTTCCGAGTTCAGCTCGGTGAGCCCGGCGAGACGGTTCTGGGCCTCGCGAAAACCGCGTTTCAGCGCGTCAAACATGACGCTGCCTTATTAGCCGTGGTCCCCAGAACTTTCTAGCGCCGCGTGGCCGGACGAGAGGGACAGGTTGCCGCGCGGGCGGGCCTGGATTGTGGGTCCGCCCCCGAGCCGGGTCACCATTGACCCCGCACCGGTCCGCGGGCGCGGCACAAAAACCAGCCCCGCGGGCGATTCAAGGCGGCACGCGGCGCTGCTCCGGGACCCCCTCCGCCTCGCCAGGTCCCGGGATTTCTCGTATAGTCAGGGCATCGACAGCATCGATCGACCGAAGGACGCTGCAAACCGCGCCAAGCAGGTGGTGGCCCAGATGATCCTCGATGTGGTGGCGAGCGTGCCTCCCACGCGCGAGGTCCCTCAGGCCAACCCGCGCGAGCGTGCGCGCGTGATTCAGACGGCGGCGGCGCTCAAAGCGGCGGCGGTGTCGGGCACGCTCGCGCTGCCCCCCGGCCCCTGGGGCCTGGCCGTGGTGATACCGGATCTGGTCGCGGTCTGGCGCATCCAGGCCAAGATGGTCTCGGACCTCGCGGGCGTGTATGGCCAGAGCGCGGGGCTCAGCCAGGAACACCTCCTGTATTGCCTGTTCCGGCACGCTGCCGCCCAGATCGTGCGCGACCTCACCGCGCGCGTCGGCGAACGCATCGTCTTCCAGCGCGCCACGATGCGCGTCCTGCAGACCGTCGCCGAGCGCCTGGGCCTGAAGGTGAGCCAGCGCGCGATCGCCAAGGGCGCGGCTCGCTGGCTGCCCGTCGTCGGCTCGATCGGCGTCGCCGGCTACGCCTACTACGACACCTCGCAAGTCGCCGCGACGGCCATGGAACTCTTCGCGGACAACCTCGGCTTCAGCCCACAACCCGCCAGCGCTTGAGCAGAGTGGGCTCGGCGCCACAGCACGCCGAGCGACGCCAGGATGAGCCCACTGCACGGTACGCTTTCAGGACAGCTTTGTAGGCTGGACGCCCAAGCGCCCACGCATAGAATAACCCAATGAACGGCGATGATCCTCTAGCAGCCCGCCGGGCCAGGGCCCAGGCGCGACGCGCCAACATGACGGTCGAAATCGTGCCACTCGGTCAACCCAAGCCGTCGCCTTACGCGAATAGCTCACCGGACGAGAGGCTTGCCGCAGCAGTGCGTCTCATCGAGCACCACCGTGCGCTTCGCGGCGAGCACACGACGGCTCGTCGTTGTGACTGGCCCGGAGAAGCCTTTCTCACCGACTGGTGATCTTGGCCAAGCTTCCGCCAGATTTCGCTGACCTCTTAATTGAGCTCCGTGACGCGGAGGCCGAGTTTCTAGTGGTCGGTGGCTGGGCGGTCATCTTGCACGGCCACGTCCGCGCTACGGACGACATGGACATCCTCGTGAGAGCGTCGAGCGTGAACTCGAAGCTGGTCTTTGCCGCCCTGATTGCCTTTGGCGCTCCACTCCAGACTCACGGGGTGACGGCTGATCACTTTGCGAATCCAGGCAACGCTTACCGCTTTGGCATCGCGCCATTCAAGGTAGAAGTACTGACGCAGATCAGCGGCGTATCCTTCGATGAGGCGCTGCAAGGCTCGAAGACGTTCGAGCTGGGCGGTCAGCAGATTCCGTATATCGGCAAGCTCGCGCTCATTCGGAACAAGAAAGCAGCCGGTCGCCACAAGGATCTCGCTGATGTCGAGGAGCTCGAGCGCCTGAACGACCCGGAATGACATCGGCGCGGCGCTGCCCTTGCCGGGCACCGCCGCTCGACGCACAGAACTGGCGCAAGCGCAGGGCCAGCGAGGCGTTCCGGCTGGTCCCCGAGAGACGAGCTGGGCACGTGTAGTGTGGCCAGATACGGTGAAACCCTGCGAACCAACTCGAGCACGACGGGATAGATTTGAGCGTGATGGCGAACCTCCATTTGCGTGCGGCCCCTCGAAGCGAGGGCTGCCGCGCCCCTCGCCGCCGCAGCGCGCGCAGGACGTGTCCAGGGTGCCCGCGCTGCGCGGGCACAGGCGGAGCCGGCCTGGCCACATGCCCGAGCATGCTGCGACGATGAGAAACCCGAGCCCGCTCACCTGCCGTCGCACGCTCAGAGCAGCCGCACGATTCACGGAACTGGCGCAAATGCATGGCAAAGAGGCGGCCACAAAAACCACCCACTCGCCCTCCCCTGCCACTGGCTCTGGCTCTGCCTCCCCGCGCGAGCGAGAGGGAGGGGCAATGGCAGTGCCAGGGGCTGAGGCAGAGCGGGAGCGCCGGGCGTGCGAGAGTGGGCGGAGCCAGGGGTCGAGTGCTGGGTCGCCGCTTGGCGCTCAGCGCTTCGCCGCTCTCCTCACCGCCTGCGGCAAATCCGCCTGCAGTCCCTCTTTCGCGACGATGGTGACGGCGCTCACCGCCTCCGCGAGCTCGCTCACGTCTTCCACGCGCGCGCTGGTCACCAGCACCACGCCGAGGTTCTTGAGCTTGGGATTGCGGCCGAGCAGCGCCGCGAGCTTGTCGCCGCGCATCGACGGCATCATCACGTCGAGCACCACCACTTCGATCTGGTTCTCCACGATGTGCTTGGTGGCGCCGATCGGGGACGGCAAGCTGGAGACGTTGTGCCCCTCGCGCACCAGCACGTCGACGATGATCTCGCGCGCGATGTCGTCATCGTCGATGACGAGGACGCGCAGCGGGGAGGCATTGTCTTGCCTGTGAGCCTTGGCCAATGCTGTTTTCATGCTGAACTGACCTCGGGTGGCCGCTGGGAATCGCGGAGCTCACGGCGCAGCGCCGTGCTGGCGAGCTGATAGGCGCGTTCGATGCCGGCGAGCAGGGCTTCGAGCTCGGCGCCAGCGGGATCCGGCTGGGCGTATTCGAGCGCCGCGCAGCACTGCGCCAGGCTGCGCGCCCCGAGGCTGCTCGCGGTGCCCTTGAGCTTGTGAGCGAGCGCACGGGCTTCGGCGAGGCGCGCTTCGCTCGCCGCGCGGCGCAACAGCTCGAGCTCAGCGGCGGTGCGCGTCAGGAACAGCTCGACGGCCCGCGGCGGGCGGCGCAGGCCGGGCTGGAGCGGCTCGGCCGTGGCGGGTCGCGCGCTCGCGGGCGGCGCGGCGATCGCTGCCGGCAGCGGGGCGGGGGCGCGGGAGAGGCGGCGCTCGCTGGCGGCAGCCGGCGGCAGGTGGCGCGAGAGCACTTGTTCGAGCGCGGGCAGCTCGATCGGCTTGAGCAGGAAGTCATCCATGCCGGCTTGCCGGACCTTCTCGCGTTCTTCGGCCAGCGCATGCGCCGTGAACGCGACGATGGTCACGCGCGCGCCGGACTGGCGCGCGCGGATCTGACGCGTGGCCTCGTAGCCGTCCATGCCCGGCATCTGGCAGTCCATGAGCACCAGTGCGTAGTCGCCGTTCAACACCGCATCGATCGCGTCTTCGCCGCTCGCCGCCACATCGACGCGCAAGCCCAGGCCTTCCAGCACCTCCACCGCGACGATCTGGTTGACCTCGTTATCGTCGACCAATAGCAGCGGCCGCTCGCAGGACCAGCGCCGGCTCGCTGCCTCGGGCAGCACCGCTACCGGGGTGGCAACGGCGCAGGCGTTCACGGGCAGGAGGATGCGGAAGCGGCTACCGCCTTCGGGACGGGACAGGTATTCGATCGTGCCGCCCATCAGCTCCAGCAGCTTCTTGCAGATGGCCAGACCGAGGCCGGTGCCCTCATGCATCCGGCGCGAGCTCGCGTCCACCTGTGAGAAGGGCTGGAACAAGCGCGCTCGCTCGCTCTCGGGGATGCCGATGCCGGAGTCGTCGACCAGTACTTCGAGCTGGTGCCGACCGCTGGTGGGGCTCGCATCCGCGGAGAGCGCGCTCGCACGCGCGGTCAGCTGCACGGAGCCACGCTCGGTGAACTTGATGGCGTTGTTGAGCAGATTGCTCAGGATCTGCCGGAAGCGGTCGGCGTCGAGCAGCACACCCTCGGGCGTGGCGGGCTGCACCTCGACGGACAGGCGGAGACCCTTCTCTCGAGCCCGCTGCTCGAACAGGGTGCCGATCTCGGCGGCCAGACTGCGCAACGCGCAGGGTTCCGGCAGCAGCTGATAGCGCTCCGCGTTCAGCTTGGAGATATCCAGCACGTCGTTGACGATCTTGAGCAGCGAGCGCGTGGACGAGGCGAGCGCGTCCAGGTAGCGGCGCTGCACGCTGGTCAGCTCGGTCTGACGCACCAGGTGCAACATGCCGAACACGCCGTTCATCGGGGTGCGGATCTCGTGGCTCATGTTGGCCAGAAACTGCGTCTTGGCCTCGGCGCTGGCCAGCGCGGCGCGAGTGCTCTGCTCCAGCTCGCCAAAAGTGCGCTCGGTGAGCCGCAGGATGGGCGCGATGTAGAAGCGCACGAACAGGAACGCCAGGGCCAGAGCCGCGCCGGCGCCGAGCAAGCCCAGGAGAACCATGCGCCGATAGAGCTGGGCCCCGGACTCCAGCCGCGCCTTGGACACGGCCAGCGTCACATCGCCGACCCGCAGCCCTTCGATCACCACCGGCGCCCAGGACACGAACGCCAGCGCGTTCTCCGCGATGGCCTCGCCGGTCTGCTCTTCCATCGGCAGACCGCGCGCGCTACCGTGCTCGAACGCCACCTGGCCCTGCTCGCCGCGAAAGCGCACGTACAGGACGTCCGCGTCGCGCGTATAGTGCTCGGCGCTCTGCTGCAACTGCTGCAGGCTGCCGGT
Organism: Polyangiaceae bacterium; assembly: GCA_025936205.1. Next base: position 6,349 of record JAICTU010000253.1, on the reverse strand, counting down.
CAGCACGCCCAGGTCCCCCGAGCGGCTCAGCTCGGCGACGCCGCGCTGCACTTTCCAGCGCAGATCGCTGCGCAACGAGGGCGTGATGTTCGAGAACACGCTGCGCACGATCAGCAGCGACAGGGCGCTGAGCAACGCGACCAGCAGCAGGCTCATCAGCATCAGGCGCAGCTTCAGCCGCACGCGGGAGATCTGCCGGCGGCGCGACTCGATCTGGGCGGTGATCTCCGGCGCGTCCGTCATATCAACGCAGCGGGTAGCCGGGCGCAGCCGGGCCTGCGCCGTTGATGGTGACGGGCTTGACGGTGGCGTCCAGGTCGCTCACCGCGAGATAGCCGATGGCGCCCGGGTAGCGCACCACGACCTGACGCAGCAGCGCGACGTTGGGCACGGAGCGCGGGGGACGCACGCCGCCGCGGATCCGCTGATCGACCCAGTAGCGGGCCGCTTCTTCCGGGCCCATGCCGAGCACGACCCGATCGAACAGCTCTCGCTCGCGGGCTCCGGCAGGTTGATTGAAGCCGACGAAGGTCACGCCGCCGGGGCCGCTCACGGGCTGACTGGTGAACACGCGGCGCAGCGTGCCCAGGGAGACATCGGCGACGGGGCTGCTCGCCGACACGATCGGCACGAGCACCAGAGCCGAGCCGGCGCCGGCGCTCTCCGGCCACAGCCAGCCCGCGAGTGCCGCCGCGGAAGCTTCGAGGAAGACGCGTCGCCTCACCGCCGCTCTCCTCAAAAGGCCCAGGCCACCTGGCCTTGAAGCGCCTTGGCTGGGTGCTCGAAGCCCGAGCCCTTCGAGTGCTTGGAGATGAAGAGGCCGAGGCTCCCCTCGAGCTTGAGCGTGACGTTGGTGGTGGGGCGCGAGTTGATGCCCAGCTTGTACACTGGCATCACATCCCGTGTCGGGGAGCGGAAGGGCTCCCAGTAGTTGAGCAGCGAGGTGAACTCGGCGGTACCGTAGGGCATGATGCCCAGCCAGTCGAAGCGGTAGCCAGCGAGCAGATAGCCGCCGAGCCGGCGGTCGTCGGGTTGAAATTCGAAGCTACCGGTGCGCAGCGGGCGGCCCCGATCGGTGAACTTTCGCTGGCTCAGCACGAACTCGGACTGCAGATGCAAACCGCCGAGCAGATAGCGAGCATCGAGCGCCCAGGAGAACTCGTCGTATTGCTCGCGGACGTCGTCGGTGATGACGTAAGTGTCCCCGCTGGGCTGCACCACCTGATCGAGGTTCGTGTAGCGACCGGCGTACGCCGCCGCGCCCAGGTGCAGCTCGCCCGCGCCGTGGTGATTCAACTGGAGCCGCGCGGTCACGGCCTTGTTCTCGTCCAGATCGGCATAGTCCTGGATCGGTCCGCGCCCGTTGGACAACCCCAGCGAATAACCGAGCGTCAGAGAGTCGGAGAGATATGCGGAGCCGGACAGCAACAGACCCGTCTGGCGCTCGGGCAGGAACTCCAGGCCAATCACATAGGGTCGGGTCACCGGGATGATGGTCGGCGAGCCGTGGTCCTCGTTCCAGATGCCGTAGGGAGTGAGCCAGCTGCCGAGACGCAGGCTCAAGGCCGCGCTCGCGGCGTATTCGACCCAGGCGCGCTCGATCAGGATCGAGCCGGTCTGCCGGGGCAGGCTCACGTTCGTGTAGTCGGCCGCGTCGGTGCTGGTGCGCTGCACGCCGGCGGCGTCCACCGTGCGGCTGCCGTTCGGCAAATACGTGTAGCGAACCTCGATCAAGCTGCGCCAGCCGCCGCCCAGCTCGCCGGAGAGGTAGACGTTCAGGTTGCCGATCAGGAACGTATTGTCTTCGTACAGGTTGGCTCCGAGCAAGCTGCCGGGGCGCAGGAAGTACTTGTGCCAGCCGGCGTCCGCGAAGCCATAGATCGAGAGGCCGCGGACCGGCTCGGCCGCGCTCATGGGCTCGGGCCCCAGCTGGTTATCGAGATCGGCGAGCGAGAGCGATGGCTCGGGGATGCTCGGTGGCTCGGCGGGCGCGCTCGGCTCGGGGCTCTGCGCAGCAGCCACGGAGGATCGACTCAGCAGCGTGAGCGCGCCCAGGGCCAGCGCGCGACGAAAGCAGGGGCGCGCTGTCACGGCGCTTCACTCCTCATCACGCGCTCCCCCGGCGCCGGACACTGACCTCCGGGGGCATGATCGGTGGGAATGCAGAGCGACGTGGAGAGAATCGCGTAGTTGCAGCAGATCATGTCACCGGGGCAGACCCCGCTCAGTTCCGCGCAGCCCTGGACCTGGCAGGTACGAGAGGCGAAGGTGTCGCAGAACGTCGCTTCGCTCCCCTCGCAATCGCTGGCCCGCGCGCACGCTCGACCGAAGCCGTTCGGCGCAGCCACGCACTCGCGCGAGCCGTACACGTCACAGAGCAGACCCGCGCCGCACTCCGCGCTGCTCGAGCAACCCCCGGCAGCGGAGACAACGGGCTCGGAGGGCTCGTCCGTGAGCGCCACGCACTCGGGCGAACCGGCGGCTGCTTCGTAGCCCTCATCGCAAATGCATTGATTGCCTTCGCTGTGTTGGTGCTCCGCGCAGGGCGAGCACGCACCACCGACGACGATCGATCCCTCGGGACAGGCGCAAGCGCCGTCTGACGACTGGCTGAACTGCTTTCCGCACGGTGCATCGGGGTCCACCAGGCAACCCACGACGCTCGCGACCCCCACGAGCCAGATGCCAGCGCTGCGAATCGGACCCATTGGCGACCGTTGCTCCACTTGGTCTGATCCGACACGGCAGGACACCGCCAGCACACAAGAGCCACGCTGACACGGGGTGACCGCTAGAGGTGCGACATCAACGCCTCAGAACCCAAGTGGCTCCCCGTCCACCCACCCCGCAACGGGCACCAGCCTCCCCTCCAAGCGGATCCTCGCCGTCGCCACCCGCGTCCGCTCCCCCTCGAGCACGAAGGGAATCGAGCGCTCCGCCTTCCCCACCCGCAGCGACAGGCTCCCGCGCACGGGCCCGGACGTCGCCGAGGATCGCACGACCTCGATCGCGTACTGTCCCGCTTCGGCTCCGCGCAGCGCGAGCCCTTCGCGGTGCACGCTCAGCACATCGGTGGCGCTGATCACGGCGCGCGTGGGCGCGCCCAGCCAGGACACGCGGTAACCTTCGGGGTGCAAGATCACCAGGTCGAGGTCGTGCTCCGCGCCCTGCCAGGTCGCCTGTACTCGCAAGTCGCCCGAGAGCTCGTCGCCGGGGCGGGGCTTCTCTTCCAGGCTCAGTGCCTGCTGCCGCACGTCGGGGCTGAGGGCTGCGATCAGATCTTCGACCCAGCCCTTCTGGCCCACTTCGCGCGCGCAGTGCAGCGCCTCGGCCACGAGCTTGGCATCGCGTAGCCGGAGCTGTGCCACCGCCAGGGAGTGGCGGCAGCCGCGCGCGGGATCGCCGCTCCAGCGATGCAGGCGCGCGAGGCGCCACTGAGACTTATAGTCGCCGGGGCGCACGTCGACCACGCTGCCCAGGATGCGGATGGCGAGCTCGCGCTGGCCGCGCTGCGCAGCGAGATCCGCGCGTGCCGTGAGCGCGTCCGGATCGAGCGGATCCTTTTCGGACCAGCGCTCGGCCAGCTGCGACGCGAGCTCCAGCTCACCGGCGAGGAAGTCCGCCGCGTACAGCTCTTTCAAAGCACCGCGGTTCAGCTCCTGCGCACTGGCGCGCGCTTCGAGCTGCGCCAGATGCGCCGGGCGTGCGACGTCGAGCAAGCGCGGTGACGGGTCGATCGTGCCGATGCGCTCGTAGACCCGGTGCATCGGGATCATGCGGCGCGCGGGCAGCTCGAAGGGTTGCGCGGGCGGAGCGCGCCAGCTGGGATCCTGCTCGAGCGCCCTGGGCTTCGCTGCGCGCCGCGCCTCGCTCCGGGGCGCCGCCAGCTCGTCGCCGAGACCGAAGTCGTAACTGTCGTCGGGCTCCGCGCTGCGCCGGCGCGCGGGGGCAGGAGCTGCCGGCGCGGGCGGAGCGGCGCCCGGACGCGAGTTCCCAAGGCTCCCCTGGCCGTCGAAGATGGGCGCGTTGTTCGTGCCGCCAGCGCTCGTCGAAGAGGCCCTCCCCTCGCTCATCCCCCACTCCGGCCCCGCCGAGTTCGCCTGCTTCTTTGTCGGCGCACGGGCTACCGCCGAAGAAGCCGGCGCCTTGTCGGCCTGCTCTTGCTCCAGTGCGCCGGCGGGGCTGCTGTCCTCGTCGCCCGTCGTCTCCGCTTCCTGGCTGCCCAGCGTGCCGCTCCATTCGGGCGCGCCGCGCTGGTTGTCCAGGCCGAAGGCTTTGAACATCGCCGGGCTCTCCAGCACCAGCAGCGACGTGTAGCGGCTCGCCACGTTGAAGCGCGTCGAGAGCTCGATGCTGCGCCGCCGCGCGCCCTCATCCATCGACTGGTCGAGCTCCGCGATCGCGACGGAAGCGTACAGGCGCGGTACGAAGGCGTTGCTCTCGCCGCTCACCGGCACCACGTGCAGTGGATAGCTCTGCTCGAAGGGCTCGCCCGCGAGCTCACCGCTCAGCACCACGTAGCCGTCGACCTCCGGTTGATCGAGCCGCGCCACGACCAGCTCCTCGGCGCCCGCCGCGATGCTGCCGATGCGCTCCGGGGCGACGGCGCTCATGCCGTCGGGCAGAGTCAGCCGCGCATTCTTCAGTGCGTAGCCGTAGCTGGCACCGAGCACGGCGAAGGCCACGTCCGCCGCGCTCTGCCCGGGCGAGAACGCCACCGTCACGCCCCCCGCGGCCTCGGTCAACGCCTGCAAGCTGTCGCGATCGGCGTCGCTGCCGATGGCGACGGCGCTCAGGCTCGCGCCACGCGGCAGCGCCTCGGATACCGCGCGGCGCAGCAGCGCCGGATGGATCGGCCCCACCGTCGGCGTGCCGTCGCCGACGTACAAGAGGCGCAGGGCCCGGCCCGCGCCATGGCCGCGCAGCGCGACGGCGCGCTCCACGGCCAGCGCCAGATCGGAGGCACCCTCGGGTTCGATGCTGCGCAAGAAGCGGCCCGCGGCTTCAGCGGCCGCGTCGCCCGGCGCCAGGTAACCACCAGGCCAGCTCTGACACTCGCTGTCGCAGGCCAGCACGCTGACGCGATCCTGGCGGTCCATCTCGCGGATCGTGCGTTCCACCACCGCCAGCGCGCGCCGGTAGTTCTCGCCGATCATCGAGCGGCTGCTGTCGACCACGATCGCGTAGTCGCGCGGCTGATATTCCGCGCGCCGCGGCAGCTCGGGGCGCAACAGCATTGCCACGTAGGACCGCTCGCCCTGCGCTTGATAAGCCCAGGCGCGCAGCGGCGCCGTTGCGTCCGCCAGCTGGTAGTCGAGCACCAGATCGCCGGCCGGCGCAAAGCCCTCTGCGGCGTAAGCAAGGCGCGCCACGCCTGGGGCGGCGCTCGAGGTCTTCAGCGCGTAGCCCTGCGCGTGAACGCCTTGCCCCTCGTCATGTCCGCGCACCTGCACGTCCACGCTGAAGCGCTCGATGCGCGTCGAGCCTCCCGGATCACGGGGCAAGCGGTAGACATACTGGCGTCGGCCCTCGGTCGGCTCGAGCCGCTCGGTATAGGCGATCACCACGCGCCGCGAGCCGTGCTTCGGGATCGGATAGATGCGCAACTCGAAGCGGTTGCCGCGCTGCCACTCGAGCAGCGCCGGATCGCGCCAGGGGCCCGGCACCCAGATGATCTCTTCCTGCGGTTTCTGGGCGCCCGCGTTGACGATGGCGCCGCGCCAGATCGCGGCGGCGCGCTCGCGCTCGACGTAGGCTCCGTCCACCAGCTTGCCGTCGACGTCCAGCGCCAGGCGCTCGATCTGGGCGCCCGGCGGTAGCGGGAAGCGGTAGATGCCCTCCAGCACGTCGTCGGTCTGGTTGGTGAAGACCTCCTCCACCTCGGTGCGGGCGATGCTGCCCACGATCTGGACCTTCACGTCGTGCTCGGTGAGCTGCACGGCGCCGCTCAGCTCTTGCTGATCGCGCGGGCGCTTCGCGGCGAGCGAGCCCAGGGAGCCCTGCGCCTGTTCGGGCGTGGCGGGCTCGAACGACTCGCTGGACCAGGCCAGCGAGCGCCCGAGGTCGAGCGCGTGCTCCAGGCGCGGCTCTCCCTGCCGGGTGATCTGCCCCGCCTCACCGGCGCGCAGCGTGATGCCGCGCTCGTGAGTGCCGACCAGCTTCACGACGCCGCGGCTCACTTCCGCACGGGTCTGCTCGGGCTCGACCAGCAGCGAGAGCTTGCCGGCGCGCAGCTCGGCGCGCCCGGCGGGCGTGTCGAGCACGGCAGCGGGGGCGAGCGCGGCCTCGTCTGCGCTGCCTGTGGAGGCGAGCTCCGCGACCATGCGGCCCGTCACCAGGCGCGCCCGGT
>JAICTU010000386.1 GCA_025936205.1 Polyangiaceae bacterium | reverse complement strand
TCGAGCCCGCCGCGCGCGCAGCAGCCAGTGGCCCTCCAGCGCGTCGGCTGCGGCTCGCTCCCGCGCCAGCTGCGACAACGTCTCGTGCGCGATCTTCCATTCGCTCATGCGTCCCTCCCACTCGAGGCAGCACTCTATCATGGCGATTTTCGAGGCTCGCATTGCCGCCCAGCTCTGCTCGCAGCGAGCCCGACAGCGTTCTTGCCCTGCAAGTGCTCGCGCGCTCAGCGCGCGGGCCTTGCGGCGAAGCAACAGGTTTCGAGCGCCATCGCCGCTCGCGAGCGCTCGAGTCGCGCGGATCGCGTCCAGCGAAATCGACCACGTATATGCCATTTTCATGGGCATTGCGCGCCTCTCTTTCGCTGCAATCCAGGTGGAGGCTCGGCATCGCGCTCAGTCGGCACCACGCCGTCCGTTTCCGTCCGAGGCCGGCTTCGTCGCTCCGCTGAGTTTTCCCACTCCCGGCCCTTTTTTTGTGAGGCGTCAGGTTCCATGTGGAACTTCACCCGCCGGCGCCAGGATGAGGCCAAAAGTCCGCTGCTGGAGCAGGCCCCCAGCCGCTCACTCGTGGCCGCACTGGTGCTGAAGTGAGAGTGGTAGTGGGCATATCCTAGCGACGCGGGGCGACCTGTGGGGCCGAGCCCTGTCTGGTTCTCACCACTCGCGGCAGTCCGGTGTTTTTTCAGGGCCGGGCCTCCGCGATACGGCCTCGCACGTCGCATCGGGGCACTGGCGACGGCGGATCCTGCAGCAGCGATCCGGCGCGAGATGAGCATGCCGACATCCGAGAATGCCAGTCCAAACGCTGCCCTGTGAGCGCGGAATCCAAGTTCCTCGAGCAACTTGAAAACGCAGCGCGGAAGGGGGCGGTCCTGGAGTCGCTGGGGGCCGTGGGGCGCCGAGCCCTTTTCTATTTCTTGGCCGAGGCCACTGGCTGCTTCCAGCTCTTGGCGTCGCTCTGCCCGTTCAGGAAGGGCAACACGGTGGTGGCGAGACGCGGTGTGGTGAAGATGTCGTAGTGGGTGAGGTCGGGCAGGATCGCCAGGCGGTTCTGCGATAGGTGCTCGCGCTGCCAGCCTGCATCGCGCAGGCCACCGCCGAGCAGGTGGTAGAACTGAATCTCGTGTTCCGGCAGGAACATGTCGCCGTCGCCGTACACCAGCAGCACGGGCAGCTTCAGCTGGCGCACTTCTTCGGACCAGTCGTAGTGCTGCTTCATGTAGGAGCCGAGCGTGTCGAGCAGGCGCGGGAACTCGGCGGGGTCGGGCGCGATCGCGGCGTAGGACCGGTACATCGGCGTGTCTTTCATGATCGGCGCCGCCTGGGCCGAGACCTGCGCTTGCTGCGCGCGGATCTCCGGATAGAAGCCGGCGTCCGAGAAAGGCGTGGAGACCAGCACCACGCGCCGCACGGCTTCCGGCTTCTGCAGCGCCAGGCGCAGCGCGACGCCGCCGCCCAGCGAGTAGCCCATCACGTCGACCTTGCCGAAGCCGAGCCGGCGGGTGAGCTCCGCCATGTCGTTGCCGATCGACTCCAGCCGAAAGGGCCGAGTGCCGAGCGGGGTGCGACCGTGGCCCTGCAAGTCGACGGCGATCACCTGGCGGCTCTCCGCCAGTTTGCTGAGCACGGGCCCCATCATGTCGATCGATCCCAGGCCGCCGTGCAACAGCAGCAGCGGCTCGCCCCTTCCGTGCAGCTCATAGTAGTAGTCGATGCCGTCGATCTTCTGGCGGCCGCTCCGAATGGCAGCATTCGCCTGCGCCGTGACGGCTGGCTCGTTCGTCCCGGCTATCAGGCGAGGGCCTGCCGAAGCGATCAGCAGTGCAGCAGAGCAAACGAGCGCGATGCGTGTGGACATGTGAGTTCTCCGAGTTTTCGTCGTCACGGAAGACGACGTTCGGCGGCGCCGCGGATCGACAACGCGGGCGCCTTTTTTGTGGTACCTGATCATTGGTTCAGTGCTAGGCTGGAGTCAACGAGATGCATCGCCATGGCGCTCGCGGCCCCCCGCATCTGCTGTCTAGATCTGGACACGTTCTTTGTGTCCGTGGAGCGCCTGCTCGATCCGAGCTTGCGAGGAAAGCCTGTGGTCGTGGGCGGCCTGCCGGGGCAACGCGGCGTGGTGACCTCGTGCAGCTATGAGGTGCGCGCGCGGGGGGTGCGCTCGGGCATGTCGCTGACGGAGGCGTGCAAGCTGGCGCCGGATGCCGTGTATCTGCCGACGCGTCACGGGCTGTACGGGGAATATGCCGATCGCGTGTGGCGCATCACGGAGCGCTATACGCCGCTCACGCGCATCGCGAGCATCGACGAGATGTTTCTCGATTTCTCCGGCTGTGAGCGGCTGCACGCCGCGCCCGGAGATGCGAGCGCTGACGCGACGATCGAGCGCGTCGTGCGCGCACTGACCGATGAGATCGAGGCCAAGGTCGGCTTGCCCTCGAGCGCGGGCATCGCCACGAGTCGTTCGATTGCGAAGGTGGCGAGCGGGGTGGCGAAGCCGCGCGGGGTGCGCATGGTGGCCGCGGGCCACGAGCAGGCATTTCTCGCGCCGTTGCCGGTGCGCAAGCTGCCCGGCATCGGGCCCGTGGCGGAGGAGAAGCTGCTGGCACTGGGGCTATCGACGCTCGGGCACGTCATGGCCGCACCGCTCGGGACGTTGCGCCCGATCTTCGGCGCCTGGGCGGAGCCGCTGCAGCGCGCGTGCCGCGGCGAAGGCGGGCACGAGCTGGGCCGCGATCGGCCGGCGTTTCTGGAGCATGATCCGGAGGGCGAGGCCGTCGGCACCATCTCCAACGAGCGCACGTTTCGCGAAGACGTGCGCGACCCTTCGCGCCTGGAGTCGATGTTGTGCTCCTTGTGCGAGCGCGTGTGCTGGCGCGCGCGCAAGCGCAACATGCTGGCCGCCACCGTCACGCTGAAGCTGCGCTACGCCGACTTTCAGACGTTGCAGCGCTCGCGCACCGTCACTCCGACCTGCTCGGAGCTGGAGCTGTATCCGGTCGTGCAGGAGCTGTTCGCCCGCGCGCGAAAGCGTCGGACGCCGGTGCGCCTGCTTGGCTTGCGCCTCTCCAACCTGCGCCCCGCCGCCGTGCAACTCTCGCTGTTCGACACGAATGAGAGCCTGCACCGCGCCATGGACGGCATCCGCGACCGTTATGGCTACGAGGCGTTGCGGGTTGCTCTGGCGGACACGGGCTCGTTCAGAGCATAACTCGCTCGGCCCGTCTTGAACGCCTTCCTGCACTACCTCACGCTGCTCGCGCCCATGTTCGCTCTCGCGGCCCTGGGCTTCGCCCTCGGGCGTTGTGCCTTCTGGCGGGCGAGCTGGACCCAGGGCATCACTCGCTTCGTCTTCGCCGTGCCGCTGCCCGCGTTGCTCGTGCACCTGATGAGCGATCTGTCGAGCTTGCCGCCGGTCGACGCGCGGCTGCTGCTCGCGTTCTTCGGCAGCTGTTTTCTGGTGTTCGGGTTCGGGCGTGTGGTGGGCAAGCTGGCGTTCGGGCTAGACGGCGTGGGCCAGTCGGTGTTTGCGCTGGGCGGCGTGTTTTCGAACAACGTGCTGCTCGGCGTACCGATCGCCAAGCTCGCGCTCGGCCCCGAGGCGATGCCGAGCGTGGCGCTGGTGCTGGTGTTCAACGCGCTCACGCTCTGGACCTTGGTCACCGTGTCGATCGAGTGGGCGCGCCACGGCTCGCTCAGCTTCGCCGGGATCCGCCAGACCCTGCGCGGCCTGTTCAGCAACCCGATCATCCTCGCCGTCTTGGGCGGGGCCGCCCTCGGGCTCTCCCGGCTGCAACTGCCGTCCCCGGTCACGCAGGCGCTGTCCGCGCTCAGCGCCGTCGCGGGTCCGCTCGCGCTGGTCGTCGTCGGGCTCGGCTTGTCTCGGTACGGCGTGCGCCGCGGGCTCGCTCCGGGGCTCGCCATCACCGCCCTGAAGCTGGTGGTGCAGCCGGCGGTGATCTGGTTGCTCGCGCTGGCGCTGGGCCTGCCGCCGATGGAACGCCACGCCGTGGTGCTGCTGGGTTCGCTCTCGGTCGGCGTGAACGTGTACCTGGTGGCGGCGCAGTTCGAGACGTTGCAGGGCCCCGTCGCCGCGAGCATGGTGCTCTCGACGGCGCTCGCCGCCGTGACCACGCCGCTGGTGCTGGCGCTGCAGGGCCTCTTGGGTTGAGAGCCGGTGCCGCTTCGCTCGCAAGGCTTCGAGGGCCGCGTCCTCGATTCGGATGAGCCGTTAGTGCTGCCGGTCGTTCGCTGGAGAGCACGCCGGCGCGGGCCCGCGCGGCGCGTGGAATTGGGTTGACGTTTGCTGCCTCGCGTGGTCGTGCACACGGAGGCGATGTCGCAGAGCGGATCGAGCTCCGAGGAACGCGAGGGCAGCGAGGGCGGCAGCCAGCGGGCGCGGGTGCTGGCGCTGTTGCGGGCATTTGGCTGGAACGCCACGTCGTTTCAGATCCTGGAGTCGGGGCTGCGCTACTGGTTCGAGCCCGCCGGGTGCGTGGCGTACGTCGACACCGGGCGCGCCTGGGTCGCGGCGGGGGCGCCGCTCGCGCCGGAGCAGTACATGGCGCGGGTGGCAGCTGGGTTCGTACGCGCCGCGGGCACGCAGGGCAAGAGCGCCGTGTTCTTTGCGACGGAGCAGCGGTTCGTCGAGCAGACGGAGTATGCGGCGCTGCCCATCGGGGAGCAGCCGCAGTGGGATCCGCAACAGTGGGCGAAGGGGCTGGAGTCGAACTCGAGCCTCCGGGAGCAGTTGCGGCGGGCGCGCGCGAAGGGTGTGCGGGTGGATGCGGTGACGGCGGGAGAGCTGGCCGCGGGCACGCCGTTGCGGCAGGCCCTGGAGCGCCTGATCACGGAGTGGCTGCGCGCCAAGCCCATGCCGCCGATGGGCTTCCTGGTGCAGGTGGATCCGTTTCAGCTGATGACGGAGCGACGCTTGTTCGTGGCGCGGCGTCAGCACGGGGACGAGCAGGAGGTGGTGGGCTTCGCCGCGGTGATCCCGGTGTACGCGCGGCATGGCTGGTTTCTGGAGGACCTGATCCGTTCGGTGCGCGCGCCCAACGGTACCACGGAGTTGCTCGTCGACGCGGCGGTGCGGGATGCCGCCGCGCTCGGCAGCAGCTATTTCACGCTGGGCCTGTCGCCGCTGGCGGGGGCGGTGAGCAAGCCGCTGGAGTGGGCGAGCAAGTACAGCGGCGGCTTGTATGACTTTCGCGGCGTGCGCGCGTTCAAGAGCAAGTTTCGCCCCGCCGAGTGGTCGCCGATCTTCCTCTCGCATCCGCGCGATCAGTCGGCGGCCGTGGCGCTGTATCACAGCCTGAGCGCGTTCGCGCAGCGCGGGCTCTTCAGCTATGGCGTCTCGACCTTGCTGCGCGGTCCGGATCTCGTGCTGCGCGCGCTGGCGGTCTTGTTGCTGCCGTGGAGCGCGCTCCTGGCTTGCCTGGACACGGAGTCGTGGTTTCCGAGCCCCGCCGTGCAATGGGCGTGGGTGGGCTTCGATCTCGGGCTGGCCATGGCCTTGTGGCTGCTGACGCGGCGCTTTCGGCGCTGGCTGTCGCGGCTCCTGGTGGGGCTGGTGATGGCCGATACGCTGCTCACGGCGCTCCAGGCCATCCTGTTCAATGCCCCGCGAGTCACCTCCGGGTCGGCGGCGCTGGGCGTGCTGGTCGGAGTGCTGGCGCCCGGGTTTGCGAGCGTCGTCTTGTTCCGTTCGCACCGGCGCCTGTCGGCGATCGCCTACTCCAGCGAGAAGGGCGTGAAGTTGGTGCCCACGTCGTAGAAGTCTTGCTGCTCGGCGCGCTTGAGCGCGTTGACGACGGCGTACGTCACCGGCGTGAACACCACCTCGACCGTGACCTTCAGCGTCCAGTTGAGGATGATGATCTTGATCAGCGTCTCCGCCGTCCAGATGCCGTAGAAGGTGATCGGGTAGAAGACCAGGCTGTCGACCAGCTCACCGACGACGGTCGAACCGATGGTGCGCATCCACAGCGCGCGGCCCTGCGTCAGGATCTTCATCTTGGCGAGCACGTAGGAGTTGACGAAGTCGCCGAACCAGAACGCCAGCATCGAGCCGAGCGCGATGCGCCAGGTGCCGCCGAACACGACCTCCAGCGCCGGCTGCAGCGTCTTGTTGAAGGGCTCCTGCGGATCGCCGGGCAGCCTGAGGATCAGGTTGCTCATCACCGTGGCAAAAACCATCGCCCCGAAGCCGCACCAGATCGCGCGCCGGGCGCGCGCGTAGCCGTACACCTCCGTCAGCACGTCGTCGAAGATGTAGGAGATCGGGAAGAACAGGTTGCCGGCGCCGAAGGAAAGCGGGATGCCAAACGGCAGGATCGTTCGTACGGTTTTGCCCGGACCGATCAGATTCGAGCACAAAAGCACGCACACGAATCCGCCGAGCAACAGGTCGTAGTACTTGTGCGGGCGATTCGACGCATCCATGGCGGCCGGACCTTACTTGGTATTCCATGATAAGTGTAGTGATTCCCGTGGGATGGGCTCGCGGGGCAAAGCCCCGGGGGGAGGCTGGACGATAAGCGGGCGATATCGCGAGGAATCGGGAGTACCGGATCCTCTGAAGCTCGAGTCATACTGAGTGTTCGCGGTGCACCTCCGATCCTCCCCTGCGCGCCTCCGACAGCTTGCCGGAGCGTCGCTGTTTTCACTACTTGCGCTCCTGACGTGCTGCAGCCCGAGCGGGGGCGCCGCGGCGGGAGCGGACACGCCGAGCGCTCACGATCTGCCCGAGCCTGCCGACGGCGTGCGCTCCGCCACCAGCGCCAACGCGCCCGGCTGCGCCCTGACGCGCGAGACGCCAGGGCCCTTGCCCAACGTCGCGCCGGAGCAGTTGACGCTGGATTACTGGCTCGGGCTGCTGGGGCAGCAGTCGAATCTCGATCAGGTGTTGCTCTCGCCCGATCAGATCGACAACTTGAATCACGCGCTGCAGGTGCCGCGCGCGGACTACCATCCGCAGCGCGATCTGCTGGAGCCGTTCGACGCCGCCGACCTCGGGCGTGAGGTGAACGACCGGCGTACCTGGGCACGCGACAAGCTCGGCTCCGGTGAATACGTCAACCGCGCTGGCGCCAAGCTGGCGCCCGGCGCGCTCACGCCGCTGGACGCGGAGATCGATCTCGCCAAAACCACGCCCGAGTTGCGGGTGGCGCTCGCCGACGCGCAGATCCACTGCGCCCCGCTGAACGAGACCTTCTACACCACGTCGCTCGATTTTCGGCTCGATCGCAACGCCTGCAGCCAGCTGCGCGCGCAAGACCCGGTGCGCCTGGTCGCGGCCTGGCCCAACGGCATGAAGCTGGTACAGTCGGCGGCGTCCTTCGGCTGGCTCGCGGCGGATGCTCCGCTCTCGGCGCCGCTCACGCCAGCGCTGGCGCAGGCATACGTGCATGGCGCTCGGTTGCGCGTGCGCGCGGCGGATTTCGTCGTGGGGCGAGGCGACGCCAAGACCAGCGTGGACCCGGGCACTCGGCTGCCTGTGGCCGATGCTCGCCAGAAGCGTGCTTATGTGGCCACGCCCACCGGCATCGTCACGAGCACGCGCGAGCAAGCCTCGCAGCTGGAGAGCACGCGCCGACCGCTCACGCGCCGCGCGGTGCTGGAAGAAGCCTTCCGCTACCTGGGGCAACCGTACGGTCTCGGTGACACCAACGGCGGCCGCGACTGCTCGCGGCTGTTGCAAGATGTCTTCGAGTCCTTCGATCTCGAACTGCCGCGGCATAGCTCCTGGCAGTCGCAGGCGGGATCGTTCTGGGTCGACATCGAGTCGGTGCCGGAGGCGCAGCGCGGCTTCTTGTTCGACGCGGCGGCGAAGCGGGGCGTGGTGCTGCTCGCGTTCCCCGGGCACATCATGCTGTACCTGGGCCGCAACCCAAAGGGCGAGCCGATGGTGCTGCACGCGCTCGGCGAGTACGTGGAACCGTGCGCCGGCGGCAAGGGCGAGACGGTGGTGCGCGTCAAGAACATCGGCGTCAGCAACCTGGAGCTCGGGCGCGGGACCTCGCGCCACGCGCTGATCGAGCGCGTCACGCGCATCACCGTGATCGGTGGCACGCCGGGGCTGGAGCTGGCGGGCGTCGCCCAGCAGCGCCCCACGCCGGAAGCCAAGATCCCCGCCGATCGGGCCTGCCACGACAGCGAAGCAGCGGCGTTGTACGCATTCCCGGAGCAGCCCAACCACGAGCAACCGCTGCGCATCGTCAGCGCCGTGAACAGCGATCCGGGGCCCGCCACTTTGACGTTGATCGACCCGGACGGGCAGCGCATCCAGCCGGAGGTGGTGCGCCTCGGCGGGCCTCCCTATGGTCAAGTGGCGACCATCGAGCGCCCCAAGCGCGGACGCTGGAAGGCCGTGCTCGCCGACGGCAACGATGTGAAGGCCTGCCAGCGCATCAGCGTGGCGCCGCGCCGCCCGACGCCGCCCGAGCCGAATCCGGGCCCGATCTGGCAGCCCAAGTACAAATGGAACCTGGCCAACGAAAACCTGTACGCGCTGTTCGTCGAGCGCCTGTTCGACTACCCGCTGGAAGACGACCGCACCTGGACCAGCTTGCACCCGCTGCTCCGCGACGCCGATCGCAACCTGCTCTTCGATTACCGCAGCTCGGGGGAGGAGGGGCAGATCCAGGTGGCGCCCGACTGCGCCGATCTGCCGTACGTGCTGCGCGCCTATTATGCGTGGAAGATGCGGCTCCCCTTCGGCTTCAAGCATTGCTCTCGCGGCCGCGCCGGCAAGCCTCCGGTGTGCGATTTGCCCGGAGCGGGCGATAACCTGATGAGCCGCCTGGAGCTGCCGGGCAAGGGTGGCGTGAACCAGCCGCGCAGCGACGTCGAGGCCTTCTCGCT
>JAICTU010000496.1 GCA_025936205.1 Polyangiaceae bacterium | reverse complement strand
GCGCCGGAGTCGGAGCCCGAACCCGCGCCACGGCCTCCGCAAAGCGCGCGCGGCATCACCATCGACCAGGTCAGCGACATCCAGGGTCAGCGCGCGCGCTGTTGCAACCCGGTGCCGGGAGACGATGTACTGGGCTTCGTCACCCGCGGTCGGGGCCTCGTGATCCATCGCCGCACGTGTCCTCAGCTGAAGAACCTGCGCGAGCCCGAGCGTCTGGTGGAGGTGCAGTGGGGCACGCTCGCCGATGATCGGCACAGCGTGGAGATCGAGGTGACGATCACCGACCGCCCCGGCGTGCTGGGAGACCTGCTCAAGCTGGTGGCGAACCAGGGCGCCTACATTTCCCGCACCGAGGCGCACAGCACGCGGCGCGGTGACACGTTGCTGCGACTGAGCCTGGACTGCAGGGACGCCGCACACGTGGCGCAGGTCCTGGAGCGCGTGGCGCACCATCCGGAGGTCATGGCCTTCCGGCGCCGTGTTTGAGGTCCGCTGCTGCAGCGGTCGCGCTGCTACCAGTAGGCAGAGCGCGCCGACACGCGGACATTGGCGCTGCAACGGCTGCCGTCTGCACCGCACCGGCTTCAAACGACAGTCGATGCTACCTTGTTAACGCGATGTTAGCGTGGATCGATCGCTACGCGTTGCGGCGCAGCGCCTGGTTGCCCGTTACGTTGCTGCTCGGCGCCTGCGCGAGCGTGCTCGGGATCCAGGAACGCCGGGAGGACACCGCGGGCAGCTATCCGAGCGAGGGCTACGACGGCTGCCGCCCCGGCGTCAGCTGCGCGGGCTGTCTCGCCGTCCACCAGCACGAGTGCGAGCTGCGCAGCACCTGCGCGGCTGCTGTGACCTCGGACGGCTGCGCCGGCTGCGTGTGTGAGAACTGCGCAGACTCCGTGGTCGATTGCCGGCTCGATAGCGGTTGTGACGCGATCTGGAGCTGTATCGAGCGGACGCGCTGTGATTTGTCGGGCAAGGCCGGGGCAAGCTGCCTGACCTCTTGCGCCGCCGTGATCGAAGCGCACGGCGGTGTGTCGGGGCCAGCATTTCGAGCTGCCGCCGATGTGCGGACCTGCGCCATCACCTCGTCGTGCCTCAGCTGCCTGGCGCCCGAGCCCGAGCCCGAAGCCACGTGCACCAAGGCCAATGGCTGCAACGCCTGCGCCGACTGCTTTCACCAGTGCATCTGCACGGGAGAGAAGTTCGGGGCCTGCAAGGAGCTCTGCGGCACGGAGGCGCCACCTTCGGCGTGCACTCCCGAAGACTCCTGCATGGAGTGCACGACCTGCTTCGCTCTCTGCACCTGCGGAGGCGGCGACTTTGATGGCTGTACCAGCGCGTGCAGCACGCAGGACCCGGATCCAGTACCCGACCCGGTCGACACTTGCACGCCCGCGGAGAGCTGCACGGCCTGCCCGGACTGCGAAGCGCAATGCGTCTGCAATGGCGGTGCTCCCGACGCCTGCGAGCAAGCCTGTGCGCCCCCGCCGCCGGACGATCGCTGTATCGAGGCGACCGTCAGCGGTAGCGACAGCTGCGGCGGTTGCAGCACGAGCCTCGCGCAGTGCTCCTGCCAGGGCTCGGCGCTGGAGGATTGCCTGGCAGCCGAAGGCGCGCTGGGCTGCTGCGGCGATTGCACTGGCGAGATGATGAAATGCGTGTGCGAGCAGCGCGGTAGCGCTGACAGCTGCGCCGAGCAGAGCAACAACTGCAACAATGCCGGTTCTTGCAGCGCCTGCGCCTGCCGCAACTGCCCGGGCAAGTACGCGCTGTGTCAGGAGACGGAGGGCTGCCAACCCGTGTTCGAGTGCATGCGGGCGACCGGGTGCCAGGGCAGCGCGTGCCGCGAGCGCTGCGGGGACGCGGCTCCGAACGACGGCGCGCCGCTCGCCTTCGACGCGGCGGAGGCGCTCTGGGCGTGTCATCAGGCGAACTCCTGCGAGTGCGAAAACACGCCCCCTGCGCCCGTCACATCCTGTGCGGGTCCCGGCGGCGAAACGGTCTGCGACGGCTTCCAGAGCGGCGATCTGTCGTTCGCGGCTTGTTGCCCCAACGAGGCCGGCACGGCCACAGCCCAGGCCGGATCGAGCAGTTCGTCGGCCTGTGGACTCGACCTGCGGCGTTACTTTCCGGGAGCAAGCGCCTGCGAGCCGCTGAAACAGGGCAACCAGCACCGAGTCCTGCTGGAGTCCTGTCCAGATCGCACCATTGCAGAGGCACCGTACAACGGTGCGAAGCTCGCGGGCTGCTGCCACGCGGGCGATAGCGTTTGCGGCGTGTACGATGACGTGACGGGTCTCGGCTGTGTGCGATCTACCGTATTCGGCATCCAGGCCGAAGGTTGCGGGGGCCTGCTTTGAGCGGGGGAAGGGCGTACAGCGGCGTTCGGCGCTGTTGCGCTCCCGCCCACAGTGGGGCACGGTGTGCGCCCTTGCATGCGTGTGCGCGCTCGCAAACACATTACAGCAGCGGCAGTCCGTGGCTTCGCTAGTGCTCCTCGGGTCTCGGCGTGCTCGGCTTGGGGAGTCGTCGCCTCGGCCGTGCTGGCCCTGCACTGCAGTACCCAGGCGTCCTCCACGCTGGCATCGCCAGCGCTGGGGCCGAGCAGGGTGACGCACGCAGATGAGTCGAGCGAGCTCGAGGCGGGCGAGCCCGATGGCTCCGGCGCGCCGAGCGTGGCGCCGCATCGCTCCGTGGCGGCCGTCCCCGCGCGTACGCTGGGCGTGACTGCCGCCGCCGGCGGTAGCGCGCACTATCTGGGCGCGCGCCGCGCGCTCGATGGGCTACTGCGCGGAGACTGGGACACGCGCTCGGCGCTGCTCGTCGTCTACAATCGCAACTGGCAAGGCCCGATCCAGCGTCTGCTCTCCTATGCTCACAGCGATCTGCCCGTGTACGTGCTGGCCACGCCGCGCGACGCCAGGTCAGCGGCGTTTCATCGCTGGTTCGCGCATGTGCCCTTCGCGGGCCTGGTGAGCATGGCGCTCGATACGCCGTGGATTCGCGACTACGGCCCGTTCGAAGTGCAGTCCAAGTCTGGCATCTCCTGGCTCGACATGATCTACGCTCCGGAGGACCGGCCGCGGGACGACGCGATGCCGGTGTCATTGAGTGAGATCTTCGAGACGCCGCACCAGGCGGAGCCACAATTTCACCTCGAAGGCGGCGGTATCATCAGCAACGGTGAAGGCTTGTGCGGCATCACCGAGTCCAGCCTCCAAGATCTGGGTCTGGCCGACGCGCGAGAGGACCAGTGGGAAGATTTCCTGGAGACCATCGGCTGCCGCACCCTGGCTCGGCTCCCGCAATTGCCCTCCGAGGCGACCGGGCATGTGGACATGTTGGCGCAGTTTCTATCACCCAGCCTGGCTGCCATCGCCGTTCCGACGGCGGACAGTCCCCCGGACGTGCAGGAGGCGCTGCTCGGCGCGCGGCAGGCGCTGGCGCAGGCAGCCGAGGCCGACGGCCGTAGCCTGGAGTTCGTAGAGCTGCCGCTGGTCAACCGCGAGGACCTCTACTTTTCCTACGTGAATGGTCTGCGCACTCCCTCGCACTATTTCGTGCCCAGCTACTCGATGGTCGATCCGGCGCTCCAGGCGCTGGCGCACGCCCGCTTGGCGCAGGCGCTGGCGGGCGTGCAAGTGGTGGGCGTCGACTCCGACGAGATGATCGAGAACGGCGGGGCGATCCACTGTGTCACACTCGGGCTGAAACACCCGCTGCTGCCGCGCTCGTCGCGTTCTCTCGCCCGGATCAGCAGCCCGCCCCGCTGATTTTTGCGGCGCCGCCCGCGTACGGATTTTTTGCGCGGATACCAGCCCGGCGCTGTTTCCGCAGGCGCGGAAACACTTTCGCGAGGTTAGAGAGCCGCCGCGCGCCCCGCGCCGCGGGCGGGCGGGCGCCTCCCTCCGGGGGCCATGGAACCCCCTGGAAAATGACCCGGAAAACATGCATGAACGATCCAGGATGCCGGAAACTGCGGAGGCCCGGGTACTCCTGGTCAGCCCCAACCCGGAGCAGATTCGCACCCACGCAGATCGGCTGAGCGGCGTCGGCTTTGTCGTGCGAGCGTGCGGGCCCGACGCGGACGGATTTTCGCTCGTCGATCAGTTCGACCCTCAGGTCACCGTGGTCGATCTCAGCGCGGGCGGCACCGATGCTTTCGAGTTTCTGGAGCGAGGCCGGCGCAGCTATCCCGCCTGCGGCTTCCTGAGCTGGACTCGCCCCCCAACGTCCGCTTCTTCGGCGCCCCCTCCGGCAGTGGCCGTCGCTCACTCGAACGGCCGGGGGCATGAGCCCGCGCCCGAAAGCGAGCCGGCGGATCTCGTCCCGCTGGTGGAGCGCGCGCTGGAGCGTTCGCGGGTGATCCGCGATGCGGCACGCTTCAAGAATCGCGCCCAGAACATCCTCTCCCAGGCGCGCTTCGACGAGATCATCGGCAGCCACCCGAGCATGCAAGCCTTGCTCAAGAAGGTGGCGCAAGTCGCGCAGACCCGCGCCAACGTGCTGATCCTGGGCGAGAGCGGCACCGGCAAGGAGCTGATCGCCGCGTCCCTGCACCAGAACTCGAAGCGCAGCGCGGCTCGCTTCATCAAGCTCAACTGCGCGGCGCTCTCGGAATCCGTGCTGGAGTCGGAGCTGTTCGGTCACGAGAAGGGCGCGTTCACCGGCGCCGATCGCCGGCGGGAGGGGCGCTTCGAGCAGGCCAACGGTGGCACGCTGTTCCTGGACGAGATCAGCGAGGTGCCGCTGCCCGTGCAGATCAAGCTGCTGCGCTTTCTGCAGGAGCGCGAGTTCGAGCGCGTGGGCGGCAACGAGACGCTCAAGGTCGACGTGCGCATCGTCGCCGCGACGAACAAGGACCTGATGCACCTCGTGAACGAGGGGCGCTTTCGCGAAGATCTCTACTACCGTCTGAACGTCGTCCGCATCGCGGTGCCGCCGCTGCGCGACCGCCCGAGCGACGTGTTGCGTCTCGCCAACCACTTTCTGCAGCGCGCCGCGGCGGAAAACGAGGTGGAGGTCATGGGCTTCACGGAGGCAGCCAAGCTGCTGATGATGGATTACCCCTGGCCGGGCAACGTGCGCGAGCTGCAGAACACGGTCGAGCAAGCCGTGGTCCTGAGCGAGACCGGCTGGGTTGACGCGGGAGATCTGCCCATCGTCGCCCAGCGACCGCTCGTCAACGAGGGGCTGAAGCTGATCATCCCGGGCGCGACCCTGGCCGAGATCGAGCGCTACGCCATCACGGAGACATTGAAGGCAGTGGGCGGGTCCACGACGCGTGCCGCCGAGGTGCTGGGGATCAGCCGCCGCACCGTGCAATATCGCGTGCGCGAATGGGGGTTGAGCACGGCGGGCTCGCCGGGTGAAGCAGACTCCGACTTACCTCCGTCCGAGGCTGAGCCCTCGCCGACGCGCTGAGCCCACGAACCAGTAGCTCAGCGAAGCCGTAACTCAGCGAAGCCGTAACTCAGCGAACGATCGGCGCCGAGAAGCAGCAACTCAGCGAACGATCGGCGGCGAGAAGCAGGCGATGTTGGTCTCGACGCCGAAATTGGACGCCGACGTGTGGCGCTCGGCGTGGAAGATATCCATCGGATACGCGCGCCCAGCCACGATTCCGAGATCCGCCGCCTGCGCATCGAAGTTGATCACGCCTCGCTCCGAGGAGTGCATGCTCCCGAGGTCCAGAGCCAGCTTTCCGTTGACGAAGATCCACATGTCATCGTCGCCCTGAAAGGTGAAGGTCTGCCCTTTCACGTACTCGAAAGTGACGTGGACTTCCGTGGTGAACAGGAAGTTGTGGCCCGCCCCCGCGGGCGTGATGCCGAAGCCCTGATCATTGCCCAGCGGGAAGAACTCGGTGCTGCTGAACTTGTACAGACCGTTGCCGCTGTCCACCAGCTCCAGCGTCTTTTCAAAGGCGATGTTCACGCCGGGCGTGTCGCGGTACCACTGATTGAACGAGTCCGCGCTGGTGATGACGGGCTGCTGCACGCTCCAGTTCTCGCAGGAGGTGGGCGTGTCTTTCTTCGCGGGGCAGCCCACGCTGCTCTTGAACACCGGCTTGCCGTCGGCGCCGAGCGCGGGCTCGATCAGCTGCCGGCGCACCACGTCGCCGCGGAAAGCCATCTCGAAGTCCGGGTGGGCCTGACTGAAGTCCCGATAGACGACGGGCAGATTGCCGTCGCACTCATCGGTCGGAACGAGATCATCCGCGTTGAACATCGGCCCGTCTGGGGCGGACGGCGCTGCGCCGGTGACGGGCGTGCTTGGGGTCGACGGCTTACCGGATCCGCCTTGCGCCGATTGCGTCACGGAGGTCTCGCCTCCCTGGCCGCCGCCGGCGGCGCAGGCCGAGCACACGAGCACGCCTGCGAGGCAGGCCCAGATGCCGCGCTCGCTCGAGTGAGGAAGACAGGGAAGGGAAGTCATGGCGGGCAACTGGCTGCTGGGAAACGGCTGCTGGGAAACGGCTGCTGGGAAACGGCTGCTGGGAAACGGCTGCTGGGAAACGGCTGCTGGGAAACGGCTGCTGGGAAACG
>JAICTU010000057.1 GCA_025936205.1 Polyangiaceae bacterium | reverse complement strand
CGGGTCGCGATCCTGAGCCCGCCGCGCTCCAGCGCGCCGGGGCGCCTGTCGCTGCTGGGGCCGGGCAGCAGCAGCAATGAGCGCGAGCTCAGCCTCGAGCCTCGCACGGGTCCTTCGGCGCGGCTGGCACGCTCCGGGCTGTGGCTCGATGAGCTGTGGGAGGTGGCGCCCGGCAAGCTCGGCGCATGGGTGGTGGGCGCGCAGGCGTTTGTCGGCGCGCACGTCGATCTGGAAGGCGTGGTGCAACTCGGTCGTTTGCAAGACGGCGTCGACGAGACCTCGTTCTTCGGCTCCCACGCGCTGCAGATCGCGGCTTCCGCCAGCCTGCGGGAGAGCGCGGATCACGGCTTCGAATGGCGTGTCTCCGAGGTACCTCCGGTGCTGCTCGCCGCGGGCCTCGGGCGCACGGCGACACGGCCGCTCCGCGGCTGCACGCCGGTCGGCTGCGTGCACGACGACTGGCTGCGCGTCGGCTATGGCAACCCGGCGGAGGCGCCCGAGCCGGCGCGCCCGGAAGCACCGGCGCGCGTCGCTTTCCCTGCGCCGGGCTTCGCCTTCTGGACGCTGGAGTGCCGCGCCACGGGCGCGCGGGCTGGCAATCGCAGCGATGCGCTGGCGCGTGCCGCAGCTGCAGCGGGACCGGCATCGGGGCCGGGAGGCGCCGTGGAAGGGCGCCGGCGCGGGGCGAGCGCGGCGCGTCCGCGCGCCACGGCGGCGGTCGGAGAGCCTCCGGAGAGCAGCGCCTGGATTCAGTTCCAGGGGGTGCTGCCACCCACTCGGGCGCCCGGCGACGTCGGCTACGTCTTCGGTGAGACGAACGAGAACGGCGCCTACCGAGCCTATGCCTGGGGGCCGGGCAGGGCAGATTGGTCCCGCCACGGGCGCTGGGCGCTGAGGGTCGGCGATCGCTTCTCGCTCGATCCGCCCTGGAGCACTCTGCCTTCGCGTACCCCCTGGGCGGACGCCTCGAGCGCTGCGCAGGCCTTTAACCTCGACAGCAGCACCGGCGTGGACTGGTGGCTGCGGCAGGGTGCCGAGGGCGACTCGGCGCTGGTCCAGATCCGGGTCCGCTCCGAGAGCAGCCTGCATTTGATCGGCCGCGACCGTTCCGTGAGCACGTTGCTCGCGCCGAGCGCGGGAGATCTCGGCGCGCTCGCCGGCGCTTACGAGGTGAACGACCGCTGGTACCTCGGCGCGTACCGCGCCGAGCAGTTTCAGCTCTATCGCATCGAGCAAGGCAAGCTCGACCTGCTGGCCACGTATCCACTGTGGGGGCGCATCTCCACACAGCTGATCCGCAGCGTGCGAGGCGATGAGCTCGGTCTGTTGCAGAAGTCTTCCGGTGCTGGCTGGTACGTGATCCCCATCGATCTGGAAACCTTTGAGCCGAAGCCCGGGTTCCACATCCCGAACGACGTGCTCGGCCGAGTGCCTCCGCGTTGCGCCGCGGGGCAGCCGGGCTGGCTCGCTGTATCGGGTGTCCCGCTCACGGACAGCGCTCTCTCCGAGTCGAACACCCATCTGGATTTCGTCGGCAGCAGCGCCGGGCTGCGCACCAAGCGCCTCACCGCGCGCGTCCTTCTGGATGAGACCGGTGTGTGTGTAGATGCGCTCGGCGCCCTCGTGGATGGCCCTGCCGGCAACGAGTCGAAGAGCAACGATGTGACGCCCGGACGCGGGGGCTTGCCCTTGGTCGTCACCGACCCCTCGGACGATCGACGCTGGGGCTTTTCCTGCGCGCCGTGAGGCTTGCTGTCTCATCGCGAGATGGCAGTCGATCGAGAACTTTCGAGACCAGCGAGAGCTCGAGTCAATAGCGAGTTTGGGCTCCGAGCCTTTCACTTTTGAAATGTCGCGCATGCGAGAACGAAAGCAGTGAAATGTAGTGCGCTCGTTCGCGATACGGGATTTGCAATCTACGATACTTGCTGGTACGTGACCGTGGTCCGCGCGGAGCGAGGCTGTCCCCCCCCGGCCCCTCTGCGCGGACTCTTTCGCTTTCCGGGGTACGTGCCTTTCCGGAATACGAAGGTGAAGAGGGGAAGCGGGGAGCGGCGGCTGGCTCGAGGTCAGCGGTTGCCGAGCTCGTGAGCGCGCCGGGTGGCATGTTGCACAGCGCGTCCCAGGGTGTAGCGCAGCCTGCCACCTTCGAGCGCGGCGAGTCCTGCCGCCGTCGTGCCGCCGGGGCTGGTCACGCGATCCTTCCACGTCGCGGGATGCTCGCCGCTCTCCAGGAGCAACTGTGCGGAGCCCAGCACGGTCTGTGTGGCGAGCAACAACGCAGTCTCGCGGCTCAAGCCCGCGGCCACTCCGCCGTCTGCCAGCGACTCGATCACGAGCATCACGTAAGCCGGGCCGCTGCCGGACAGGCCCGTGACCGCGTCCATGTGTGTCTCATCGACGACCACGCTGCGCCCGCAGGCGTCGAACAGCGAGCGCGCGAACTCGACCTCGCCCGCGCCGGCGCGCGGACCCGCGCACAGCGCCGTGGCGCCGGCGCCCACCAGCGCTGGCGTGTTGGGCATCGCGCGCACGATGCGCGCGCTCGCCAGGGCGTCGCCGATCGTGCTCGTGCGCACCCCGGCGGCGATCGAGATCACCAGTGACGACGGCTGCAGCGACGCGGCGCACTCCTTCAGCACGCCCGGCAAGCTCTGCGGCTTTACGGCGAGCACCACCGTCGACGCCCAGGCGCACAGCTCCGCGTTGCTGGCGGCGGCTTGTACCCCGTGCGCCTTGGCGCACTGTTCGCGCTTGGCGCCATCGACATCGCTGACCCTGATTTGCTCGGGCGTCACGCGCTGGGCGCGCAGCAGCCCCCGCAGCAAGGCGGTGGCCATGTTGCCGGCGCCGATGAACCCGATTCGCTGATTGTTCATGGCGCGGAGGATCCCCTCCAGCCCAGAACGGGGCAAGCGCCGCGGTACGTCGCGCCGACAGAGCGAGCGCTGCTAGCTGGCCACGCGGCCTAGCAGATGATCGGCGTGCCGCTGCCCGAGCTGATCCACGATCAACTGCTCGATCAGCCGCTCCAGACGCCCGCGCTCCTCGGCATCGCGGTACTGAAACTGGATGCCCATGCCGGCGGGCTGCCCATCGTTCGCGGCGTCGGGCGCGGTGGTCCACATCACCTTCGCGCGCAGCTGCAGCGGATCCTCCATCTCGGGCACCGCCAGCGAAAACACGAACTCCGTGTCTGGCGGCAGCGGCTCGTTGGTGGCCACGAACGTGCCCCCGCGCGAGATGTTCTTCACATAATCGGCAAAGAAAGCGTTCAGGCGCTGATAGCGCACGACGAGCTCAATCGACTCGCGTGGAAACATCCTGCGCTCGGATTCCGGCCCCGGCATCCTTTAAGCCTAGCCTCACCGGCGCCAGCGCACAAACCGAGGCCCCTTTCGCTGGGCTCCCACCTGCCCATTGCGCATACATGCCGCCGCATCCGCCCTCATGCGGACGTCTCATTTGCGAACGAAGCCTGCGCTTGCAGCAGCCGGCTCCGGCCGCGCGCTACCTGTACAGAAGATTTGGGCCGGGCCTGCGCTGGGCCACACTCGCTCCCACCTCGGGGCGCTGCAAGACCGCGTCGGGGAGGCGCCGGGGAGGCGAGCCGGGGGCGCGAATAGCGGCCCGGGCTCACGCCGAGCTCCCGCTTGAAGTGACGCCCCAGATGGCTCTGGTCGCTGAAGCCATAGTCGGCCGCGACTTCCGCCGGCGTAGCTCCGCCGCGCAAAGCGTCGCGCGCGCCCGCGATGCGCAAACACATTTGATACGCCGACGGCGTCAATCCAAAGTGCTGCTTGAAGGCGCGCAGCGCTTGAAAGCGAGTGACGCCCAGCCGCTCGGCGAGGCTCGTCAAGCTCTGCTCGCGCCGGCAATCGCAATCGATCCACTCGCGCAGGCGCGCAGCGATGCGCGTGGTGGCGCGGGCGGCTCGCTGGCAGCGCAGCAGCTCCGGGCAGGGGCTGGCCGCGCTGTCGAGCAACCCGCTGATCTGCGCCCGCAGCTGCGCCGCCGGTGCGCCGGAGCGGATGGCCTGGCTGAACGCGGCGAAGCGTTCCAGAGGCGGAGGGGCACGGTCGGGCGCGGCGGGCGCGGAGAGCGGCCGGTAGCGGCTCGAGTCGATGAACAGAGCGCTCAGTGTGCCGCGCCGATCCACATGCACTGCGCGGCACACGTCGTCCGGATCGGCGTACAGCAAGCGACCGGGCGACAGCCGGTGGCGTTGCTGGTGGCACTCGACTTCACCCTCCCAGCTGACGGGAGCAATCCAGACGGAGCGCGCCAGATACCAGCGCCAGCTCGGGAGGGCGGACGCTTCGAGGTATTCCACCCCGGGCAGCTCGGGGCATCGCAGGTAGTTGAAATGGCAGTCCACGGTCCGAGCAGCGACCGCGCCAGTGCGCGATCGCCAGGACCCGACCAGCAACCCATGTGCCAGCAGAATCAGGGAAAAAATGGCTGAATTTGCGCGGTCTCGGCCGCCTCTCGCGACAAAGGCGAAATAGCCAAGTTAGCCAAAACGGGCCATTTTCGGCTGGGCTCCCGCCCAGGCGGGCCCCCGCCGCAAGCATCGCGAGCGTGCTTACCAGGTCCAGCGCCAGGCGAGCGGAGCCGCGGACGATTGCTGGTGTGTGTCGGCGCTCGCATTCTCCCCAGTGAGCAGCTGCCAGACACCGAGGCCCAGGGCCGCCGCGCCGACCCCTGCCGTGATGGCGCTCAGCACGTCCACGCGCTGGATGGATGCCAGACGCTCGTTGCTCGCGTGAGTCCTGTCCCAGGCGGCGGCATCCTGCTGGACCAGCAGCTCGCGATTCGAGATCCCCTCCAGCTCGATTCGGTCCGTTTTCCACGTACCGTAACGTCCGGCGTTCCAGACCGAGAGCACGGCCGCCGTTCCCAACAGTGCGAAGCCCGTTCCGCCGAAGATCCAGCCCCACGTGTGCGAGTGCCCGGAGGCAGCGAGCGCCGGGGATGCAGCGGACGACTGGGGTTGGAGGGGCACGGCCGCGGGGGAGGGGGCGGCGGGCATCACCGCTGGCGCGGCCTCCGCTGCGCCGTTCGCGCCCACACGGGCACGCAGCTCGGCGATTTGGCTCGTGACGGCGGCGCGCTGAGCAGCGTCGATGGCTTCGCCCCCGTGATCCAGAAAGCGTTCCAGCGTCTGCGCGGCATCCCCATATCGGCCGAGGCGCGCCTGACACTGACCCAGGTTGTAGAGCGCCAGCGGGTGTGGCTCGAGCGCATACGCGCGCGCAAAGGCGGACTCTGCTGCCCCGTACTCTTTGGCTTCGACCAGGCGCAGCCCCTCGGAGAAGGCATCGCGAGCCTGCGCCGCGCGGTCGTCGGGAGCGCTCGCGGCGGACGCGGGCGCGGGGGCGTGCGCGCGCGCTTCCGCCGGCCAAGCCAGCGAGAGAGCGTGCGCTCGACAACCGGGGTGATTTGCGCTGCTGGGGGCGCAACGATCAGTCGCGCGCCGGCTACCCCGAGGTGAGCGCCGGCAACACGCTGTCCGTGCCCCCAGGTCCCGTCGAGCTGGGCGCCGGCGTGTCGGTGCTTTCCTTTGGGCTCGGCATCCGCCACGGCTGCGCGCTCGATACGCGGGGTGCCATTCGCTGCTGGGGAGAAGCAGGGCCCCAGCTCGGCTATGGCATGACCCAGAAGGATGGCATGGCCGGCATCGGCGGGACGCTGACGCCCGCCGAACAATACGCACTCATGCCGGATCAAGGCGTCGTGCAGCTGGGCGCCGCGAGCGCTGCCGAAGGCAACCCTCGGGCGCAGCGCGTGTTCTCCGGAGGCTCCCACAACTGCGCCATCCTGGCGTCAGGCAGCGTTCGCTGCTGGGGCCACAACGAGTCGGGCCAGCTCGGCTACGGCGACTTTGCGAAAATCGGTCAGATCGGCGAGTCGCGCACGCCCAGCCTCGACTATCAGCGGCTCAATCAGGCGGATGTTTGCGTCGTCCCGGGGTCGGGCGGCTGCCCCTGAATCAGGGCAGGGCGATGTTCGGGGGCAGCTTCGGCTTGGGCAGCTTGGCGCGGCTGGCGAGCAGGTCGCGGGCGATCGTGACCTCGACCAGCTGGATGGCTTCGCTGGAGGCAACTTGTTCGAGGCCGTCGACGCGCTGCTGGTCGTTGGGGACGGACATGGCCGCGTAGAAGGTGGCTTCGACGCGCTCGACGGGGCTGGACGCTTGCTTCAGCAGCTCCTGGGAGGACATGCGGCCCCGCCCCCAGGCGGCGAGCTTTGCCACCCAGCCGGTGGCCGAGTCGATCTTTTGCAACGCCTCTTCCGCGGTGCCGTCGCTGGCGACGCGCAGGCGCTGTTCGAGCAACTTGAGCCAGAGGGCGGCGTACACGGTGTCCTCGTCGGCGAGGTCCGCCGTGACGGCGCGGCGCACGGAGTCGCGGGCGGCGCGCAGGTCGCCCAGCGTGAGCGCGCGGCGCGAGCTGTCGAGCACGGTCTCCGTCATCTGCCGCACGTCATTGCGCGACGCTTCGTAGGCGCGCTTGGCGGCGCGCGCGGCGGCGTCGCGTTCGTCGTAGAGCTCCAGCACGCGGCCGAGCACGCGCTCGGCAACGGCCAGGTCCTGGCCCGTCTGGGCCGCGGTGCGCGCCGAGAGACCGAGCATCAGCGCCGACTCGAGGCTCTCCTCGGCCTTGGGAATGGCTGCCGGATTACTGGCGCCCAGCTCGCGCTGCACTTCAAAACGCAGGAGCTGGCTCTCCGCCTGCGAGGCCGCGTCGCCTGTGCCCTTGCTGATCTCGATGACGCGGTCGAGCGCCGCGAGCGCGCCCTTCAGGTCCTTGCGCTGGCGATCGATCGAGGCGAGCAAGCGCAGCGCGTCCGCCGTCGGCTCGAGCTGCACCGCGCGCTCCACCTCGGGCTGCGCGCGCTCGAGGTCGCCCGCGCCGGCTTCGATCGCGCCCATGAAGAAGTGCAAGCGGCCCGAGGAGGGCGTGACGCGCCCGCCGTACACCTCGCGCTCGGAGAGCTTGATCAGCGCCTGCGCGTGCGCAAAGGTGCGGCGCGCCGCCGGCAGATCGCCCAGCGCTTCGTCCTGGCGGATCGCTTCCAGCACATAGCGCAGCGCCCAGCTGGCTTCGCGCGTCTGATCGGAGTGCTCGAGCGCCTGCTCCAGGATCACCGGCGCGACCTCGGCCATGCCGTGCGCGAGCATCAAGCTGCAGATCGGCATGGCGGCGCGGAAGGAGCGCGGCTCGGCGCGGTACAGCTCGATCGCCGCGCCCCAGGAGGCGGCGCGCGCCAGATCCGAGTCGAGCGTGATGCCGTTTTCGTCGCTGCCGTCCGCGGACTCGAACAAGCGAAACAGCTCCGCCCAGGCGTCGGGGTCGTTGTCCGTGGCCGCGCTCTCCACGCGCTCGTGCAGGCTGGGCGCGGTGATGCGCGAGATGTTTTCGTCGTCCAGCGCCTGCAGCGCGCCGGCAGCGTCCCCCTGGCGCAGGTAGAGTGCCACCAGCGTCAGCGGCCCAGTGCGGATGGCGCGGAACGCCTCCAGGCTCTCGTCTTGCTCGAACAGGCTCTGCGGAGCCATCTGTTCGGCGCCGAAGGTCATGGCCTGCTCCGCCCAGCGCACCGTCTCCTGATGGGCGCGCTCCAGGGCTTGCGAGGAGGGATCGAGCAACGCTTGCTGAAGTGCTGCTTGCTGGGCCGAGGCGCGCGCCTGCATCGAGCCCGGCGGGCGCGTGTCCTGCTGCCAGCGCCGCAGCGCCTCCAGGTGCTCCTCCGCGTCTTTGCGCTCGGGACCGGCGGGCAGGCGATCGACCAGCAGTGAATAGAGCGCATCCGCCTGGCCCTCGTTGCCGAGTTTGGCGAGCGCTCCCGCACCGTGGCTCAGAGCCGCGCTCCGGCCGGCCAGCATTTCCGTGCGCAGCTCGCCCGCGCGCAGCAGGTACAGGGCGCCGCGCAGGGCCGCCAGCGCCATCTCGTCGTGCCCCGCTTCGAAATAGCGCGTGGAGCGCTCCAGCTGGCGTTGCACCACGCCCACGAGCAAGCCGAAGCGGCGCGGCGTCGCCGCCTTGGTCTGCAGCACGGCGATGGTCGCCGCAGCGAAGCCGTCGTCATTGACGTCGACGTTTTCGATGGGCGTTGCCTCGGCGCCGTTCGCGGCCTTCGGCGGGGGGAGCTGACTGGGCGCGCACGCCAGCGGACCCAGGCCGAGCGCGAGCAGCAAGAGGGACGACAGGATCGGGGCGCGAGGTGTCCCCGCGAAATGAATGGGCCGCATGCGGTGGGAAGCTCCGTGCACTGAAGCGACTTTTGTAGCCCTGAGCCTACACGATGTCGATCGATTGCGCCGTCGGGGAGCGGCGGGGCCGTCACCCCGGTGACAGGCTCGGGGTCCTCGGCCGACGCAGGGCGCTGCTTTTTGCGGGGGCACCCCGCACCCCGAGGTCTGCTTATTGAGCGATTCTGTGCCACACTGGAGCCTGGCGAAGGTCTCGGCATGAACGAATCTCCGCGCAGCATTCCCCGGCATCTCGCTGATTTCGAGCTGGTTCGGCGCCTGGGGTCGGGCGGCATGGCGGAGGTCTTCCTCGCCAAGCGCCGAGGGGCGGAAGGCACCTACAAGCTCCTGGTGGTGAAGCGCATCCTCCCTCAGCACATCTCCTCCGACAGTTTTCGGGCGATGTTTGCCGAGGAAGCGCGGCTCGCCACGCGGCTCAACCACCCCAACATCGTCCAGGTCTACGACTTCCAGGACGCGGGCGAGGCGGGGCAGCTGCTGAGCATGGAGTATGTCGAGGGCCCGGACCTCGGCAAGCTGATGCGCCGCGCGCGCAAGGATGATGAGCGGCTGCCGCCGTACGTCGCCGCCTACATCGTGAGCGAGGTCGGGCGCGGCCTGCACTATGCGCATGAGCGCACGGACGATCGCGGGCAGCCGCTCGAGATCGTGCATCGCGATGTCTCGCCGCAGAACATTCTGCTCAGCTTCGACGGCGCCGTGAAGGTGGCCGACTTCGGCATCGCCACGGCCAACGTGTTCCGCGAAGAGCCGGGCGTGCTCAAGGGCAAGATCAGCTACATGTCGCCCGAGCAGGCGCGCGGCGAGAAGGTCAATCGGCGCTCCGACATCTTCTCGCTGGGTATCATCCTGCACGAGCTGCTCTCGGGGCGGCAGCTGTACGTGCGCGAAGAGGGCAGGGAGCTGCTGGAGGTCGTGCGCGCCGGCGCGATCGAGGCACCCAGCGTGTTCGCGCGCGGCGTGCCGCCGGAGCTGGAGGCGATCGTGATGCGCGCGCTCTCCAAGGACCCGGACAACCGCTTCCAGACGGCGCGCGACTTCGCCGCCGCGATCACGCGCGTGCTGTTGGAGAAGCAGGTGCTGGTCGACTCCGACGCGCTGGGCGCGGTGGTGGAGCGCTTCGTGCAGCGCGAGCCGCCGCCCGTCGAGGAGGACCCGCTGCTCGATCCCGAGCGCCCCGCGTCGCAGCCCGGCTCGGTCACCGGGGAGCCCGGCTCCGAGTCGGTCAGCGGCGGTACCAGCCGCTCGCTGCGCCGCCCGCGCTTGCGCGACCGCGTGGGGCGCGAGGTGCGGCACGTGGCGATCGTCGCCTTGCGCCTGCACCACCTCGATCCCCTGCGCGGGGCGATCGGCGGCCCGCGCACGTCGCGGCTGATGGAGCGGCTGCGCGCGACGCTCGGGGAGATCGCCTTCAAGCGCGGCAGCACCTGGACCTGGAGCGGCTTCGTGCCGGCCACGGACGGAGGCACGCCGGGCGAGGCCGTGGAGACCGCTCAGGCGGTGGTGGGCTTGATGGCGAACCCGTCGGGCGCCGCCGCGAACGCGGCCTGGCTCGCGGTCGACGTCCACGAGGCGATCCAGGGCGTGTGCGATGGGCTGCCCGTGCAGCTGGCGGCCAGCGTGGGCATCGTGCGCGGCATCGCCGCCGGCCAGCGCGACGACGCCGGTCACCTGATCCGGCACACGCTTCAGGGCCCTGGCACGCGGCTCGCGGCCTTGCTGGCGGAGAAGGCGCCGCCTCACCAGACCTGGGTCGCCGGAGGGCTGTACCGGCTGGTGCGGCGCGATTTCGTGTGGGCGGATGTGCCCAGCGTGGAGTTCGAGGTGCCGCAGTGGTCGCGGCTGCCCCGCAACATGCACACCTACGCGTTGCGCCGGCCGCTGACGCGCGAGGAGAAGCAGCAGCAGCACGCGGTCGCCCTGCGCGAGCTGATCGGCCGCGACGCGGAGCTCGCCGACTTGCACGCCGCCTATCATCAGTGCGTCACGCGCGCGGGCGGCCCCGGAGTGGGCGGGCCGCTGGGCGCCGCGGGCGGAGCGGGCGCGGTCGTCTCGCGCGTGATCATCGGCGAGATGGGCATCGGCAAGACGGCGCTCGCCAGCGCCTTCCTCGGCGAGCTGCCGCCGGACGCGCGCGTGCTGCGCGTCGAGTGCTCTCCGGCGCGCCGCGAGCTGCCGTTCTCGAACGCGGGTCAGTGGCTGCGCGAGCTCACCGGCACGCGGCTCGAGCAGCCGCTGGAGGAAGCGCAGTCGCTGGTCGAGCATGCGCTCGGCGAGGCGCTGGAAGGCGTGAACCGTGCCGAGATCATCGCCATCATGGCCGAGCTCGCCACGGGGCGGCTGGCGCGCGCGGATGACGAGGCAGACGTGGCGCGGCACCGGCGCCTGCTGGCGACCGGCATCCGCCGCGCGTTCACGCGCCTGGCGCAGCAGGCGCCGCGGGTGGTGGTGCTGGACGGCATTCACTGGGCTGACGTGCAGAGCCTGGAGCTGGTCTCCAGCTTGATGCGGCGGGTCGACGCGCTGCCGATCTTGAACATCCTCGTCACGCGCCCCGACGAGCACGTGGCGCAGGTGATTGAAGGTGTGGTCACGATCGAGCTGGGCGGGCTCAGCCACGACAACCAGCTGCGTCTGGTCCAGGAGCACCTGGGCGTGACCGAGGGCGTCGCGGAAGTGTGCGCGGACCTGGTGCCGCGCGCCGCGGGCAACCCGTTCTTCCTGCTGGAGATGGTGGATGCGCTCCTGGAGCGCGGCACGGTCGAGTTCAAGGAGGGGCCCGATGGGCAAGCCGGGCTGGCGCGTGTCGCGGGCGCGGGCTCGACGGCGCAATCGCTGCCCTCCACGCTGGAGCAGCTGATCGCCGACCGCCTGAACGAGCTGCCTCCGGAAGAGCACCGCATCATCGCCTGGCTGTCGGTCGCGGGTGGTCCATTGGCGGTGTCGGAGCTGGACGCGCTGGTGGGACCAGAGGCGGAAGAGGCCGTGGCTCGGCTGTGCGCGCGCGGCCTGTGCGACGCCCGCGCTGACGCCGTCGATCTGCGCCACCCGCTGACGCGCGACGTCGCGTACCTGGGCCTCGACGACGCCGAGCGGCAGCAGATGCACTGCCGGCTTGGCGAACGCATCGCCGAGGCACCCGTCGCCAACGGGCTGGGGGCGGCGATCGTGGCGCGTCACTTCGCCCGCGGCGGCGACCGCGAGAAGGCGGGCAGCTTCTATCTGCAGGCCGCCAACGCCGCCTGGATGAGCTACCAGCTGCCGCTCGCCACGCGCTACTACAACCGCGCCCTGGCGGTGCTGCCGGAGTCCCACCCCGAGCGGCCGAGCGCGCTCGTGGCGCTGGAGGGCATCTGCCGCATTCAGGGCCGCTGGAGCGAGCGCCGCGCGCACCTGACCGAGCTGCGGCGCTATGCGCGCCAGAGCCAGCACCCGCTCTGGGGCGCCACGGCACTGATCCGTAGCTCGCGCTTCGATCTCGACACCGGGCGGCTCGCGCGCGGCCTGACCCTGGCGCAAAAGGGCGAGCTGGCCGCGCGGCACGTGGGCTCGGCGGCGCTGGAGGGCGAGGCCCAGGCGCTGATGGCCGACCTGCTCCGCGATCTGGGCGACATGCAGGGCGCGCTCTCCGCCTGTGACCGCGCGCTCGACACTGTGCGCAAAGGGGGCACATCGCTGCGCCTGCGCGCCGAGGTGTTGCGCTCGCGCGGGGGATTGCTGCTGCGCGTCGGGCGCGTCGCCGAGGCAGTGGAGGCGCACGCCGAGGCGATCGCCGTGTTCCGGCACGAGGGCGCGCGCAGGCCCGAGGCGCGCGCGAAGAACTCGCTGGCCCGAGCCATGTTCGTGCTGGGCCGCTTCGAAGACGCGATCGCGCTCGCCCTGGAGGCGATCCGCATCGACCTGAGCATCGGCGGGCGCTTCCAGATCGCCAAGACCTTGAGCAACATCGGGCAATGCTACTGGCGGCTCGGCGATGTAGAGCGCGCCAAGAGCTACCTGCAACGCGCGCGCGAGGCGCACGAGCGCTACGGCGATCAGGACGGGCGCGCCGCCACCTTGCTGGCCAGCGCCGAGGTGTTCGTGGAGATTGGGGAGTTCGCGCAAGCGGAGGCGTCGATCGCCGACGCGGCGGCGCTGAGCGCCGCCACCGGCAACGCCTACGATTCGGTGCACGAAAAGATCATGCGCGCGCTCCTGGCCCGCAAGCGCGGTGATCACGGCAGCGCGGTGATGCACGCCTTCGAAGCGCGCCAGGTCGCCGAAGCGCAGGCCTACGTGGCGTTCCACTTTTATGCCATGGCCATCGAGGCGGCCGCCCGCGTCGACATCGGCGAGCAGCACACCGGGATCCTGCTGGCCACCACGGCCATGGGCGCCCTCGAGACCATCCAGGGCTCCGAATACGGGCTGGAGACCCGCGGCCTGTGCTGCGCCGCGCTCGCCAGCGCCGGATCGCCCCAGGCGGCGGATCTGCAGCGGCGCGCGGGCAGCTATGCGCGCGAATTGCGCGATCTCATCCGCGACCTGCCGCTGCGCCACAGCTTCGCGGCCCGTCCGGTCGTGGCGTCGCTGCTCGCCAACGATGTCGAGGCCTTGAGCGGCTCCTGAGCGAAGAAAGCCCCCTCGCACGACGCACCGTGCTAAGGGACAGATCGGATCACAGGTCTAAAGGCGCGTGCTCGAGACGCCGGAATGAAGCGTGTTGGAGCGGTCATCTAGGTCGCCTGCTGCGGGGGCACCCCGGGCCTCTGGTGCGGGGACACCCCGCACCCCGGACAGTACCGCCGGCGCCCCGCGTGCCCCGGAGCTGGGCTACCACTCGGGGGTGGAAGCGCTGCTGATGGAGAGCATGCGCATCGCGCATCTGGGCGGGTTCGTGTGGGTACCCGGCAACCCGAATCCGCTCTGGTCCGACGAGTTCCATCGCATCCTCGGCTACGAGCCGGGCTCGGTCCAGCCCAGCCCGGAGGCGTTTTTCTCCGCCATCCACCCTGACGACCTGGAGCGGGTGAAGGAGGCATTCCAGCGCCTTTCGCAGGGCGTGTTCGAAGACATCGAGTACCGCGTCATCCATCAGACCACGGGCGAGGCCCGCTTCGTCCGCGGCTCGGGGCGCGTCTATCGCGACGGCGATCGCATCACCCAGGTCGTGGGCGCGCTGCAGGACATCACCGAGAGCAAGCGCAGCGCCGTGGCGCTGGAGGAGGCGCTGGCCATCGCGCGTGCCGCCGAGCGCGTGGCGGGCATCGGCAGCTTCGTGGTGCGTGTCGAGGCCATGGAGATGGTCTGGACGGAGGGGCTCAAGGCTCTGACGGGCGTGGAGGAGCCGAATGCCGACGCCGCCACCCACCTGGAGCGGGTCCACCCCGACGATCGCGAGAAGCAGCGGCGCTGGTGGGATCAGCTGGTGCGCGAGCGTTCCTGCGAGCCGCTCAGCGTGCGCATGGTGCGCGCCGACGGGAGCATCCGCCATTTGTACACACAAGCGGCCATGATGCGACTCGCCGACGGCGTCGAGCGCGTCGTGGGCACCAGCATGGATGTGACCGAGCGAGTGCAGCTCGAAGACCAGCTGCGGCACGCGGCCAAGATGGAGGCCATCGGCACGCTCGCTGCTGGGCTCGCGCACGACTTCAACAACTACCTGCTGGTGATGGACTCCAGCCTCTCGATGCTGGCCGAGGGTGGGGAAGAGCCGGAAGAGCGCGACGAGCTGATCGAAGGCGGGCGGCTCGCGCTCAGCCGCTGCATGGAGCTCACGCGCCAGCTCCTGGCGTTTGCGCGCCGCGAGCCGTTTCGCCCCGAGTCCGTCGACCTCAACGACGTCGTCGTCAAGTTCCAGGACCTGCTGAACCGCGCCGTGGGTCGCCGCGGCACGCTGCGCATCGAGCCGTCGCGCGGTCCGCTGCGGGCGCGCGTCGATCCGCGCCATGTCGAGCGCATGCTCACCAACCTGGTCGTGAACGCGGCGGACGCGATCGAGCAGCTCGGCATCAGGTCCGGGCGTATCACCATCCGCCTGGAGGCGACGCAGCTCCGCGAGGCGCTGCGCGCGCTCCCGGGCGACGTGCCCGCCGGGGCCTACGTCTGCATCCAGGTCGACGACAATGGCGGCGGCATCGATCCCGATCGCTTGCCGCGCATCTTCGACCCCTACTTCACCACCAAGCCGCAGGGGCGGGGCACCGGGCTCGGTCTGGCCTCTGTCTACGGCATGGCGCGCCAGAACGATGGCCTGGTGAGCGTCAGCGACCTTGACCTGGGCACGCGCTTCACGCTCTGGTTCCCGCGCATCGACGCGCTGGCAGCGCCGATTGCCGAAGCTGCCGCTCCCTGCGATGCGCCGCCGCAGGCGGCGTCCGACGCCGACATCCTGATCGTCGAGGATGTCGATCAGGTGCGCTACATCGCCGAGCGCATCCTGCGCTCCGCTGGCTTTCGCACGCTGACGGCAAGCAACGGCGTCGAAGCGCTGGCGCTGCTCGATGGCGGCAAACAGGTGCGACTGATCCTGACCGACCTGCAGATGCCGGTGATGGGCGGGCGCGAGCTCGCCGAGCGCGTCAGCCAGCGCGAAGAGCCGCCGCCGGTGATCTTCATGACTGGATACTCCGAAGACACGCACGGCCAAGGTGCCAATCCACACCTCACCCTGATCGCCAAGCCCTTCACGCCCGATCGCTTGATCGAGTTCGTGAAGAGCGTCCTCGGCTAGCCCTGCCATCGGCGCTGTGGTTGGGTTTGGCCCGGCCCTGAGAGACCGCCACGAAAAAAGCCCTCATTTTTTGCGCGAAGTGGAGTTCCTCGGGGAACCTGCCACCTTCACAAATAAAGGGGACTTCCGCGAGTTGTGAGAATCAGAGAGGGCTCGGCCCCACAGCTCCTGGGGCGTCGCCAGGATGTGCCCGCTGCCGGCCGCTTCAGCACCCGTGGCGCCACGAGTGAGTGGCTGCGGTCCTCTGCGGCGCAGCGAACTTTGGGCTCATCCTGGCGCCGGCGGGTGCCTTGCAGGCCGAGCCCCGATTCCTGCTCTTTTCGCGACCAGTTCGCGGGGATCTCTCAGGGCCGGGCCTCCGCCGTTCGTCGCGCACGAAACCTCGGGGCGCTCAGCGACGGTTGAGCCCCGAGGTTTGCTCCGGGCCGAACAGGGCAGGCCCGGCCACAAAAATACGATGCCGTTCGGGCTCAGGACAGTGCGTCGAGCGCGCTCTCCAGCTCACCGAGCGCGTGGTGGTTGCCCTGCGTGCGCGCGAGCTGGACGCCGGCTTCGAGCCATTCGCGCGCATCAGCGGGGCGCGCCGCATCGATCAGGATCTGCCCCGCCATGAGGTACGTCGGCAGGTACTCGGGGTGCTGGGCGCGCAGTTGTTCGAAGGTGCGCACGGCGTCCTCACGGCGGCCCTCGCGACGGTACTCCATGCCCAGTCCGTACCAGGCGAAGGCGTCGGCCTTGCCGCTCGCCGTCAAGCTCTCCAACATTGCCAGGCGCTTGTTCATTCCAGTCTTCTTTCTCGATGCCCGCGTGCGCTGCGGTTCATTCCTCGATGGTGAGGAACTCCTGCATTACCTTCTTGGTGCCGAAGCCCTTGAAGCGAGCGACCACCTTGTCGGGGCCTTCGCACTCTTCGACCACGCCGCTGCCGAAACGGCGGTGAAACACGCGCGTTCCGCGGCGTAATCCGCCTTCGCCCGCCGCGACGTCGCCAAAGGCACTGGTGTCGATCACGCGCTCGCCCGGTCGCGGCGCAGATCGTGGCGAGGCAGGGCGCGCTGCCGAGGGCCGGGCTGCCGAGGGCCGTGCCCCGGGGGCAGGCCGCGCCGCGGGCCGTGATGAGGAGCCTCGGTCGAACGGGGAGGGCCGGGCGCTACCCGAAGGACGAAAACCCCCCGGCGCTGGCCGTGCCGGCGCCGCTGAGCCCCGATTCCAGCTGAGCCCAGCGCTGCGCGCCGGGGGCCGCACCGGCGCGTCTTCGCCCGGCTCGCGCTGATCCCAGCTCTCTCCGGGATCCGGATCGGCGTATTCGG
This sequence comes from Polyangiaceae bacterium, assembly GCA_025936205.1. The sequence goes on along the minus strand of JAICTU010000057.1, from coordinate 9,703 downwards.
CCTGGCGCGCGCGCGCCACGGCTGCGTGCATGCGCATGTTGAAGCTGGACGCACCGCGGTGTTCGACGACGTCGCTCGGCAATTGTTCGAGGAAGCGGCTCGGCGCGAGGTACTTGGTGTTGCCGAAGATCATGCGCGTGGCGGCGTAGCTGATGTACAGGCGCCGGCGCGCGCGCGTGATGGCCACGTAGGCGAGGCGGCGCTCTTCCTCCAGCTCATCGTTGCTCTCTGACTCGAGCCCCCGATAGGGGAAGGTCTCTTCTTCCATGCCGGTCAGCAGCACCGTGTCGAACTCCAGGCCCTTGGCGCTGTGCACGGTCATCAGCAGCACCGCGCTGCCTTCCTGGATCGCGTCCTGGTCGCTGACCAGCGCGACGCGCTCCAGGTACTCGTCCAGGTTGGCCTTGCGCTGGTTGCGCTCGCATTCGTTCTCGTATTCCTTGATCGAACCAATCAGCTCCGCGAGGTTTTCCAGCCGTGCGTCGGCCTCGGCGTTGTTCTCCGCGCGCAGCGCCGCCTCATAGCCCGTCTTCAGCAGCACTTCCCGGGCGAGCTCGCTCGGGGGCAGGTCCAGCCGGCGGCGCGCGAGCTCCGTCATCAGCTCGTGGAAGGCCGCCAGCTTCTTCTTGGCGCCGGAGTTGAGCTCCGGATCCTGGAGGCTGGTCTCGATCGCGTCGAATACGCTGCTGCCCGCTGCGCTGGCGTTCGCCAGCAGCCGATCCAGAGTTTTGTTGCCCAGGCCGCGCGCCGGCAGGTTGAAGATGCGCACCAGATCGGCGTCGCTCTTCGGGTTATCGAGGAAGCGCAGGTAGGAGAGCAGATTCTTGACCTCGGCGCGCTCGAAGAAGCGCATGCCGCCCACGATCTGGTACGGCAGGTTCTCCCGGCGCAGTGCTTCTTCGAGCACGCGCGACTGCGCGTTGATGCGGTAGAACACCGCCAGCTCGCGCGCGGGCACGCCGGCGCGCAGGCGATCGCGCAGCGTGCGCACGACCTGCTCCGCTTCATCGCGCTCGTCGCGCATCGCGGTCAGGATCACTTTTTCGCCCGCCGGTTCCGCCGTCCAGAGCTTCTTCTCGGCGCGCTCCGCGGCCACCTCGATCACGCACTGCGCGCAGCGCACGATGTTGGCGCTGGAGCGGTAGTTCTGTTCCAGCTTGACCACCGCCGCGTCGGGAAAGTCGCGCGAGAAGTCGCGGATGTTGCGGATGTCGGCGCCGCGCCAGGCGTAGATGCTCTGGTCGTCGTCGCCCACCACGCACAGGTTGCGGGTCCGCGCCGCCAGCGCCCGCACCCAGCGGTACTGGATGTTGTTGGTGTCCTGAAACTCGTCCACCAGCACGTAATCGTAGCGTTTGCGCAGCTCTTCGCCGGCCTGCCCGCCTACAGAGCCGGGACTCGGATGCGTCTCGAGCAGCTTGACCATGAGCAGGATCAGGTCATCGAAGTCGACGGCGTCCGCCGCGCGCAGCGCCTTCTCGTACTCGGTGTAGATCTTCAGCAGCGCGTCATCGAACTCGAAGGTGGGCGCCAGCTGCTCCGGTGTGATGCCCTCGCGCTTCTTGGCGTGGATGCGCCCGAGGCACGCCTTGGGGATCAGGCTGCGCTCGTCGAAGCCGTTGTCCTTGATCACGCGCGTGATCAGCGCCTTCTGATCCGAGTCGTCGTAGATGGAGAAGCGCTGGCTCAGCCCGAGCTCCGCGCCATAGCGACGCAACAGGCGGGCGCTGAGCGAGTGGAAGGTGCCCATCCACAGATCGCGCGCCGCGTCCCCAGCGAGCTTCTCGAGGCGATGGCGTAGCTCCGCCGCGGCCTTGTTGGTGAAGGTGACCGCGAGGATGCGGTACGGGGGCACGCCCTCGCTCAGCAGGCGCGCGATGCGATAGGTGATGACCCGTGTCTTGCCGCTGCCGGCGCCTGCGAATACGAGCAGCGGGCCGTCCCCGTGCAGCACTGCGCTGCGCTGGGCATCGTTGAGATCGGGCAGATCGGGCATTGCCAGCTTGGGTACCCCTGCGCCCGGCGGCTCTCAACCGGTTTTGCAGGATGCGGCATTTCTGCGGGATCCCCGCATCCTGGCTCGGCCATTGGGCCATAGTTGGGACTTCCACGTTGCGTCGCGCGAGGAGTGGTTATAGTGACGGTCAGCCGTGAGCACCGAGAGCGATCCCCAGAAGGCGGAAAACGGGTCCACGAAGAGTGAGGCCCCCCCGGCAGAAGCCAAAACCCCGGCGGAGGTAGCCACACCCGTGGCGCCGGCCCCCGACGGGCCCGAGGTCGAAGTCGCGAAGCTGAAGGACCGCCTGCTGCGCACCGCGGCCGACTTCGACAATTTCCGGAAGCGCTCGCGGCGCGACCTGGAGGAGGCGGAAAAGCGCGTCCAGGAGAACCTCGTGCGCTCGCTCCTGCCCACGTTTGACAACCTGGAGCGCGCGGTCGCCCATGCGGGCGCCGCCTCCGACGTGAAGGCGCTGGCGGACGGCATCAAGCTGGTGATGCGCCAGTTCCAGGACACGCTGGGCGGGCTCGGCATCGAGCGCGTGCAGACGGTAGGCAAGGCGTTCGATCCCGCCGAGCACGAGGCGGTCCAGCACGTGGTGAGCACCGAGGTGCCGCCAGGCGCCATCGTGACGGAGCTGCAGCCGGGTTACCGCTGGCAGGGCCGCCTGATGCGGCCGGCGCTGGTCGTGGTGTCCAAGGCGGCATCGCCCTCCTCGCCGCCTCCCAAAGACGCCTGATGTAGGCGCCTGCCGGATGCAGGCTGGCGCTTGATGTAGGCTAGCGGCGCCCAGGTAGGCGCCGCCTCAAAACACCTCTCGCGTGTTGCACTACGCGAGTTGGGGAGTCTTGCCGTACTGACGCTCGGCGCGCCCTCGGAAAGCGGCCGCCAAGAGCGGGAATGGGCAAGATAATAGGCATCGACCTCGGTACGACCAACTCGTGCGTGTGTGTCCTCGAGGGCACCGGCGCTGACGGGCGACCGGAGATCAAGGTGATCCCGAACGCGGATGGCGCCCGAACCACCCCTTCCGTCGTGGGCTTCACGGCCACGGGCGAGCGCCTGGTGGGACAGGTCGCCAAACGCCAGGCGACCAGCAATGCCACCAACACCATCTTTGCGGTCAAGCGCCTCATGGGTCGCAAGTTCGACGATGAGGACGTGCAGAAGCACGCCACGTCGGTGCCCTACAAGGTGGCGCGCCACGAGAACGGCGATGCCTGGCTCGACGTCAATGGCCACGAGATGTCGCCGCCCGAGGTCTCGGGCATCATCCTGGGTCTGCTGCGTGACGTGGCCGAAGCCTTCCTGGGCGAGCCCGTCACAGAGGCGATCGTCACGGTGCCCGCTTACTTCGACGATGCCCAGCGCCAGGCCACCAAGGACGCCGGCGCGATCGCCGGCCTCAACATCAAGCGCATCCTGAACGAGCCCACGGCGGCGGCGCTCGCTTACGGGCTGGAGCAGAACGCATCCGAGCGCGTCGCGGTGTACGATCTCGGCGGCGGCACCTTCGATATCTCTCTGCTCGATATCGACAAGGGCGTGTTCAGCGTCAAGGCCACGGGCGGCGACACGCACCTCGGCGGTGAAGACTTCGACGTCCGCATCATCGACCACCTCGCCGAGGAGTTCAAAGCCAAGTACGACGTCGACCTGCGCCTCGATCGCATGGCCCTGCAGCGCCTGCGGGAAGCGGCGGAGCGCGCCAAGCACGAGCTCTCATCGTCGCTCGATACGGAAGTGAACATCCCGTTCATTGCCACCGGCAAGACGGGGCCACTGCACCTGGAGCGCACGCTCAAGCGCAGCGAGCTGGAGATCTGGACGGCGGATCTGGTGGAGCGCACCGTCGATTGCTGCCGCAAGGTGCTCGAGGATTCGGGCATCGACACCTCCGAGATCCATCAGGTCGTGCTGGTGGGCGGTATGACGCGCATGCCGGCCGTGCAGCGCGCCGTGCAGTCCTTCTTCGGCAAGCAGCCGCACAAGGGCGTGAATCCCGACGAGGTGGTGGCCTGCGGCGCCGCGATTCAGGCGGCAGCGCTCTCGGGCGAGATCCAGGAGGTCTTGCTGCTCGACGTGACCCCGCTCTCGATCGGGGTGGAAACGGGCGGCGGCATCTTCACCGTGCTGCTCCCGCGCAACACCACCATCCCCACCGAGCAGAGCGAAATCTTCACGACCAGCATCGACAACCAGCCGCAGGTGCCGATCCACGTGCTGCAGGGCGAGCGCGAGATGGCCGCCGACAACCGCAGCCTGGCCAACTTCGATCTCACCGGCATCCCCCCAGCGCCGCGCGGCGTGCCCAAGATCAAAGTCACCTTCCGCGTCGACGAGAACGGCATTCTCTCCGTCGAAGCCACCGATCTCGGCACTCAGCGCAGCCAGTCGATCGAGGTGCGGCCGACGAGCGGCCTGAGCACGGACGAGATCGCCGGGCTGGTGGAGGAGGGCGACCGCTTCAAGGAAACGGACAAGCTGCGGCGGGAGCTGGCCGAGCTCAGCAACCAGGCCAAGACGCTGATCTACACCTCCGAGCAGGCGCTCGAGGGCTACGCCGACTTGATCAGCGAGCAGGCATCCGAGGGCGTGCGCCAGCACGTGGAGGCCCTGAAGCACGCGCTGGAGAGTGGCGCCGACATGGCCACGATGCGCCAGGCCTACGCCCAGCTCGAAGCGGCGACCTTCGCGATCGCAGAGAGCATGTACGGCGGCGACGCCGCCCAGGAAGCCGCGGGCTGAGCTCAGCCCTCGGAGGCGAGCTTGTTTTCGATGGCCTGGAGGTGCGCGTTCACCTCCGGATCCTGACGGCGCAGGGACTCGACGCGACGGCAGGCGCTCATCACCGTGGTGTGATCGCGGTTGCCGAAAGCGCGCCCGAGCTCGGGGAAGCTGCACTTCAGCCGCTGACGGCACAGGTCCATCGCCACCTGGCGCGCGAAAGCCAGGCTCTTGTGGCGGTCTTTGCTGAGCAGCTCCGCGTTGGAGAAGCTGAAATGGCTGCAGACCGCGCGCTGGATGTCTTCCACGCTGCTCTGGTCGGCCTTGAGCGGCGAGACGAGTGATAGCTCGCTCTGCGCGAACTCGAGATCGATGGGGCGCCCGAGCAGCGATGACTTGGCTGCCAGACGGATCAGCGCACCTTCCAGCTCGCGCACGTTGCTCTTGATGGTCTGCGCGAGCAGCACCGCCACGTCGTCGAGCAGCGGGATACCCTCGAGGGTAGCCTTCTTGCGCACGATGGCGACGCGGGTTTCCAGCGCCGGCGTTTGTACGTCAGCGACCAGCCCGCTGGTGAAGCGCGAGATCAGCCGTTCCGGCATGCGCTGCAGCTCTTGCGGGTACTTGTCCGAGGTGACGACGATCGGCTTGTCGGCGTCGCGCAGGGCGTTGAAGGTGTGGAAGAACTCCTCCTGCGTCTGTTCGCGGCCCGCCAGGAACTGGATGTCGTCCACGAGCAGCGCGTCGCAATTGCGGCGGTAGCGGGTGCGGAACTCCTCCATGCGGTGGTGCTGCAGCGCCTCGATGAACTCGTTCGTGAAGCGCTCGGCGGAGACGTACAAGACACGCGCCTCCTTCTCGTCCATCAGCCGGTGGGCGATCGAGTGCGCCAGGTGCGTCTTGCCGAGACCCGTACCGCCGCAGATGAAGAGCGGATTGTAGCGAGGACCGCCGACGGCGGCCGAGGCCACTGCCGCGGCATAGGCCAGCTCGTTCGAGGGACCGACGACGAAGTTCGGGAAGGTGTGCTTGGGATTGATCGGATCGCCACCCTTGAGGCTGGGAATGGGGCGCGCCGGCGGACGCGCCGAGCCCGAGCCATCGCCCGGCGGACGGCGCGTGGAGCGCGGCGGCTCCGAGTCCCGCGAGCCCGACTCGGAAGCGACCAGCGCGAGCGCGGGCCTGGAACTCGGGGCAAGGGAGCTCGGGGCACTCGGCTGCAAGGCATTCAACGGCGAGGCACTCGGCTGAGCAACGCCCTGCTGGGTATTCGGCTGCACCAACGCGGGCGGCAAGCTGGAGCGCTGCGGGAGCCCATCGGGAAAATCCGCGAGCGTCGCGCGCAAGCCTGTTTCACGAGCTCCTGTTTCACGGGCTCCCGGTTCACGCCAGCGCGTGCTGCTGGGCGGCGGGGGCGGGATGGTGCTCGGCGCAGGCCTCTCCGCTGCCGACGGCAAGGTGCCAATGGGGGCCGAGAGCTGGCTGGAGATGCGCCAGTCGACGCGAATTCCTGGATTGCTGCCGCTCGCAGTTCCGGAGCTGCTCGACGGAGCTTCATCATCGTCGGCCTCCGCCGCGCTCTTCTGCGCGACACACTTCTGCTCGAGGCTCAGCTGCTCCAACTCGTCGCCGAGATCTGTGAGCATGGCCGGCAAGAAATGGGTTTTCACCCAATCGCGGACGAACTCGTCGCGAGCTGTCAAGCCGAGAACTCCGTCACACAGGCCGTCGAATTGCACGCTCGAGAACCACTGATCGAAAGACGCTGGTGAGCGCAGACGAGCCTTCTGCAATGCACGCTGCCAAGTATCGATCGCTTCAGGTGAGACGTTCATTACATCAAGCTGTTTGGACAAGAGGGTGGGTCAAAACAGCCCCACAGGACTCGCTGCACATCCATGCTGCGAGCCCCCGAGGCGAACGCGAAGGGCTAACGCGGAGTCGAGCCGCCGTACGGTGAGCAGCGCTCACCAGACCGGACGACCTTTTCGAAGCTCGCGCCAGCGCCCCCCAGCGCCGCGAGGCTCTTCAACAACGGAGACCGGGATGCAGTCGCAACAGAACAAGTCCGGTCGACCAGCAGCCAATCCGCGCCCGCGCGCAGAACAACAGTGGGCAGCGAGAACAACGCGTCCGTGGCGACTTCCGCAGCCGCCTTCGCATCAGCAGTCGCTTCATGAGCAGCCCCCACGTACTCGGTCATCCCACGGGTAGCTAGAGCACAACCAGTACGAGCACTACGATCCAGATCGCGGCCATCCAGATCACTGGCGGTCCAATGGTTCGCAGCACCGTCTTCGGCAGTCATGTCGAGCTTATCGACCGAACGGGCAGCACGGGCCCAGGTCGTGTCGCTCGAGGTGGTATCGCCTGACATCGCTGGTCGAGAACTCCAAACGAGAGAGTCACCTAGCATCCTCGAGTGAGGGGCTTCAATGGACGATTTTTGATCGGTGACGATCTGGCGTCAAAACCGTCGAATAAAAATCACGTACGGACATGCGTGCAGTCTCGCGTGCGTTGCTGGACACCCCACCTGCCAAGTAAGTGATGAAACTCTGACAGGATTCGGTTCACGAGCGAATTCGTGCTCCGTGCATGTTTACGCCAGCCCGATTTGTCATCGCATCAAAACCGCGGTTTCACAGCGTCAAGAGTCTAGATTTCAAAATTTGTTCTCGCATCATCTCGCTCTGCGATCACTTTCGCGTGCAGGTGATCTAGAGACGCGCGGCGCTCTTCTAGATATTGACCAACGTCTCGCGCATGTTCCGCGCGTTCCATCACACGAGGAAACGCGCGTGTGGTCGCGAGCAGACTGCGTCACCAATGACCCGTGTGATCGTCGACTCCAAGCAGGCGTTGCCGTGAGATTTGTCACGCGGTTTTTTGTTGCACAGCGGGGGCGAGATCGGCTTGTCGTGTTTCCGTTGCGCTCGGTTTCGTGCAGCGCACCCAGTTCGCTGAGTCTGCGTTTCCCGCGCGAGCGAAAGTCGCTGGCGCGAGAACGGCGCGGGTAGGGTGGGCCCCGCGCGTCAGCCGCGTCGGGGCTGGTTTGACAGCGCGAGCTGGGCGAGCTTGCTGACGCGCCGGCAGGTCGGCATTTGAGGCATTTGTGGCCGCTTGCTCCCTCGAAGCCTGGGGTTTCGCGTGTTTTTGGGGTTGGGGCAAGACTACCCTCACGGCGGGTGGTGGGGCAGCCGCTGGTTTTGTTGCCAAACGCTCGGGGACTGGTCTATGGGCGTCGTAGTTTGCGCATCGCCCGCGTTTCCGCGTGTAGCCTGAGCCTGGCTGCCCTGTTGTTGTCCGGGCGGAGCCATGCCGACCCGAGCAAGTTGCCGCCCGAGATTGGCTACAACTACTCCGAGCTGGAAACGCCACGCATCGCCGCGATGGGCGGAGCGTTGCGTGCGTTCAGTAATTCGCTCGAAGCGCTGCAAGACAATCCTGCCAACCTCGCGGCCACGCGCGTCTACCACATGGGTGGCCTCGCCCAGTTCTGGACGGGGGCCAATCGGCAGTCCTACGGCGCGAGCATCGTCGACTCGGTGGTGAGCCGCTCGCATCTGGCGGGTGGCGTCTCGGCGAACTGGTTGTTTCAGGATCCGGATGGCGTGGATCGGCATGCGCTCGACCTGCGCTTCGGCCTTGGTTTTCCGCTCTCGGACCGCGTCTTGGTCGGAGCCTCGGCGCGCTACCTGGATTTGAAGGAAGACGGCTTCCCGCGCGGTCTCGACCTGCCCCCGCCCAGCGTCGCCTCCAGCGGCCAGAGCAAGAAGAGCATGGTCAAGGACATCACGTTCGACGCCGGCATCACGATCCGCGCCGGAGACAACGTGCAAATCTCCTTGGTGGGCAACAACCTCACCGATCCAGGCCACGGCCTCTTACCGATGCTGCTCGGCGGCGGCATTGGATTCGGCTCGAACCTGTTCACCGTCGAGGCCGATCTCGTCGGCGACCTCACCACCTACGACCAGACCAAGCTGCGCGGCATGGGCGGCTTCGAGTACCTCGCTGGCGGCCAGTACCCGATCCGTCTCGGCTACCGCTATGACGACGGCCAGAAAAGCCACGCGCTGAGCGGCGGTCTTGGCTACGTCTCCAAGGAATTCTCGTTCGACGCCTCGGTGCGCCGCATCCTGGGCGACCAGGGAGCCACGGCGTTCTTCGTTGGACTGCGCTACCACGTCGAGTCGCTCGGCATCTCCGGCGAGTGACGGCCGCGCTCTGCGGCAGCGCCTCAGCTCATTCGACCGAACAACGTCGTCGACACGTAGCGCTCGCCGCTGTCCGGAAGCATCACCACACAGCGCTTGCCGTGCCAGCGCGCCTGTTGCGCCAGCTTGAACACGGCGGCCATGGCGGCGCCGGACGAGATGCCCGCCAGCACGCCTTCCGCGCGCGTCAGGCGCCGCGCCGCGGAGAAGGCTTCCTCATCCGTGATGGCCACGACCTGATCGACCATATTGCGATCCAGCACCTTGGGGATGAACCCGGCGCCGATGCCCTGAATGTGATGCTGCGCCGGCGTGCCGCCGGAGAGCACCGCGGCCCCGGCGGGCTCTACCCCCACGCTCACCAACCCGGGCAACAGCGGCTTCAGCGTGCGGCAAACGCCGGTGATGGTCCCGCCGGTGCCGATGCCGGCCACGAAGAGATCCAGCCGCCCGCGCGTGTCGCGCAAGATCTCGGGCCCGGTCGTGGCGGCGTGAATCGCCGGATTGGCGGGATTGTCGAACTGCCGGAGCAGCACTGCGCCCGGCGTTTCTTTTCCGAGCTGCTCTGCACGCGCCACGGCCTCGCGCATCAACGTACCGGGCGTCAGCACCACTTGGGCGCCGTAGGCCTTGAGCAGCGACACCCGCTCCTTGCTCATGGCCTCGGGCATGGTCAGCATCAGCTCATAACCGCGCGCAGCCGCGATCATGGCCAGCGCGATACCGGTGTTGCCCGACGTGGGCTCGATCAACGTGG
>JAICTU010000264.1 GCA_025936205.1 Polyangiaceae bacterium | reverse complement strand
GCCAAGCTCGGCGCCGAATCGGAGCTGGAGTTCTCCTGGCTGCCCGAGCTGCGCCTCTCCACACTGCTCGGCGCCGGCGTGAAGGGCCGCCTGATCGACTCCGACCTGAACGTGCGCGACCGCGCAACGGGCGCACAATCGTCGGCGGCCACCGACTACTCGCGCACCGACTACGCCGCCGCGATCTACGCCGAGCAGCACATCAGCCCGATGCGCTGGCTGGACGTGAACGCCGGCTTGCGCTGGGACTACGACCAGCGCGCCAGCGAGCAGGCGCTCTCGCCGCGCTCGGCGGTGGGCATCACGCCTTGGGAGCAGGGCCGGCTCAAGCTGATCTACTCGCAGGCCTTCCGTGCGCCCTCCGCGTACGAGATCGAATACGCCAACCCCACCTACCAGATCCGCCCGTCGGGCTTGTCCGCGGAGACGGTGCGCTCGGTGGAAGGCTCGCTGGAACAGCGCTTCGGCACCCAGCGCGTGCTGCTCGGCGGGTTCCGCTCCTGGTGGCGCGACATGGTCTCGCTCACAGCCCTGGATACGAACGAGCTGGACACGGCCAAGGCCGCCCGCCAGCTCGACCCCGGGGTCACGGAGGCCTACCAGTATCGCAATCTGGCCAAGATCCAGAACTACGGCATCAACGCGGCCTTCGAGGGCAGCTTGCTCGGTGAACGCTTGCGCTACGGCCTGAACGTGACGGACGCCGTCTCGCGCGTGGACGAGGGCGACGGCAACAGCCACGAGCTCACGGTCGGGCCCAGCCTGTTCGGCAACGCGCGCGTCGCCTACGACTTCGGCCAGCCCTGGCCCACGCTCGGCCTGGCCGCGCAGTACCTCGGCCGCCGCCCTGCAGATCGCGCCTTCGACGGCGGCTTCGTCAAGACCCCGTACGCGCCCCCTCACGTCGAGCTCCGCCTCACCGCGAGCGGCCAGACACCGTTCCTCAGCGGCCTCGGCTACCGCCTGATCGGCGACTACGCCTTTGCGACTCGGGCGCCCTACGTGATCGGCCCCAACCAGTACGCCAACGACGACCCCACGACTCCCTACGAGCTGGCACCGGTGCGTCGTACGCAGCTCTTCTTGGAGCTGAACTACCAGTTCGACCCGTGAGCGCGTTGACCGATCGCTGACCAATCGCTGACTACGCGACCGCGGGCCCCCGGACCACGATGTCTGCCGTGGATGATCGCAGGACAGAGGGGTTGGAGGGGAATCCGTGGCTCGAAAATGCAGCGCTGGGCCACTCCAGGCCGGAATCCGAGCGGCTGATGGCGCTGGCGGAGCAGTTTCGGAGTTCCTGGTCGAAAAAGGACCGGGAACGAGCGCTGCAAGCGCTGCAAGATCTCGCGCCGCTCTGCGACTACCGGATCCACCGTCTGGCGTGCACGGTGCACGTCACGCGCCGCACGCTGGAGCGCTTCTTCGCCTCGACCACCGGGCACAGCCCGCGTCACTGGCTCAACCGCGAGCGCTTGCAGGCGGCTCGGCGTCTCCTACTCAGCCATCGCACGGTCAAAGAGGTCGCCTACAGCCTGGGCTACCCCGCTCCGTCGCAGTTCTGTCGGGACTTCCGCGGAGAGTTCGGGATGACGCCGTCGCACTTCGCGCGCCAGGCACGCGATGCTTTGAGCTGAAGGAACGTTCCGCTGCGCGGGCTCAGTCGTGCTCGCCCCAGCACGTCATGTGGTGCCGAGCATCGACCGCGCAGCTGCGGTAGCGTCCCGTCGAGACCTGCACCACGGGCCCGAGCGCCGCAGGCACTTCGGTCTGGCCGCCATCATTGCGCCCCCAGCAGCTGAGTTGCCCGCTCGAGTCGATGGCACAGGTGTGAAACGAGCGCGAAGAGACGGCAGCCACCGCGCCCAGATCGGCAGGCAGCGTCGTCTGTCCGGAGGTATCGTGGCCCCAGCAGGTCAGATGGTCTCCCGCCGAGATCGCGCAGGCGTGGCCGCCGCCGACACTCAACCCGGTGGCTGCGCCCATGCCCGCGGGCACCGCGGCTTCGAGCGGATCCTCGCGGTCGCCCCAGCAAACGACGGCACCGGCGGCGGCGATCGCGCAGCTCGGATACATGCCCGCGCTCACCTCGCGCACCGCGCCGACATCGGGCGGGATGTCCAGCTGCCCGTAGTCGTTCCAACCCCAGCAGCTGGGCGTTCCCTGGTCGTCGACGGCGCAGGTATGGCGGAAGCCCGCGGAGACCTGCGCGACGCTGCCCAGCGCCGCGGGCACCGCCGTTTGCCCATCGGAATTGTAGCCCCAGCAGGTGAGCTTGCCGCTCGTGTCGACGGCGCAGCTGTGCGCGCCGCCGGCGTCCAGCGCGGCGCCTTCGCCGAGCCAGCGCGGGACGGCGATCTGCGAGAGCTGGTACTCACCCCAGCAGTGGACCTTGCCCGCCAACGTCAACGCGCAGGTATGCTTGTCGCCGACGCTGACCCGCGCGATCGAGTCGAGCTCGGGCAGCGGCGCGGGCGAGCCGAAGTCATAGTCGGACCAGCAGGAGACGTGGCCGTCCGCGAGTCGCGCGCAGGTGTGCAAATAGCCGGCCTGCACCTCGCTCACGGGGCCGAGCGGGGGCACGCTCGTGTGGCGGCTTGGATCGAGCCCACCCCAGCACCGCACGCCGCCGGCCGCGTCGAGCGCGCAGCTATGGAACGCGCCCGCCGTGACCTGCACGATCACCCCGAGGTCCGCGGGCACATCGCTCTGTCCGGCGTCGTTGCGGCCCCAGCACCTCACCTGTCCGGCGCGATCGACCGCGCAGGTGTGGTACGGACCTGCCGCCACTTGCGCGATCGCGCCCAGCGAGGGCACGTCCGCTTGTCCAAAATCCATCTTGGCGCTTCCGCCCGCCTTCCAGCAGGCGAGGCTGCCCTGATCGTTCAGGGCGCACAGGTGGATACCGCCGGCGGAGAGCTGCACCACGTGCTCACGCTGCGGCAGGGTCACCTCTCGACCGTCCTTCCAGCAACCGGCCTGCCCTGAGGCATTCCGGGCGCAAGTGAGCAGGCTATTGGTGACGACCTGCACCACCCTGGTGAACGTGGCCGGCACGATGCCCTTGCCCACGCCCCAGCAGCGCACGCTGCCCTCGGCGTTGATGGCGCAAGCGCGGGCTTCGCCCAGGCCGAGTTGCACCGCGGTGCCCAGCCCGGGTGGCAGCCGTGTTTCACCGAGGCTGCCGTAACCCCAGCAATGCACCTCGCCGCCCGCGTCGAGCGCGCAGTTGTGCCAGAGCCCCACCGCCAGGCTCGTGATACCGGCGAGCGCCGCGGGTACAGAGACGGGCGTTGCGCCCTCGGCGGAGGCGAACTGCTGCTCGACGGGGTCCAGCGTCGCCTCGTCGTGATCGTGGGCACCGTCGAGGCGCGTGCCGTCAAAGCTTTGGTCCTGGTGCGCTGCCGTCGCGGGGCTGCCACAGCCCATCGCCGTCACGAACAGGCACGGCACACACCAGTTACGCAGCTTCTCCAGCTGAGGCACTCCCAGAGGCAGAACGGCTGTGAAATCGCCTCAGCGATGGCGATCCGCACCGCACCGCCAGTCTTAACGCTGCGGTCGCTAGCAGATCTGCTGACGTCAAGTGCTTGGCGCTCTGCCCGGTGCAGCGGGCACATCCTGGTGTCGGGAGGCGCGAGCTGGGGCCGAGCCATCCCTGAAGTCCGCGCCCCGCGAGGTGGTAGTCTGCTCAGCGGCAGAACTCGAGCAGCGCCGTCTCCAGCACGGCCTTTTGCGGCAAGCGCGAGCCGCCCTTCACGTCCAGATCGACCTGCGCCAGCGTCTCCAGCCAGCGCTCCGCGCGCTCCAGGGGCAGGTGCCGCAGCTGATCGGAGAGCTCACGGATCTTGAACGGGGGCACGCCCGCCTGGCGTGCGGCATCGTCCGCGGATAGGCCTGCGCGGCGCGCCGACGCGAAGCGGATCAGCTGGCGCGTGGACCAGCACAGGAGCCCCACCAGACGCGGCCCACCGCCGGGCTCGAACACGCGCTCGAGCGCCGCGAGCGCCGCGCCCGCGTCGCGCCGCCCCACTGCTCCGACCAGATCCCAGACCGTCGCGGGCTGCATGTTGGCCACGCAGGTGAGCACCGCCTCTTCCGTCAACTCCGCGCCCTTGCCCACGTACAACTCCACGCGCTCGATCGCGTCAGCCAGCCCGCTCAGATCGCTGCCCACCAGCTCCGCGATCAGGTCTGCGGCGCGTGCCCCGATCGCGTGACCCTGCTCCCTCGCGCGATCGCGCACCCAGCCCGGCAGCATGGCGCGCGGCAGGTTGGCGCACACCACCAGGAACCCGTCCTTGCGTGCCTGATTCACCAGGCGCCGGCGGTTGTCCAGCTTGTCGGCGAGCAGCAGCAGCGTGGTGCGATCGGACGGGGCCGCCGCGTACTCTGCCAGCTGATCGAGCGGCTTGTGCACGACGCCCTTGGCCTCGCTCTTCCCCTCCTCGTCGTCGTCCCCCTTGCCCTCCCAGCGCTCCAGATCGCGCACCACCACCAGCCGGCGCGGGCCAAACATGGGCAAGGTGCGCGCCGCGGCCACCACAATGCGCGCCTCCACTTCCCCCGCCACGAACTGGTCCTCGTTCAGGCTGGCTCCGCCCGGCCCGAGCACGGCGTCGCGCATGGCGCGCAGCACCTGCTGACGGAAATAGCGCTCTTCCCCTGCGATCAAATAGACCGGCCGCAGCTTGCCGGCCTGCGCTTCGGCGATCGCTTGCTCCGGGCTGAGCTGAGGCATGTTGCTCGCATAGGCAACGCGCCCGCGCGGATCAAGCAGGATCGGCTCACTCGGCGGAATCGGCTGCCGGCGCGCCGCGCTTGCCCGCGAGCAGCGCCGCGAGGCGCTGCTTGGCCCGATCCGTGAGCACGTAAAAGGCCGGAACGATCAGCAAGCTGAGCAGCGTGGACACGATCAGGCCGCCGAGCACCGCCGCGGCCATGGGGCTGCGCGTCTCCGTGCCCGGGCCGAGGCCGAGGATGGGCGGAATCGCCGCCATCATCGTGGCCACCGTCGTCATCAAGATCGGCCGCAAGCGCAGCGGCCCGGCTTGCAGCATCGCCGCCCGAGCGTCGAGCTGGGGGCGGTGCTCGCGCACCTGGTTGGCGTACTCGACGAGCAAGATCGCATTCTTCTTCACGATGCCCATGAGCAGCAGCAGTCCGATCATGCTGAACAGGTTGAGCGACTTGCCCGAGACCACCAGGCCCAGCACGGCACCGGCCACCGCCAGCGGCAAGATGGTGAGCACGGTCACCGGATGCAGGAACGAATTGAACTGGCTGGCGAGCACCATGTACGCGACCAGGATGCCGATCCCGAGCGCGAACCACAGGCCGCTGGTGGTCTCTTCGAGCTGGGAGGCCTGCCCCGTCGCCACCACGTGCACGCCCATCGGCAGCGCATTGCCGAGCTCCATGACCTTGGCCATGGCCTCCGCCTGCGAGTGCCCGGCGCCCACGTTGCCGTTGACGCTGATCGCGCGCTCGCGATCGAGGTGGCTGATGGTCTGCAGCACGGGCTGCTCGCGCTGCGTGGCGATCAGGGAGAGCGGCACCAGCGCGCCCGTGCCGGTGCGGATCTGAACCAGGGAGAGATCCTCCGGACGCGAGCGCTGCGCGGCCAGCAGGCGCATGCGAATATCGATGCGGCGGCCTCCGGTGGTGTACTTGCCGACGGTGTTGCCGCCGATCAACGCGCTGACCGTGCTGCCCAGGTCGGACATCGACACGCCGAGCTCGCTCGCCCGATCCCGATCCGGGAGGATCTGCAGCTCCGGCGAACCGATCTGATAGTCGGAGTTGAGATCGGCCGTGACCCCGCTCGCCTCCAGCTCGCTCTGCAGCTGAGCGGCGGCAGCGACCAGCTGGTCCCAGTCCGCGCCGCGCACCGTGAAGGAGACGGGGGAGCCCCTGGCGGCGCCGAAGCTCTGCTGCGAGGGATCCTGGATCGAGGCTCGCACGCCCGGAATGCCCTGCAGCTGCTTGCGCAGCACGGCCATCAGCTCCTGCGAGCTCTGCGCGCGCTGCTCGGGCGGCAGCAAGTTCAACGTGTATTGCCCGCTGCCCCCCGACAGCGTGACCATGGTGTGCTCAATCTCGGGGTGGCGCGCCAGGCGCTCTTCCACCTTGGCGAGCAGCGGCGCAGCTGTCTCGATCGAGGAGCCACCCTCGGTCTGGACGCGCACGTTGAGCCGGCTCTGATCTTGCGCGGGCACGAACTCGGTCGGGATCAGCCCGACCAGCGAGAACGACGCCCCGAGCACGCCCAGCGCCAGCGCCAGCACCAGCTTGGGCCAGCGCAGGCCTGCCGCGAGCGCGCGCGCGTAGAAGCGCTCGAGCCGCGCGAAGGCGGCGTCCGCGGCGCGCCCGACGCGGCTCCGCCCGCTGCGCGAGGTGACCAGCATCTGGGAGCAGCGCGCCGGCGCGAGCGTGATGGCCTCGAAGTACGAGAGCAGAACCGCGATCGAGAGCGTCACGCCGAACTGCAGGAAGAACTTGCCGATCACGCCGTGCATGAACACCACCGGCAGGAAGATGGCGATCACGGCCAGCGTGGCCGCCAGCGCGGCGAACGTGATCTCTTTGGTGCCGTCCGCGGCGGCCACGCGCCGGGGCTTGCCCAGCTCCGCGTGGCGGAAGATGTTCTCCATCACCATCACCGCGTCGTCCACCACGAGCCCCACCGCCAGCGAGAGGCCCAGCAGCGTGAAGGTGTTGAGCGTGTAGCCCAGGAAATAGCAGGCGGCGATCGTGCCGAGGAGCGACATCGGGATGGCCAGCACGACGTTCATGGTGCTCGACAGCGAGCCCAGGAACAGCCAGCACACCAGCGCCGTCAGGCCCACCGCCAGCACCAGCTCCAGCTCGATCTCGTGCACCGACTCCTCGATGAAGCGCGTGGAGTCGAACAGCACCTCGACCTTCATGCCCTGCGGCAGGCTGCTCTGGAGCTCCGCCACGCGCTCTCGCACCGCCTGCGCCACGGCGATGGCGTTGGTGCCGCGCTGCTTGAGCACGCCTAGCGCCTGGAAGGGCACGCCGTCGAGCAGCGCGATGCTGGTGGCGTCGGCGAAGCCGTCTTCGATGATGCCCACGTCCTCGAGGTAGACGGGCGCGGGCTTCGCGCGCTTGATCACCAGATGTTTGAAGGTGTCGAGGTCCAGCGCCTCGCCCAGCAAACGCACGTCGAGCGCGCGACCGCCCGTGAGCAGCTGCCCCCCGGGCACCTCCACGTGCTCGCGCGAGATGGCGCTGATGATGTCGTTGGCGACCACGCCCTTCTCGGCCAGCTTGTTCGAATCCAGCCAGATGCGCACGTTGCGGTCCACCACGCCGTTCAACGTGATCTGCCCCACACCGGGCACGGTCTGCAGCCGCTCTTGCACCTGGTAGCGCGCGGCGTCCGCCAGCATCTGGCGCGAGAAAGGCCCCGACACGCCGATGGTCAGGATCGCGTTGTCATCCGGGTTCGATTTCGAGACCGTGGGCGCCTGCACGTCCTTGGGCAACGAGCGCTGCGCCTGCGCGACGCGCGCCTGGATGTCCTGCAGCGCGAGGTCGACGTCGCGTGCCATGTCGAAGGTGGCCGTGATCCGCGCGCTGCCGGAGCGAGCCTGCGAGGCCAGCGACTGCACGCCTTCGACCTGAGAGATCGCCTGCTCGATGGGCTCGAGGATCTGGCGCTCGACGGCGGGCGGTGAAGCTCCGGGCCAGGAGAGCGAGACGCTGATGGTCGGGTTGTCGACGTCCGGATACTGGCTGACGCCGATGCGCGTCAGCGCCACGATCCCGAACAGCACCGTCGCCGCCATCAACATCCAGGCGAACACCGGGTTCCGAATCGAGACGTCGGTGAGGCTCACGAGGCCGCTCCCGGACGCTTGCCGCGCTTGCCGGCAGCGGGCCCGGCGCCACGACCCGCGGGCGCGCCCGCGTCCGCGGCGAGCGGAGTCTCGGCTGCCGCAGGATCGAGCGAATCGACCTTGCTGGCGTTCACCCTCGCGCCGTTGCTCACGGACTCCACGCCGCGCACCACCAGCAGCTGCCCCGCCGAGAGTCCGCTGCGCACCTCGACCCAGCCGTCCCTGGTGTTCATGCCCAGCGTGATCACCTTCTCGGCGACGGTGTTGCCCTCGACCACGTAGCCGACGTAGCCGTGATCGGTGGCGCGCGTCGCCGAGCGCGGGATCATCGGCGCCGGGCGCTTGGCGCCGATGTCGATGCTGACCTCGCAGAAGGAGCCGGGGTGCAGCCAGTACTTGCGGTTGCCCGGGTCCACCTGCGCGGTGATCGGCACGGTGTGGGTGGTGGGATCGGCGGCGCCCGCGACCAGCGTGATCTTGGCCTTGAAGGCCTCTGAGGCCTCGCGGATCGTGAAGCTCACGGGCATGCCCGGCTTCAGCCGCGGCGCGTTCTCCGGCTCCACCTGGAAGCGCAGCAGCAGCGGGTCGGAGCGCAGCAGCGTCGCCATCAGGTAACCGGTGTTGACGTATTGACCGGTCTCCACGGTGCGCGTCTGGATCGTGCCGCTCATGGGCGCGCGCACGAAGGCGTCGCGCAGGTTCAGCTCCGCCACCTGCAGCGCCTGGCGGGCGAGCTCGGTGTCCGCCTTGGCGGTGAGCGTCTTGGTCTGATAGGTGGCCAGCTCCTCGCCGGGGATCAGGCCCGGGTGCGCGCTGCTCGCGCCCTCGCGGCGAGCCACCATCGCCTCGGTGTCCTTCTGCGCGGCCAGCACCTTGTCCAGGCTCGCCCGGGCGCTGTTCACGCTCAGGCGATAGCGCTCCGAGTCGATCACCACCAGCACGTCCCCCTTGCGCACCTCCTGGCCCTCGCTGAAGCTCAGCTTGTCGACGACCCCCGAGACGCGCGCCGTCACCTCCACACGCTCGAAGGCGTCCAGCGTGCCGGGCGCGGTCACGACGTAGTCGACCAGCTGCGCCTGGATCGGCAGGACGTCGACCGCGAAGGCCACACCCGCGCCTGCGCCTCTCGCGGCGCCGCGCGCGGCGGGTTGAGCGCCGGCTGCTGGCGCACCTCGCTTGCAAGCGCCGATCAGCAGAGCTGCTGCCAGCAGGGTACGCAGCGGCAGCTGCTTCACTGCCCCGCCTCGCGCGCCAGGGCGTCGAGCGGCCCGAACCCGAGCGCGTTGCGCAGATCCAGGTACGCCTGCTCCATCGCGAGCTGGGCGGCCTCGCGCGTGACCTCCGCCTCGAATTGCTTGTCGTTCGCGTCGCTCACTTCGCTGGCTCGCGCCAGGCCCTGTTGATAGAGCACGTTGGTCTCCTCGGTATTCTTCCGAGCTGCCGCGGCGGCGTCCTGCGCCGAGCGATAATTACCGCGTGCCGCGCGCAAGGTCGCCAGCGCCAGCTCGATCTCGTTCTGCACGGAGCGGCGCAGCTGCTGCTCATCGAGCCGCGCGCTCTGCAGCTGGGCCAGCCGCTGCTTGCGGTCGGCGTAGCGAAAGCCCGCGTCGAACACTTGCCAGGACAGATTGAGCGAAGCCTGCTCGTCGAGCGCCTTCTCGTTCGCCAGCGGGTCCGGGTTCACACGCAGCTGGCCCGAGGCGCTCAGGCTGGGGATCAGCCGGTACAGCGGCTCCGCCGCTGAGGCCTGCAGAGCGGCGTTCTTCTCCTGCAGCGAGCGCAGATCGGGCCGCCGCTCCTGCGCGGCCGCCAGCGCCTGGGTGCGCCGCTCCAGCGCGGTCTTGACCTGGTTCGCGCGCGCGCGCTCAAACTCCTGCGCGGCGCGCGTCGTGTTGTCGGGCGGCACCAGCGGCCCCTGCACCTGTTGCGCTACCAGAAAGGACAGACCGAGATAGGTCTTGCGCACGTTGCCCTGGGCATTTTCCAGCTGCCCACGCGAGGTCGCCAGCTGGAGCTCCGCCTTGGTCACGTCGTTGCTGCTGGCGAGCCCCGCCTCGGCGCGCGCTCGCGCGGTCTCCAGGTTCAGCTGTGCGCTCTGCAGCTTGCGCTGCGCGGAGCTGAGCACGTTCTCGGCGGTGAGCGCCTGTATGAAGGCCTTCGCGGCCTCGAAGGCCAGCTGGCGCTTGTCCTGCTCGCCGCCCCACTTCTCTGACTCCAGGTTGTGCTTCTGCTGCGCGTACTGGGGCCATGCGCTGGGGTTGAGCAGCGGCTGGTTCAGCGTGAGAGCTCCGTTGCTCGCTGGATTGCTGCCCGCCTTGACGTCCGGACGCAGCGTGCTCGAGGCACTGACGCTCAACGTGGGCAGGAAGGCATCGCGCGCGCGCTCCAGCTGGCTCTCCGCGACCTCGATGCGCAACGGAGCCTTGTGCGCGCGCTCGTTGTTCTGCAGCGCGAGCCGGACCGCGTCCTCCAGCGTGAGCCCATCCGCCCAGCCCGCGCTCGGCCAGAGCAACACCAGAGAAAACGCCTGCCAGCGCGAGATCAAGGGGCCCTCCCGCCGTGGCGAGCTATATTCTCGTCATGCACACGCTGCGCTGCCTGTTGCTCGCGCTGCCGAGCGCGGCGCTGGCCTGCAGCGCCGCAGACGACGACTGCCGTTGCCTGCTGGAGGCCGACGCTGGACGCCGAGCGATCGCCTGCGGGGAGACGGCGTGTGTGGGCGACCGCAACGTCAGCTGCGCGGACCGCGACCAACTCGTCGAGCGTGGGCCGTGTCCTGCGGGCCCGGGTCTCGGCACAGCGACGCCGGACCAGACAGAGCGGCCGCCCGCGAACGGCGCGCAGCCCACCACCACGGCCGGGCAGAGCTGCGAGCAGTTGCTGAGCTATTGCGCGGCGAATTGCACGGCGCCGGCAGCGAGCGCCTCGGACTGCCAGGCGACGGCCAGCGCCGGAGACCTCGTGGCGTGTGCGGATTGGCCGCTCGCGTACGGCGTGCTGTGCCGTCCCTGAGCAGCTCGAGCGAAGCCTCATCGTCCCTGAGTCTGCGCCAGGCGGCGGAATTTTCACCGCGCCGCTGCGGCGAAAGTGCATCGGTCTAACGACCAGCGTGACCCGATCATTACCCATTGTGTAGCGCCCTAATGGCCGCGCGGCGGCCACCGTAAAGCGCCTGCTTCGGCGAAGAGCCCCGGCTCGGCCCCCGCGCGCCCCGGGGGGACGGGCAGCGCGGGCCTCGCCAAGGCGGGCAGCCCTGTAGTAAGAGCCCTCCAGAGCCGGAATCGAATCGTGAGCGGAGATCTTTCGAATCCCCGAGCCAGCTGGTTCGGCAGCGGGCCGCTGCGGCAGCGCGTCGACGGCGCCGATCGGTTGCTGCCCAAGCCGCCGGGCACGCTCGTGCTGGTGGGCAATTTCGACGGCGTGCACTGCGGCCACCAGGCGGTGTTGCAGCGTGGGTTGGCCATGGCTGCAGAGCTCGGCCTGGTGCCGATCGTGCTCACCTTCGATCCTCACCCCTCGGTGGTGCTCGGGCGCGGCACGCGCGCGGTGCTCACGCCCCTGGAGCGCAAGGTCGATCTGCTGGCTCGCCTCTCGCCCCAGCTCGGCGTGGTGGTCGAGCCGTTCACTGCGGAGCTGGCGGGCGCGTCCCCGCACGAGTTTGCGCGCGACCTGCTGCAAGGCAAGCTTGCAGCCAAGCTCGTGACGGTGGGCCAAAATTTTCGCTTCGGGCGCGGTCGCGCTGGAGATGCGACCATGCTCGCCGCGCTCGGTCGCGAGCTGGGCTTCGAGGCGCGCGCCGAAGAGCTCCACGGCGACGTCGGCGGCGTGATCTCCAGCACCCGCATCCGCGACCTGATCAGCAATGGCGCGGTCGCGGACGCGGAGCGGCTGCTCGGGCGCCCGCACGCCGTGAGCGGCGTGGTCGAGCACGGCGAGCGGGTCGCGCGCCAGCTGGGCGTGCCCTCCGCCAACTTGAGCGCCATCCCGGAGCTGCTCCCGGCGCGCGGCGTCTACGCGGTCCTGGTGGACGTGCTCGAAGACTCGGGCTATCGCCGGCTCGCGCCTGGTGTGGCCAACGTCGGCATCCGCCCCACGCTGGGCGAGGGCGTGCTCAAGGTCGAGGTGCACGCGCTCGGCTTTTCCGGCGATCTGTACGGCCGCTCGCTGCGCGCCCACTTCGTCGCCCGGCTGCGCGACGAGTTGAAATTCGCAGGCATCGAGCCCCTGCGCGCCCAGATCGATCAGGACAAGCTCGACGCCGCCCGGGTCCTCGGCGCGCGCGAGCCCGACCCCGCCGCCGGCGGCGCCTGGCACTGAGCTCCTCCGAGCGGCCCCGCATCGAGCGGCCCCGCGCGCTTGTGGGCCGGACCTCCGCCTCACGTCCTTGAGCCCACCTCGGGGACCCTCTACGGGGAGGGCTCTGACGACTCGACGTTGAGGTTCCCGGAGGCCCCGGAGGAACTAAGGGGGGCTCCACGCGCCGCGTGAGGTTCCCGGAGGAACTAAGGGGGTCTCCACGCGCCCTGCGAGGTTCCGGGAGGAACTAAGGGGGTCTCCACGCGCCCTGCGAGGTTTCCGGAGGAACTAAGGGGGGTCTCCACGCGCAAGTTGAGGTTTCCATGGAAACCTCAACTCGAGCGCGCGCAGGGGCAGTCGGCGTGGGCAAG
>JAICTU010000544.1 GCA_025936205.1 Polyangiaceae bacterium | reverse complement strand
AGAGCGTCATCATCCCCGTAACAATACTCTTCGAGGAGAGGGACGATGTCGTCCCGAAAGACCTCGAGAAAGCGCGCAGCGTCGGTGAGCGGCTGCCCCGCGTGCAGTAGGTACGCATGGCCGACTTGCAGGTTCCGCGCATCTCGCCCGGCGTGCTGGACGATCCGCTCGTTCAGCTCGCGGAGCCACGGCCCGAGCGGCAGCCCGCCCACGCTGGTTGTCCCCAGCGTCGCACAGTCCGGGCGCAGCTCCACGAACGCGAAGCGGCGTCGCAACGCAGCGTCCAGCAGCGCGATAGACCGATCGGCGGTGTTCATGGTGGCGACGACGCGGACGTTCTCCGGCACCGAGAACGCTTGCCGGGACACCGGCAGAGTGAGCGGGCGATTGCGCTTGTCCTTTTCCAGCAGGGTCAATAGCTCGCCGAAGATCCTCGGAACATCGCCGCGATTGATCTCGTCGATCAGCAAGAAGTGCGGCTTCGAGCTGCGCCGGGCGCGCTCACACAATGCGCGAAAGATCCCGGGCTCGAGACGGAAGGCCACTCCACTGCTGGCTGCGAAGGGCCGGTAGCCCTCGATGAAGTCCTCATAGCCATACGCTGGATGAAAGGTGCACGTGCTCACCGCACCTTCGTCCAGTGCCTGTTGCCGTTCGCCAGCGGTGAGCGCGCTCGCTTCCTTCCCGAACCAGGCCCGAGCCACGAGCTCCCAGATGACGCGGTCGGCCCAGTAGGTCTTTCCGGTTCCTGGCGGCCCATACAGGATCACCTGCGCCTTGCGATCGAGCGCCGCCTGAATGCGCGCCGCAACCCCTGTCAGGGGCGACGGCGGCCTCGCGGTGGGAGCTCGCGGTTGACCCACCACTTCCGAGATCGGCGCTGGCGCGTTGGCGCGCCCATCGCGATCCAGCAGCCGACGCTCGAGCTCGATGAGGTTGCGAACATGCTTTCCGAGGGGAACGAACGTCGTCCTCTGTCCTTCCGCCTCGGGCAGTTGCCAGTCGGCCGTGTCGAGCCATTCCACGGAGTGCCGGTGGCCAAACGGTCCGTCATCCGCTTGGAAGTAGTATCCGCCTCGAACGACGCCTATCCCTTTGACGGTGCGGCCTTCCATTAGCGCCCCATGCCCTATTTCGAGGCGAGCGATTGACGACGGGCGAGCGCGCCTCGGAGGAGACCGTCGTGCATACTCGGATACTGCGCTGCATGCTCGCGACGGATGACAGCTATGCCTATTGGCAGAATGTCGACCCGAGCGTGCCGATCGCCGAGCGAGCACGGGTTGCCTTCGAGCAGCGCTGGTTCGGGCACAAGAGCGAAGCACGAGTCAGCTTGCGACCGCGTCGAGATCTGCAAGCTCTTTAAAGACTGGTTCGGTGTCGAGCTCGCGCGCAGCAATGAAGCAATCGCCGATGAAGTCACCCGGCGCTTCGGCGGCGTCAGGGAGCGCCTGACCGAGGTCGGTCTCCGATTCCGACAGTTGCCAGCTGGCACCGAGTACCCCGCCGTCCTGGCAGGCCTCGAGAACGCACTCGAAAGCTGTCGCCGCAGCCGCCAGGTTGAGCCCACCGTCGTGGCAGTGAAGCGCTGCCTCCCGGCGCTACGCGACGGGCTCTCGCTGCTGCGCCGCATGGAAACCGACTTGAGCGACGACGTGGTGCGGGAGCTCCGTCAGGCGAGCGATCTCCTTCGCTATCAGTGGCCGCAGCTCGCGACGCTCGACCCATCTCGAGAGGTGCAGGAGCATGCGCAGGCCATCGCCGAACATCTCGCCCGTGATCGCCCCTGGGAAGACTCGAGCGAGCTCGCGCCAAGATTGAGCGCGGTTCGAGATGCCTATCGCGAACAGCGAAGGACGTTGTTACGAGGGCATCAAGTCCGCATCGATGCCGTGCTGGAGCGCCTGAAAACGGCAGCCGGGGTACGAGCTGCTGACGTCGGATGAGTGTCACCAGGTGCTCTCGCCCGTCCGCGACGGCGCGGCGCTGGACACCGACGACAGTGCCATCGCTCCCGAGCTCGCGATCCTCGATGACCTGTTCGGAGGTCGGCTCGACGCCACCGAGCAACGCGCCCTCGCGCGACTCGACGACCTACTGGAAGGTCGTGGACGAAAGCCGAACGTCGAGCTGGTCATCGGTGCGGCAGGGCGGCTCATTGACGACCCGAAAGAGCTCGACCGCTGGCTCGACGAGCTGCGGCAGCGAGTGCTGCGGGAGCTGGACGCAAAGCACCGCGTGCGACTGCGCTGAGCCTGCTGGGAGAGACGCCCACGACGGCCGTCGCCCAGGAGGCCCACTGTGCGATCCCCTCGAGGCGTAGCGGGCGTGTCATTCAGACACTGTTGACATTTAGTAAATGACAGAGCTATGGATGTGCCATGGTTGCCTTGGACGCCAGTTACGACGAGCAACTCGCTGCCATCCCCGGCGTCCTCTCGCATCGGGTGCTGAAGCCACCCGCTGACCGCGGCAACGACGTGTTCGATGCGCTGCTCGTCCTCGAGACGAAGGCGGGCTCACACAAGCTCCTCGTACGGCAGCTGAGGACGCACGTCAGCCGGGAGATGGCGAGCCATGTGGCCTCGAATCAGGAGGGTGTGGCCTCCGTACTCGTATTGGCGCCCCATGTCGGCTCTGGGGTTGCGGCCACGCTGATTGGGCGGGGCCTCAACTATCTGGATGCGAGCGGCAACTGCCATATCTCCGCCCCTCCGTTCTTCGTGCATGTGCAGGGAAAGAGCGCCGAAAAAGCGACGGGCGCGTCCGCAGGAGTACGGGGGCCCGGGTTTCAGGCTCTGTTCGCCTATCTGGCGGAGCCTGCGCTGCTCGATGCGCCGATTCGCACCGTTGCCGAGGTTGCGGGCGTCAGCCGCCAGCCGGTGCTGGCGATCAAGCAACGATTGCAGCGCGAAAAGCTCGTTTTAACGTCCAAGGCGCGCACCCAGTGGCATCCTCGCCGCCGAGAGGACGCCCTGGCGCTCTGGCTGCAGGGCTATCAAACGACGGTACGGCGCTCGTTGCTCTCGGGCGCCTATCGGACGCGCGAGCAAGATCCATCGAAGCTGGAGGCAAAAATTCTCGACGCTCTGCCGAAGGAGCACCTCCGCTGGGGAGGCACGGCCGCCGGCTATCGGTTGACCGGCGACTATCGTGGCGAGCGCACCGTCGTGCACGTACGCGCCGGCGTGCAGGACCTGGCGAAGAACGTGCGCGGCCTGCCGGACCCTGACGGCAACCTGCTCATCATGGGCACCTTCGGCAGCATCAACTGGAGTTCTGAACGAGAGACCGTTCATCCGCTGCTCGTTTATTCGGAAATACTGAGCGATGGCAGCGAGCGCGCCGTTGAAGCCGCCCAGGCGCTTCACGACCGCTACCTGGTACCGCTCTGGCGCCCGCAGGAGAAAAATATCCCGTGACCCTCGTCGAAAGTCAGCTCGCGGCGTTGCGTGAGATCGAACGGCTCTGGCCCGAGGCGAACGCCGTCGTCATTGGTGCGACCGCGCTCGGCTTCTATTTTGACATGAGCTGGAGGCGCACAGCGGACGTGGACTTCGTCGTTGCGCTCACGGTGGACGCGCTGCCCGCTCTGGCGAGCCGTCCAGGTTGGAGCCGACACCCCAGGCGTGAATACGAGTTCAACGCGCCCGGCGGCGCCAAGGTCGATTTGATTCCAGCAAGCCCTCAGGTCGTACGAGCCGGGCGGCTCGAGTGGCGGAACAGAGACGTCATGAGCTTGGTGGGCATGGACCTCGCCTTCAAATACGCCGCGCGACACGCTGGCGGAGTCCTCGTCGCGCCAGCTTCCGTGGTTGCGCTCCTGAAGATGGTGGCCTTCGCCGATCGTCCGACGGAACGTGAGCGCGATCTCGTGGACATCGCGCACCTGCTCGACGCCTACGTGGACGAGGAGGACGAGCGGCGCTGGGACGAAACGCCCGATGGTACGGAGTTCGATCTCGCGCCCGCCTACCTGTTCGGTGTCGATCTCGCGGCGCGTGCTGTCGCAAGACGATCACCGGCGTGTCGTCAGCCGCTTTCTCGATCAGATCGAAGCGACGGACTCCCCGGAGCATCTCTTGATGCTCAGCAATGGGCCCATCCGTTGGCGAACCGAACGGAACGCGCTGGGCCGGAGGCTGCAGCAGTTCAGGGCGGGCTTGCAGCGCGCGGCGGGAACCTGAGCAGACCGCGCGAGGGCGGCGCACCGAGTGCGGCTCGCTCCTCGCGGCCAACAATGACGCGGGCTCGACGCGAGTCTCCCCGCGAGCACCGAGGGCCCATCGCCCGCTAGCGCCGTCGAGCTGCCCGGCAGCGAGCTCATGGCCACGTCGCAGAACTCAAACCGCGCCCACGTGGGCGCACCGAGCCGGCGAGAGCGCAGACTGCGGGTACTGGCGCCGCTAACCGACGCAGAGATCGAGCTGCTCTTGGGTGCCCGCGTCCGCGACCCTGGTCGGAGGTGAAGGCGGTGTCGCTGCCATCGATCGGCTGGCGGGCATCGTGGGGGCAGGGCTGGGCGGGGATTTGACGCAGCCGCTGCTGGTGATGTTCACAACCGGCGCCGCGCCCACGCGAAGTTGCTCCGGGCACAACGGGCGGGCTACGGCCTATTCTACCAGCGTCTCGATCGCGGCAGGACCTTCCGCATTCCGCTGGTGACCCCCCGGAGCCACGAATCCTTGCGTCAGCCGGCAGAACGTGTCGAAAGTGGCTTGAACGCTGCGCTCCACCGCCCGAGCGTTGGGCATATTCTAATGACAGGCA
The DNA here is from genome assembly GCA_025936205.1 of Polyangiaceae bacterium. The sequence goes on along the minus strand of JAICTU010000544.1, from coordinate 1,029 downwards.
GAGGGCTCCAGTTCCGAGCCCTCTCCTCGCTTTCAGCGCGCCCGCAACGCGCGACCCACCATCGCGCCCACGTCCTGGGCTCGTTGCAGCGTCTCCGGCCACGGACAGCGGAGCTCTTCTTTGCGCAGGTTGCTGCCGTCGGGCTCTGCCAGGAGCGCGCGCAGGCGCAGCTCGTTGCCGATGTGCTCGGCGTGCGCCGCGACGGGGATCTGGCAGCTGCCGTCGACCGCGCTGAGCACGCCGCGCTCGGTCGCGGTCGCGATCGCGGTTTCGAGGTCTTCCAGCTCCTGGACGAGGTTCAGGATGCTCTCGTCGTCGGAGCGGATCTCAATCCCCAGCGCGCCTTGACCGACGGCGGGGATGCACACGTCCGGGGAGAGCAGCTCGGTGACGGCGTCTGCTCGCCCGATGCGCCGCAGTCCGGCATAGGCCAGCACGACGGCGTCGACGCTGCCCTCGTCACACTTGCGCAGGCGCGTGTCGATGTTGCCGCGCAACGGCACGTAGTCGAGGTCGGGGCGAACGGCGCGCAGCTGCACCACCCGGCGCAGCGACGACGTGCCGACCTTGGCCCCGGCGGGCAGCTCCGCAAACTTGCAGCCGCTGCGGGTGCGGATCGCGTCGCGCGGATCCTCGCGCAGCGGCACGCAACCCAGGGCCAGCCCCGACGCGAGCTGCGCCGGCACGTCCTTGAGCGAGTGCACGGCGAGGTCGGCCTCGCGGGCCAGCAAGGCCTCCTCGATCTCCTTCAGGAACAGACCCTTGCCGCCCACCTCGTGCAGCGGACGATCGGTGATCTTGTCGCCCGTCGTCACGACCAGCAGCTCCTGCGTCTCCACGCGGGTCTTCTGCCGCAGCTCGGCCATCCAGGCGCGCGATTGGGCCAGTGCCAGTGCGCTCTTGCGCGTCGCTACCGTGACGCTGCGTGTCCTGCTTTTCGGCTCCTCGTCGTCGTTCATCCGACCTCACCCGCGCGCTCGCTCGAGCGGCGTTCTTCAGCGGCCGGCGGAGTGCGCGAGTCGCGCCGTT
>JAICTU010000572.1 GCA_025936205.1 Polyangiaceae bacterium | reverse complement strand
TGCAGGCCAAATGCACGGCGCGGAAACGCCGTTAATGGTCCGGCGCCGCAGGCTGCCCAAAACGAGCGGCCCCAGCTGGAACCGCTCGTCCTTTCCAAGTGCGCTGCGCCGCTTTAGGGCCAGGCCTTGTTGGTTTTGACGTCCCAGCCTTTGGTGATGGCCGGACCGCCCGATCCATCCTCTTTCTGAGGCGTGTAGACGACCGACACCTGCTGGAAGTTGAGCGTCACCTGCTCCGTGAGCTCCTCCTGGCCGTCGCTACCGGTCTGCTGAAAACCCGTGATAAAGACGTTCCCGAAGTTCATCTTCAGGTACTCGAGCGGCTTCTTGCCGCCGGCTTTTCGCACCGTCAGCGTGCCTTTGGTGATGTGCTGGCCCTGACACAGGAGCAGAAACAAGATGGGGGATGACTTGTCCACCTTCTTGGTGATCACCATGTCCTGCATCGTCACTTTGCCGGCGCCTGAACCGCCGCCGGTGTGCGATGTGCCGGTCTGCGATGCGCCGAAATTAGCGGACAGCAGGTCGATTTCACCGGCGTGTCCGTCGTCGAGGGACTCGCCCTCGACCGTGTCCAGCTTCAAATACATATCAATGGCCATTAGGGTCTCCTTGCGGTGCGAGAGGCCACAACCCCGCCCCCTCGGCGGGACATGGGAGGGGTTCCCTCGTTTGTCTGTCCGCCAGTAACCGGCGGTGGGTTCTGGGTCAATGGGTCGTGCTCTCGCTCTCGAGATGGTCCTCGGTCCAGCAGCGGAGCCGGTTCCGTCCTTTTTGAGAGAACTTCAGGTGACCGCCATTCTTTTCTCCCACCCTCGAGGCGGATATACACGACGCGATGGCTCGTTCGTACGCCTATGCCGTGCTCGCCGGTTCCCTCGCGCTGGCTTGCTCCTCTCCGCCGCCACCCCCGCCTGCGGCGCCGCCGCCTGCGGAGCCCTGTCAACGCACCGGTGTGGTCGTGACCGTTTCGGCGAGCCAGCAGGTGAACGCGAGCGCTGGCGGGCCAGGTATGCCGGTTCAGGTGCGGATCTATCAGCTCAAGAGCGACGCTTCGCTGCGCAACGCGGCGTTCGACGAGGTCTGGCAGAACGACAAAGCCGTGCTGCACGACGATCTGCTCAAGAGAGACGAGCAGACCGCGTATCCGGGAAAGAGTGTGCAGATGAAGCTCGACCTGCTGCCCGCGACCACGTCCATCGCGGCCGTGGCGCTGTTTAGGGACTCCAAGGGCAAAGACTGGTTTTCGACGTTTGAGCTCGAGCCACTCAAGGCGAAACCGCCGTGCCCCCCGGCCGAGTCACAGATCAGCTTGTGGCTGGATCGCATGAAGATCCAAGATGGACGAGGGCGGGAAGCCCAGGGCGCAGGCGCTCCGAACCTGTAGGCGAGGGGTCCGGGGAAGCTACGAGCCAAGCCAGCAGGAAAGAGTCGAATGCCGCAGAAGCCCGTTTGGTCCGAAGGTGTGCTGGTGAGCCAGCACCATTTTCAGCAACAGGATCGCTATCACGAGCAGCTGCTGCGGGATCGCGTGTCGTCGCTTGCCCACTACGACTGGGGCATCACGGAGCTGGAGATTGAAACGCGGGCGCTCGCCTCGAGCGAGCTCAAAATTTTGCGCTTTCGAGCCATTTGGCCCGACGGCGTCAGCGTGGCGTGCGGGGAAGACTATGAGCAGCCCGCGCCGGAGCCGCGCAATTTCGCGGCCGCCTTCGCGCCCGAGTTGCCCAAGCTCGAGGTGTTTCTGGGCCTGGCACACGAAACCTCAGGCGCCATCGTGGGCCGCCCGAATGAGCCCTACGAACCGCGCCGCTACCAGCAGGACGTCGAGACCGTCAACGACGTGAACACGGGGGCGGCTCCACTCGAGATCGAATGGGCCCGGCCCAATCTACGCATTTTTCTCGGCAACGAGCGGCGCGAGGGCTACAGCGTGATTCGCATCTGCGAGCTGATCCGCCAGGGCTCGGGGCAAGCCATCGTGCGTGACAACCATGTGCCTCCCGTATTGAACATCGACGCGGCGCCCTTCATCAAAGGCGGCTTACATCGCGTGCTCAGCGCGGCCATCGCCCAGCGCAATTCGCTTTCCGCCGAGCGCAGTCAGAAAGCGGGCAATGTAGAATTTCACTCCGCGGCCGCGGAGAGCTTCTGGCTGCTCCATACCCTCAACGGGGCGATCCCCCTGCTCTCGCATTTGATGGAGACGCCGCGCGTCCACCCGGAGGAAGTGTACGTGACGGTGGCGGGCCTGGTGGGTCAATTGACGAGCTTCGTCTCGGACCTGGACCCGACGAGCCTCACCAAGTTCAATTATCTGGAACTCGGGGACGTGTTCGAGGCGCTCTTCGCTCGCGCCATCTCGCTGATCACGGGCGAGCGTGAGCGGCCGTACGTGGAGATCGATCTGGAGCGGCGTTCCGATGGTATGTACCTCGGTAAGCTGCGCGACGCGAAGCTCGCCCAACGCGAGCTGTTCGTCGCGGTGCGCGCCAATCTGGTCGATGCGGTGGTGCGGGATCGCGTGCCCGCGGTGCTCAAGATCGCCGGCTGGAACCAGATCTATACGGTGGTCAAGCAAGCCGTACGCGGGGTGCGCGTCGACGTGGAGTGGAACCCCTCGGCGGCTCTGCCGGTGCGTCCCGGTACGTGTTTCTTCCGACTACGCAAGGAGGGCGCGCACTGGGACGACGTGAAGAATACATCCTCGATCGCGCTCTACCTGCCCTCCGACGGTGACTGGAGCGGGGCGACCCTGGCCGTGTATGCGATCGACGCGAAGCACCTCGGCTGAGCGCGCCGGCAAGGAACGCCGACCCGTCGCGGAGAGCCGTGACGCGTCGACTTCCCCGCGTGGTTCCGCGCGCAGTCTGCATCAACTGATGTACCGCGCCTGCGCGGACGTGCTGGCGACGGCTGCCCAGCTGCCCGTCTCGGCACAGCTGCCCGGACCAACGGAGCTACGCCAGCAGCTCACGGCCGCCCTCGATAAGATGGTGAGCCGAGGCCGGCGCGCCGCGATCCCCGACGCAGATTTGGCGGAAGCGCGCTACGCCCTCGTCGCGCTGCTCGACGAGCAGGTGCTGAAAGCGAACTGGGCCGGGCGCACCGAGTGGATGAATCGCCCGCTGCAGTTCGATCTCTATCGTGACAACAACGCGGGCGAGGACTTCTTCGTGCGCCTGAGCGCACTCGTGCGCAACGGAGGCCGGCCCTTCGCAGTCCAGGTCTACTACTTGTGTCTCGCGCTCGGCTTTCAAGGCATGTATGCGCAGAGTGGCGATGCCAAGGCGCTCGCCAAGTTCACGCGCGCCGCACGTCAACAGCTGGACAGCGTGCTGGCCCCGCCTGACAACCTGAGTCCGCATGGCGCGCCCGAGCGCGTGGCACGGGCTGCCGCTCGCGGGCACGGCGTCGTGGGCTGGGTCATCGTGGGCGGGCTATTTCTGATCGCGCTCACCGTCGCCCTCACGGGCTGGTCCGTCGAGCGCGAGCTACGCTCTGCCATTACCGAGATCGCCGGTAGCTCGCTGGAGCTGCCCAGGGTGTCAACGCCATGATCTGGGCCATCGTCTGCGGCATCCTCGTCATCGCCGGCATCTGGACGGCGGCGCTGCTCCTCGGCTGGCCGCTGGGGATTCCGATTGGCGTCTCGGTGCTGGTGCTGGCGGCGCTGGGGATCCTGGTCGCGTTCCGTTTCGTGCGCTCGCGGCAACGCGCCGCGGAGCTGGAAGCCGAGCTGCGCCGGCAAAGCAAGGACCGGAGCGTTCGCCCGGAGGCCGTCCTCGAGATCCAGGGCCGCGTGCGCGAGCTCGCCGCGGCGTTGCGCCGGAACTACAGCGGCAGCCGTTTTGGCAACCGCGCCCTCTACGCTTCGCCCTGGTATCTGGTGCTAGGGCCGCCCGGCGCGGGCAAGAGCACCGCGCTGCAGAACTCCGGGCTCTCGCTCCGAGCGGCAGGCGGGCGCCAGCCCAAGACGCGCACGACCGCACCGACGAGAGGTATCGAGCCCTGGCTTGCGGACGGCGGTGTGCTGATCGACACCGCGGGACGCTACGCGCTCGGCGACGGCGAGGACGCCGAATGGTCCGAACTGCTCGCGGCGCTGCGCCGCACTCGGCGCCAGAAGCCGCTCGACGGAGTCGTGCTCGCTTACAACGTGAGTGAGCTCGTGAGCGACCGGCCCGAGCAGCTGGAGGAGAAAGCCAAGCGGCTACGCTCATGCCTCGAGGAGTTGGGCAACCAGCTCGGCAGCGTGCTGCCCGTGTATTTGTTGCTGACGAAGTCGGACCTATTGCCGGGCTTCAGCCAGTTCTACGACGATGTGGGCGGCGCGGCGAGCGAGCGCATCTGGGGCGCTACGTTCGAGCTGCAGCAGAACGAGGGGCTGCAGCCGGTGGAGGCGCTCAAGGCCGAGTTCGATTTGATGAAAGAGGCGCTGCACGCGCATCTGCTCGCCCGTCTGCCAGCAGCCCAGCGCACTCCCGAAAGCTGCGCCGCCGCGTTGCGCTTCCCGGTCGAGTTCGAGACCGTGCGCGCCCCGCTCACGCGCCTCGTGGAAGAACTGTTCCGGCCGAGCAGCTATCAGGAGACGCCGCTCCTACGTGGCTTTTACTTCACCAGCTGCGGAGATGGCGGCGGCTTTGAAGCGGCGGGGCCCGCGCTCAAGGGCCCGGGCACGGCCTTCGCCGTGCACACCAGCTTTGCCGCGCCCAGCGTCGGACGCAGCTATTTTCTCGGTGAGCTGTTTCCGCGCGTGGTGTTTCCCGATCGTCACTCCGCGACGCGCTCGAAGCGCCGGTTGCTCGTCGACCGCCGCCAGCAGGCGCTGCTCGTGGGTGCGGCACTCGCGCTGTTCCTGTTGGGCATCGTGCCGCCCGCGCTGAGCTGCATCACGAATTTTTCTCTGATCGACTCGACGCTCGACGATGTGCACGCGTCGGCACAGATGGGGATGAGGCGGCCCCAGGGCGGCATCAATAGCGAAGCGCTCGACCTGTTGAGCGATCGTTTTGTGAAGCTGCAGACGGCGGCCAGCCGCTTCAGTCTGCGGCGCTGGTGGGGTCTGTACACGGCGGAGCCGCTGCGGGACGCGCTTCGCATTCGCTACCTCGAGCAATTGCGAGCAGTGGTGCAGGGGCCGGTGCGCGAGCGCTTGAGCGACAGCATCCGCGTCTCCTCCGACCAGCGCGGGATGGATCCGGCGAGCTTCGAGGCCGCCTACAACGAGCTGGAGCTGTATCTGATGCTCGCCCATCCCGAGCACCTCAATCTCGATTTCGCCGGACGGAATCTGCGTGAGGTTTGGGCGCGCGCGGCGGGGGTTGGTAGCCCG
>JAICTU010000393.1 GCA_025936205.1 Polyangiaceae bacterium | reverse complement strand
CCGGCACCGGCAAGACGTTGATCGCGCGTGCCGTCGCCGGCGAAGCGGGCGTGCCGTTCCTGTCGGTCACCGGTTCTGACTTCATGGAGATGTTCGTCGGCGTCGGCGCCAGTCGGGTCCGCGACCTGTTCCAGAGCGCCCGGAAGATGGGCAAGGCGATCATCTTCGTGGACGAGATCGACTCGATCGGCCGCAAGCGCGGCGCGGGCCTCGGCGGCGGTCACGACGAGCGCGAGCAGACCTTGAACCAGCTGCTCGTCGAGATGGACGGCTTCGAGTCCAACGAAGGCGTGATCATGATCGCGGCGACCAACCGCCCCGACGTGCTCGACCCCGCCATCCTGCGTCCCGGTCGTTTCGACCGCCGCATCACGGTGCCGCGCCCCGACATCCGCGGCCGCCAGGGCATCCTGGGCGTGCACACCAAGAAGGTGCCGTTGTCCAGCGACGTGCAGCTCGAAATCATCGCGGCGGGTACGCCCGGTTTCGTCGGTGCCGATCTGGAGAACCTGGTGAACGAGGCGGCTCTGCTCGCCGCGCGCCAGGACAAGGACTGCGTGACCATGGGCGACTTCGAGCTCGCCAAGGACAAGGTCCTGATGGGCTCCGAGCGCCGCAGCCTGGTGATGAGCGAGGCGGAGCGCCGGGTCTCGGCCTGGCACGAAGCCGGTCACACGCTGGTGGGCAAGCTGGTGGAGGGCAATGACTCCGTCCACAAGGTGTCGATCATCCCGCGCGGCGCCGCGCTGGGCGTGACGATGTTCCTGCCGACGGAAGACCGCCACACCATGACCAAGCGTCAGTCGCTGGCGCGCATCGCGATGGCCCTGGGCGGCCGCGCTGCCGAGCACATCGTGTTCAACGAGGTGACCAGCGGCGCGAGCGACGACATCAAGCGTGCCACCAACCTGGCCCGCGCGATGATCTGCGAGCTGGGCATGAGCGAGAAGCTCGGCCCGCTGAGCTACACGGAGAGCGAAGGCAACGTGTTCCTCGGCCGCGAGATGGGCACCCGCCGCGAGAACTACTCGGAAGAAACCGCGCGCGCGATCGATCGCGAGCTGCGCGAGATGATCGACGCCCAATACGCCCTGGCCGTGCGCGTCCTGGAAGAGAACCGGGACAAGCTGGACCGCCTGGCTCACGCCCTGCTCGAGCGCGAGACGCTCGACTCGGAAGAGATCCAGGCTGCCATCGAGGGCATCGAGCTTCCTGCCCGTCAGAAGGTCGTGATCCCGACCTATGCCGAGCAGCGCAAGGAATCGAAGGAAAAGAAGCGCCCCGCGAGCATCTTCGGAGCGCCCAAGCCCGCGCCTAGCACCTGAAACAGGGGCACAACGCAGGCAAGCGAAAGCAAAAGAAGAGCCCGCGCCGAGGTACCTGAGGAGGGTACGCAAAAATCAGCGCGAAGGAGGTCCGATCCGGAGGACCTCAAATCAGAGACGGCGACCCAGGGGGGTCGCCGTTCTCGCTTTGTGGAGAGGGGTCAGGAGTCAGGGAGCCGGTGCCGGTGCAGGCGCTGCGGGAGGGAATGAGGCGGAGGGTGGCGCTGGCTCTGCCGGAGGGGCCGCCGGTGGCAGGGCGGGCGCTGGAGCGGGCTGCGCAGGCGCGGGCGCGGGGGGTGGCGCTGCTGCGGGTGGCGTAGGGATGGGTGCGGGCACGTTCGGGCGCGGGCGCGGTCCCGTGGGTTCGGCGGGTGCGGGCGCCTTCGGGCGCACGACGCCGGACCGCGCAGGCGCACCGATGCGACGCAGCGAGAGCTCGATCGTATGCGTGTAGTGCGGGCACTTGCCCTCGTGCTCGGGGATCGCGAACTCCATCGCGGCGGGCTCGTAGCCTTCTTGCTGCGCGCTCACCCGATAGTGCCCCTCGGTCAGGCTCGCGTGGTAGCAAGGGCGCAGGCCGCGAGCCGATCCCTCGCTCGTGATCGAGACATGCGCGTCGCAGGTGCGCCTCCCCTGCTCGTCGCGCACGTGCACGCTGACCTGATCGTAACACTGCGCCGAAGCGAAGGCGGCCCCGGCGCCCACGAGCGCCACGGCACCGCCGATCACGGCCGCGTCGCAGCCGACCACGCCCGCGCTCAGCGCGACCACCAACCAGAGACCAGCCCGCAGCTTCACTCTCTCAGGCCACATACTCTTCGGGGACGCGGTCTTTGACATTGCCGCCGCCGCTCAACGCCGACTTGGCAGGCGCGCCATTCTCGCCGAAGACTGGCTTCAGGCTGCGCCGACCCGTCACCCACTCGTAGACCTCGAGCACCTTGCGCGCCTTGGCGTCCCAGGCGAAGTGCTGGATGGCGCGCTGATAGGCGCTGCGCGAATGCCGCAGCCGCAGCTCGCGATCCTCGACATAGCGCTCCAGCACACTGGCGAAGCGCGGCACCAGCTCGTCTTTGCTCCCGAGCGGCACGGCCACACCGCAATCATGCCCGGCGACGAGACCACCGGGGCCGCCGTAATCGACGACCACGGGCACGCAGCCGCAGCCCATCGCCTCGACCACCACCCCACCGCCCAGCTCGCGGATCGACGGGAAGAAGAACACGTCGGCCTCACGCAGGCGCGCCGCGACCGCGGCTTGATTCATCCAGCCCGCGAACTCGACCACCTGCTGCAGGCCCAGCTCCGCCACGAGCGCTTCCAGGGCGGGCCGCTCCATGCCGTCGCCCACCAGCACCAGCTTGTGCTGGCGCAGCTTGGGGCTCGCGGCAAACACGCGGATGGCCACGTCCAGCAGCTTCAGTGGCACGAACCTGCCCACGTTGATGAACACCAGCTGCTGTTTATCCGGGCGCTCCCCCGGGTGCTGAAACAGCTCCGGCGCAACGCCCACCTCGGGGAAATCGATGCAGCGTTCGCGCGCGCTCGCCGGCATGTCCGCCAGCGTGTGGGCAAAGCTCGCGAGGATCGCCGCCGAATCGCTGAACGTGGAGTTGTGATAGGGCAGCCACTTGTACAGGTGGCGCAGCTTGCGCAGTGTTTCACGCTCGCGAATCAGCTCGGCGCGAAACTGCGGCGGCCACTCCAGGCCGCCATTCAGCGGCCCCAGCACGAACGGCACGGGACTCCACGTCGCCATCGGGCTGGGCAGCGCCGGTGACATCGGCGTGAGCCGGTGGACCACGTCGAAGCCGCCCGACTTCAGTCGCGCTTTGAAGTGTTTATACACCTCGTGGTCGAACGCGATCGCGCCCGGATACGCCGCGGCCACGGCCGCGCTCCAGTTCGCCTGGTTGCCGCGCCGCACGAACGTGGCCAGCTTGTGCAACGGTGCCGCCACGTACTCGTTGTCGATGAACACCACCTCGGTGTCGGGCAGCAGATCGCAAAGCTGCGGACGATTCCTCACATGGGTGGCGAGCGTCACCCTCGCCACCCGGCTCAGGGACTTGACCATTTGGTAGCCCACGATGGGCAGGGAGGGCCAATCGGGATTGCAGTCCTCCGCCAGGATCAAGACGCGCATCGGGCTGATGGTATGCCGGGTGCCGGAGTGAGGCCAGCACCCCGACCCACATTCGGGAGAAAAACTGCTAACCTGCTGCCCCGCATGGCCCTTCCCGTGCTCGATCATCCGCTGATCCGTCGCGTGCGCCAGTACGGCGCCGTGCGCCTGTTGCGGCGACTGCACCGCGTGGGCCATCGCCTGCCGATCCGGCTGCGACATCCCGAGCGCGCGCGCGTGCTGGTGGTTGCGCCGCACATGGATGACGACGTGATCGGCCCCGGCGGCACCCTCGCCTTGCATCGCCAGCGCGGCAGCAGCGTCAACGTCGTGTTCTGCGCGGCGGGTGCCACGCCGGAGCAAGACCGTCAGCGCAAGAGCGAAGCGCGCGCGGCTGCCGACTTCATGGGCTTCGAGCGCGTCGACTGGCTCGATTTCCCCGAGGGCGCGCTCAGCCCCAACGAAGGCAGGCTGGCGGCCAAGCTGGCGGCGTTGATCGCCGAGCTGAAGCCCGACCAGCTCTTCTGCCCCTACGTCGCCGATCATCATCGCGATCACAGCGCCGTGGCGCTGGCGCTCGCGGGCGCGCTGGAAGAGACGCGCTGGCAAGGCGAGGTCTGGTGCTACGAGGTGTGGTCGCCGCTCTGGCCCAACGTCGCGGTCGACATCTCCTCGGTGGTCGACACCAAGCGCCGCGCGATCGAGCTCTACACGTCGCAGGTGGCGGGGTTGCACTACACGGAGGGCACGCTGGGCCTGAACCGCTACCGCGCGCTGCGCGTGTACGTCGACTACGCGGAGGCGTTCTTCGTCGCGACACCGGGCGAATACATCGAGCTCTCGCGCGAGATGAACCGCATCTGAGCTCTTTGATTTGGGCCGCCTCGCTGCAGCCCGCGTGCGCCAGTTCCACACTCCCCCAGGTGTCGCCGGAGCCGCGGTTCCGTCACTGATAGCGTCATTTCACAGCGTTGCAGCTGCACGGCAGACCAGCTGGTCGACAAGGGAGCACATCGGCACGACGTCTGCACGCGTGTGCTGAGAATCAGCACCAAAGGAGTGTTCGATGAATGCCGTCGTTTTGACCGCCTATGGCGAGGTCGACAAGCTCGAGCTGCGCGACCTTCCGGACCCTGAGGTTGAGCCCAACCAGATCGTGGTTCGCATGGCCGGGGCCAGCATCAACCCGGTCGATATCAAGATGCGCACGGGCGCCGCGCAAGAGCTCTTTCCCGTGAAGTTTCCAGGAGTGCTGGGGCGCGATGCTTCCGGCGACGTCCTGCGCATCGGCAACGAGGTCAGCGCCTTCGCGCCGGGCGATCGCGTGCTCGGCCTGGTGCACGGCGCCTATGCGGAACAGATCGCGGCGCCCGTGGCAAATTGGGCGCGCGTGCCTCCCGGTCTCGATCTGGCCGAAGCGGGCGCGCTGCCGCTGGTGCTGCTCACCGGTGCCCAGCTGATGGAGCGAGCAGTGGCGCCCAGCCCCGAATGGACGGTCCTGGTGACGGGCGCGCTGGGCAGCGTCGGGCGGGTCGCGCTGCATGCGGCGAAGCGCCGCGGCGTGAAGGTGTGGGCGGGGGTTCGTGCATCCCAGCGCGAGCAAGCCGAGCGGCTCGGAGCGAGCGGCATCGCTGTGCTCGACGCCCCGAACCTCGGCGCGGGGCTGCCGCTCTTCGACGCCATCGCCGACACCGTCGGCGGCGAGGTCATTCAACGGCTCTTCAAGTGTCTGAAGCCCGGCGGCACGATCGGCAGCGTGCTCGGCGATCCGCCCGGCGCGAAGGAGCGCGGCTTTGTCGTCCACTCGTTCACGGCGCAACCCGATAGCGAGATGCTGGCGCGCTACGTAGCGGAGGTCGCCGCGGGCAGGCTCGAGATCCCGATCGCCGCGAAGCTCCCGCTCGCCCAGGCTCGCGAGGCTCACCTTCTGGTCGAGAAACACCACGTCGGGGGCAAGGTCCTGCTGCTCGGTTGAGCGCGCTCGCGGCCCGCAGACCAGCTGGTCGACAGCTGGTCGAGGCGGGCATCCGGTGGATCGCCTGTGGGTAACTCGAGGGTTGCCTGGGATCTGCGTTCCTGCCCTGGACTCGAGGCGAAACTCGTGTTTCAGGAAGTCTGCCGGTGCCTCAATCCCGCTCCGATGATCCCATGCCCGCCTGGCTCGAGGCACTCTATCAGCGACAGCCGGCGCTCGACGTCTCGTCGCTCGACCTGTGCTTCCTGGTCTCGCTGCAGCGCCGGGCGCAGGAGCAGAGCCTGGCGGCCTTCAACGAGCAGCAGCTGCTCGACACCTTCGCGGCCGTGTGCGCGCTGGTCGCGCCGGAGACGGAGCAAGTCGCCGCGCGCGCCACACACAGCCTGCGCCGGCTGCGCGAGCAGCGGCTGCTGGTGCGCGTGGACGGCGCCGGTATCAGCCGCGCCGGCGAGTACGCGCTCTCGCGCCTGGGCAGCGGCATCGCCGAGTTCTTCGTCGAGGAAGAGGCGCTCAGCCCCGAAAATCTGGAGCTGCTCGCCCGCAGCCTGCTCGCCAGCCTGAACGAGGTGCGCGTGCGAGCGCAGCGCGCCAAGCGCGCGCAGGACTGGCAGACCGCGGTGGTGGGCCCGCTGCGCATCACCGCGGGCGAGCTGATCCTGGGCATCGAGCGGCGCCAGCGCGGGCTCGATCTGCGGCAAGAGGAGTTTCAGCGCGAGATCTCGCGCTGGCTGGAGACCGACTGGTTCGGCGCCATCGACCGCTGCCGCGAGCTGCTCGACGGCACGGCGGCCACGCTGCGCCAGCTGCACGAGCTCCTGCTGCGCTACACGCAGCAGTTCCAGGAGGTGCTGCAAGACATCCTGGAGCTAGCGTGCACGGCCGAGCAGACCGTCGCGGAGGGCGTGGTGCACCGGGTGATGGGGCAGATCGATCGCATCGCGGCCTGGGGAGCGGTGCGCCACGTGGCGTGGTCCGAGTACTACGATCACGTGCATCGCTATCTGCGCGACGTCGTGCGGCTCGACCCCGAGCGCGCGCTCACGCAGCGCCTGCGCGAGCAGCTGAGCGGCCACGGCGCGCAATCGTTCTCGCTCACGGTGGCGGATGCGGCGCCGCTGCGCGTGCTGCGTTCGGTGATGCCGCCGCCGCCGCCGGCGCCCGTGCGCCGGCCGCGCGGCGAGCGCAAGCCGACGCTGGAGGAGGCTCCGGCGGCGGCCCCCGTTGATCCGCTGCGCGTGCGCGTGCAAGAGCTGCTCGCCGAGCGCGCGCTGGCGGCAGGCAGCTGGGAGCTGTCCGAGCTCACCGCGAAGGCGACCTGTGACCTGCCGGTGGAGAGCCAGTTCGCGAGCGCGGGCAAGGTGGCGGAGCTGGCGGCGGAGCACGCTGCCCCTGCCCGCCCGCGCCCGTGGGTGCCCGTGCGCGAGGGTCTGGTGATCGAAGACTGGCAGCTCGGGCAAACTCAGAGCCAGAGCGAGAGGAGTGAGCCATGAGCGAAGCGTTCAGCCAGATCGGCGACGTGGTGGCGGACGAGAGCTTTCCGGCGGTCGACCTCGCGCTGCGGCGCGGGCGCCACATCCACAAGGGCGACGAGGCCTGGTACGCGTTCCTGTTCGACGCGCAGCCGCTGCTCGAGCAGTTCTACGGGCGCTACGGCTACGAGCTGATCCACCGCAGCGACGGCTACTTCTTCCTGCTGCCCGCGAACGAGTCGCTCGGCAAGCGCCAGCTCAGCGTGGCGGAGATGATCGTGGGCCAGGGACTGGCGCTGGCCTGGCTGGAGCCGAGCCGGCTGGAGAAAGGCGGCATCATCTCGCGCGAGGAGCTGCTCAATCAGCTGGCCTCCGCGATGGGCGCAGATGCGCTGCTGCGCACGCTCGCGCCCCAGAAGAAGCGCCCCGACGAGCGCGTGGCGCAGCGCAACGCGCGCAACAAGATCGCCGAAGCGCTGCGCCGCCTGGAGCAGCTCGGCTTCGTCGAGCTGCTCGACGCCGAGCAGCTGCGGCTCGCGCCGAGCCTGTTGCGCTTTGCGGAGCCGGTGCGCGGGTTGGAGGCGCCGTCCGAGGCGTTGCGGCAGCTGATCGAGCGGGGGGAAGTGAGCCTTGGTTCCGATGAGGGCGAAGCCGCCGGAGAAGGTGAAGCTGCGCCGGAGTCGGGGGTGGAGCCCGGGCCGGAGGCAGAGCTGGAGTCAGGGGTCGGACTCGGGCTCGGGCTAGAGCCAGGGCTAGAGGGAGAGCATGCGGCTGCGTGTGGGGATGAGGGAGGGCGCGCGGAGCTCGAGGGCGCGGCCGAGACGGAGGTCGAGGCGGAGGCGCAGTTGGGCGTCGGGCTCGGAGTGGAGCTCGAGCGAGAGGCGGTGCTGGAGGACGACGAGGGGCCTCTGTATGCCGGCCTCGACGACTACGACTTCTTTGAAGAGCCTGCGCCGCCCGAGGCCGAAGAAGCATGAGTCGTGCGCACGCGCTGGCGCTGAGCCTGGTCAACTGGAAGGGCGTGTTCTTCGAGCGCTACTTGCTCGATCGGCACGTGACCGCGCTGGAAGGCGCGAACGGCGCGGGCAAGACCACGGTGATGATCGCCGCGTATGTGGTGCTGCTGCCGGATCTGCAACGGCTGAAGTTCACGAACCTGGGCGAGACGGGCGCCACCGGCGGCGATCGCGGGATCTGGGGCCGGCTGGGTGAAGCTGGGCCCAGCTATTCGGCGCTCGAGATCGAGCTCGGCGCCGGCGAGCGCGTGCTGTGCGGCGTGTACCTGGAGCGCAAGGCAGCCCCTTCCCTGTCGCTCACGCCCTTTCTCATCTCCGGCCTGGGCCTCGAGACCTCCGAGCGCTTTCTGCTGCGGCAGTCGGACGCGCACGAAGAGGTATGCCCGCTGCCGGAGCTCGCGCAGCGCGCGACCGAGCAGGGCGCCACGCTGGAAGTGTTCGCGAGCGGCAAGGACTACTTCGCGCGCCTGTTCGAGCTGGGCATCACGGCGCTGCGGCTCTCGACCGACGAGGAGCGCAACAAGCTGAACGACATGCTCCGCACCAGCATGACGGGCGGCATCTCGCGCACGCTGACCTCGGACTTGCGCTCGTTCCTGTTCAAGCGCGAGAGCGGCCTGTTCGACACGCTGAGCCGCATGCGCCAGAACCTGGAGGCGTGCCGCCGCACGCGGCTCGAGGTGAGCGAAGCGCGCGTCCTGGAGCGCGAGATCAGCGGCATCCACGGCGCGGGCCACGCCATGGTGGGCGCGGCGCTCGGCGCCAGCCGAGCGCTGCGCGCGGAGCGGCAGCGCGGGCTCGGCACGGCCGAGCAGGCGCTGGCGCGG
>JAICTU010000162.1 GCA_025936205.1 Polyangiaceae bacterium | reverse complement strand
GCGACGAGCCCGCATCGCGCGGAAAAGCTGCAGGAGAAGCCGGTAGTGCCGGCGGCTGAAGAGCCTGCGGCGCCCGCCGCCCTGGCGCTGAGTGGCCAGCTCGGCGAGGAAATCGCGGCCCTCTCCGAGATCCGCAGCAATCTGCAGGCCGGCGCCGCGACGCGCGCGTTGGAGCAGCTGAGCGACTATCGGCGGCGCTTCGGGCAGCCCAATCTGGCGATGGAAGCTGACGCGCTGCGGGTGGACGCACTGTGTCGCGCGGGCCAGCGCGACTCTGCGCGCGCAGCCGCGGCGGCGTTTGCCAGCGACTGGCCCAATTCTCCGCTGCAACAGCGCGTCAGCGCTGCTTGTCCCTGAGCGCTGCTTGTCCCTGAGCGCTGCTTGTCCCTGAGCGCTGCTTGTCCCTGAGCGCTGCTTGTCCCTGAGCGCTGCTTGTCCCTGAGCGCTGAATGCTGGCGCGACGCGCTGCTCACCTGAGCACTACCGGACCGAACCCCTCGTCCAGGAAGGCGTCGCGGAAGCCCGCTTCGGGGCATCCCGACGAACTCGTTGCTGCCGGGTGACCCGCTCGGCTTTGCAGCCGAGCCAATGCGTCGGCGACGCCGTCGAGCCGGGAAAAACACGCCGGAACGCGCGAGTCAATACACTTCCGGGAGGCGTCTTCAGTTGCTCCTTGTGCAGGGATGCTCCGGTTGTCAGAATTGGTCTGTGGTGCGTCGTTTCCTCACCTGGAGTCGACGGCGGGCAGGAAGCCACCCACCCGCCCCAGCTGCAGTCGCGAAGTTGAATTCGTGCGACTTGCCGCGCGCGCACCATTGGAGCGCGACTCGTTCGAGGAGCTCGAGCTTGGGCCCTGCGAGGCTCGGAAAGCTGCTGGTGTGGCTGGCATTTTCGCCCGCTTGCAGCCCCGCAGCGCCCGTGGATCTCGGCACCGATTACGCGCTGGGCGACGTGGAAAGCATCGCCCAGGAGGACCCGAGCGCCTCGCTCGTGGCTCCCGGTGATCCGTCAGACTTCGTGGCCCTGGTGGACGACGGTGCTCCGCAGATCTGCAGGCAGTTCGAGCCGTGCGGCGGGCTCCTGGCGGGCACCTGGGAGATGCAGGAGACCTGCAGCAAGCAAACGCTCAACCGCAAGGCGATGCAGATCTGGGGCCAGACGGTGATGAATCTGGACACCACGGCCTGTTACGACGCGGTGTCGAGTGTGAGCTCCGACTGGAAGGGCACCATCGAGTTCGCCGGCGGCGTCGCCAAGGATCACCGCATGCGTGTCGATACGGTGGACATGACGCTCAGCCGCGGCTGCCTGAACGCCACCTTCGACGTGACCATCAAGGCGGAAAAGATGGCCTCGGTGTGTGCGACCTTGAGCACCGGCATGATGTCGTGCAGCTCGGTCGGTGGAGAGTGCAATTGCTCGAAGCGCCGTGAGACCGAGCTGGACAAGGAGGGCACCTACGGTGTGCTCGAGAAGGCCGTGGTCATCGGCGGCGACATCTTTCCCGAGACGGACGAGCCGAAGCAATTCTTCGACTATTGCGTCCAAAACGACCAGCTGCTCTGGCGCGCGCGAGACACGGGGCGCCTGGTGGTGCTGAAGCGCGTGCTCGAGTCCGACGAAAAGTCGGATCCGCCATACTTGCGCTGACAGAGCGGCGCCCTTTTAAGGAACGGCGTCGCGTGACGCGCGGCGATCGCCGTTTCGCCCTCGAGGTCGCGCAGCGCTACACGCCGCCCTGAGCTCGTTGACGCAGGTAGTGGTCGGCGAGCACCAACGCGATCATCGCCTCGCCCATCGGGATGAAGCGCGGCAAGAGGCAAGGATCGTGGCGGCCTGTGGTGCGCACGGTCGTGGCTTCGCCCTGGCGGTTCACCGTGTCCTGCGGGCGCGGCAAACTGCTGGTGGGCTTGACCGCAGCGCGCAGCACGATCGGCATGCCGCTGGAGATGCCACCCAACATGCCGCCGTGGTGATTCTTGTTGGTGCGGATGCGCGGCACGCCGCCCGGGGCCGGAGCCGGCGTCGCAGGATCGAGCACGAACGGATCGTTGTGGGCGCTGCCGCGCATCGTCGCGCAAGCAAAGCCGCTGCCGTATTCGACGCCGAGCACCGCGGGCAGACTGAACAGCGCCTTGGCCAGATCGGCCTTCAGCTTGTCAAACACGGGCTCGCCCAGACCGGCAGGCACGCCCGTCGCCACCAACTCGGCGACGCCACCGATCGAATCCTGATCTTTGCGCACGGCCTCGATCAGTTGAATCATCGCCGGGACCTTTTGTACGTCGGGGCAGCGCACGATGTTGGGCTCACCGTCGGGCAGCGTCTCCACCTGCCCCAGGGTGACCGCAGCCGGATCGGGGACGTCCGCGACGATGTCGCCCACCTGCTTCACGTAGCCCACGATGCGCACGCCCAGCTGCGCCGCGAGCAGTTGCTTGGCGACCGCGCCTGCCGCCACGCGCGCCGTGGTCTCGCGCGCGCTCGAACGCCCCCCACCGCGATAGTCGCGGAAGCCGTACTTGCGATCGAACGTGTAGTCGGCGTGCCCCGGGCGGTAGGTATCCTTGATGTTGGAGTAGTCTTTGCTCTTGGCGTCCGTATTGCGGATCAGGATCGCGATGCTGGTGCCCGTGGTGCGGCCCTCGAAGACGCCGGCCAAGATCTCTGGCTCATCCGCCTCCTGGCGCTGGGTCACGATCTTGCTCTGCCCCGGCCGGCGGCGCGCCAGATCCGTCGCGAGGATCTCCGGCGTCAGCTCCAGCCCTGGCGGGCAGCCGTCGATGATCACGACATTGCCGGGTCCGTGGGATTCGCCGGCTGTGGTGACTCGGAACGCTTGACCAAAGGAATTTCCAGCCATCGGAGAGGGGTCTAGGGGCCTAGGGGCCCAGGGGTCAAGGGCTCGGAGCCGCCCGGCGCCGGTCAACCCCAGGAATGACCGCTCTCCGACCTCCCCGGGGTGCGGGGTTTCCCCGCAGAATTGTCAGCGCGGATCCAGACGGAAAACCTGGCCCGTGAACGTCGTCAGGTACACTTCGCCAGCGTTGTCCTGCCCGAAGGAGGTGATCTCATCGACCGCCTTGCCCGGGTTGAGGTTGGCCGTGATGTCGATCGGATCGCCGGCCACGCTGCCGCCCTGCGCGCGCAGGGCGAAGAACACCGCCGATTCGTAGTCACCGTACAGGTAGGCGCCGCGCAGCGCGGGGACGGCGCTGCCACGATAGACGTAGCCGCCGATGATGCATTGCCCGACCTGACGCCCGTAGCTCGCCAGAGGCAACGTCAAGCCCGTCGCATCCGGATCGCAGCCCGTGTCGGGATTGAAACAGTTCTCCGCCTCCATCAGGCGCCAGCCGAAGTTGCGCCCGGTCGCATCGCTGCCCGGGATGTAGTCGACCTCTTCCCTGCCCTCCTGCCCCACGTCGCCGATGTACAGATCGCCATTGCAACGATCGAAGCTGAAGCGCCACGGGTTGCGCAGGCCGACGCTCCAGAGCTCCGGCAACGCGCTCGGATTGCGCTCGGCGTAGTTGCCGGCGGGAATGCCATATTGACCTTCGGCGCCCGCCCCGCGGCCGTCGACGTCGATGCGCAGCAGCTTGCCCATGAAGGTGTCCAGCGCTTGTCCGTTGCCCGCGCTGCCGTGCTGGTCGTCGGCTCCGCCGCCGTCGCCCACGCCGTAGTAGAGCAGTCCGTCGGCGCGGAACTGCAGGTTGCCGCCGTTGTGATTGCCCTCTGGCTTGGCCACCGTGAGCAGGCGCCGCTCGGCCGTGTCGGCATGCTCGGGATCACCGGCGCGCACGTGGAACTCCGCGAGCACCTCCGTGTGCGCCGGGTTGGTGCCGCCCTGCGGATCCGTCGAATACGTGACATAGAAGAGCCCGTTGTCGGCGTAGCGCGGATGGAACGCGAGCCCGAGCAAACCCATCTCTTCGACGCTGGTCTGCACTCGATCGGTGAGGTCGAGGAACGCATCCGGCAGCACCTGACCGTCGCGCAGCACCCGGATGCGGCCCGGCTTCTCGATCACGAACAGGCGCGCGTCGTCGCCGGGCGCAGCGGTGATGTAGATCGGTTGCTCCAGGCCGCGCGCGAGCTCCGTCCATTGCAAAGGAGGGATCGTCGTATCGGCCGGCGGCTGGCAGCGCTCGTCGAGCACGGGCGGAGCCAGCGCACCCGCATCCGCGCCCGGTTCACTCGCGGCGGTGGGCTCCGAGCCGGCGCCCAGCGCTGGATCGCCCGGTGAGCTCGCCGCGACGGGAATCGCGCTGCCGCCGCGCCGCTCCGTGGAGCTGGCGGCGGGCTCGCCGCTGCTCAGCGGACTCGGGCTCGATGGACGGGAGGGCTCGCCGTCGCCGGAGCTGGCTCCAGCGGCCGCGCCATCCGTGGCGCCCACTGGGCCCCCGCTCAGTGCGTGGGAACTGTCAGTGCAGGCAACGCCGAGCAGCAGCGCGGCGCACGAAGCGAACAACGGATGTGCGAGCATCGTAGGTCTGTGAAGAGAATGGAGGAGTTCAGATAAGTGATTGATGGTGCTCGAGCGTGCCTGCGAACGCAATGGAATTTTCCTAGCTGCTTCTACGGGGCTGCTTCGCGGGGACGCCCCGCACCCCGCTGCCGCCGTGACATGCGGGGAAAAATGTGGGGAGCGCGAGCCACGGTGAGCGCTTCCTACTGCAGCGCCGCCGCGGACGCGTTAGACGGATGCCATGCGTCGCACCAGCCCACCTTTTCGCGCCGATCACGTCGGAAGTCTGCTTCGACCCAAAGAGCTGCTGCTCGCCCGCAGGCAGCACGAGCAGGGAGAGATCCCCGCCGCCGAGCTACGGGCACTCGAAGATCGCTGCATCCGCAACGTCGTGAAGCTCCAGGAGGACGTGGGGCTGCAAGGCGTCACGGACGGCGAGTTTCGCCGCGCCATCTTCCACGTCGACTTTCTGAAGCGCATCCACGGCGTCACCGTGTCGGCGTCTTCATACAAGGTGAAGTTTCGTGGCCAGGGCAAGGAGATCGACTTTTCACCGCCCGTGCTGGGCGTGGCCCAGCGCCTCGAGCGCCCGCAGGGCGGCGTCGCCGTCGAAGATTTTCGTTTTCTGAAGGGCGCCACTTCGCGTACGGCCAAGCTCTGCATCCCCTCGCCCAGCATGCTGCACTTCCGCGGCGGGCGCGGCAGCGTCGACCAGAGCGCGTACCCGGACATCGCAGAATTCTTCGAGGATCTGGCGCGCGTCTATCGCGAAGAGCTGGCCGAGCTGGCGGCGGCGGGCTGCACGTATCTGCAGCTGGACGACACCAACCTCGCCTATCTGTGTGATCCGGAGCACCGCGAGCGGGCGCGCAGCATTGGCGAGGATCCAAACAAACTGCCCTCGGTCTACGCCAAGCTGATCAGCGATTCGGTGCGCGATCGTCCCGCGGGCTTCAGCACGTGCATCCACCTGTGCCGCGGCAACTTCCGCAGCGCCTGGGTTGCGGAGGGCAGCTACGAGGCCATGGCCGAGACGTTGTTCAACGAGATCGCTGTGGACGCCTTCTTCCTCGAGTACGACGACTCGCGTTCCGGAGGTTTCGAGCCGCTGCGCTTCGTACCCAAGAACAAGCTGGTGGTATTGGGTCTCGTCACGTCCAAGCGCCCCGAGCTGGAGTCGAAGGACGTGATCAAGCGGCGCATCGAGGAAGCGGCGCGCTACGTCCCGCTGGAGAACCTGGCGCTGAGCCCGCAGTGCGGCTTCTCGAGCTCCGAGCACGGCAACGATCTGACCGTCGAGGAAGAGATCGCCAAGCTGCGCCTGGTGGTCGAGATCGCAAATGAAGTCTGGGGCTGAGGGCGTCCGCTAGCGGGCGGCGATCTCGTCGCCCGCGGCTCGCAGCGCGGCGACGCTCTGATCCACCCAGGCCAGTGCCTGGCCGAGATGATTCTCGGGCTGCGCGAGCCAGGCCCAATCTATGGCATGGTGGTGGCCGAGCTCGGCTTCCAGTACCTGGACCAGCGTGCGGCCGTCGGCGCGGGCACGCGCCGCGCACGAGCCGACCAGAGCTTGTGCCTCCTGCCGCGGCAGGGCGGCGGAGAGCGCGCCCACGGCGGCTTCCGCGAAGGCGCCTGCGGGCGCCGCGAGCAGGTTGGCCCGCATGCGCGCCGCATCCACCTCCAGCTCCTCGATCAGGCTGCCCGCGTGATGGAGCGCGCCCGCCGCGAGCGCGAGCAGCGGCGACAGGGAGAGCCATTCGACCTGCCAGCCGTGGGTGCCACGCTCGTGCTCCTGCACCAGCGCCTGCTGCAGCGCCACGAGCTCGGCGCCGGAGCGGCGCGCCGCCGCCAGGATCTGCTCGCTGCGCATCGGGTTGTTCTTCTGCGGCATGCTGCTGCTGCCGCCGCGCTGCCCGGGGGCAGCTTCCGCGAGCTCGGCGACTTCCGTCTGGCAGAGCAAAATCACGTCCTGCGCCAGCTTGCCGAGGCTGCCGGTGAGCAAGCCGAGCCAGCTGCCGAGCTCGAAGATGCGATCGCGCTGCGCGTGCCAGGGCAGCTCCGGCGCGCCAAGCCCCAGCTCCGCCGCGAGCTCGCGCACCAGCTCGGGACCGCGCGCGCCGAGCGCCGCCAAGGTGCCGGCGGCGCCACCCAGCTGCAACACGGCGAAGCGCGGCAGCAGCTGATCGAGGCGCTCGTGCTGCCGGAGCAGCGGCGACGCCCAGAGCGCGACCTTCAGCCCGAACGTGGTCGGCAAGGCCTGCTGCCCGTGGGTGCGCGCCGCCATCACGCTGCCCCGGTGCGCCCGGGCCAGCTCCGCCAGGGAATGAAAAAGCCGCCCAAGCCCCCAGCGCATATGCAGCAGCACGCGCCTCGCGCACAGCACGGTGGCCGTGTCCATGATGTCCTGGCTGGTAGCGCCCCAGTGTACGTATGGAGCCGCCTCGTTGCCTGCGGCGGCCCGCAGCTGTTTCACGAGCGCGATCATCGGAATTCCGTCGCGCAGCACGCCCGCGGCGAGCGCCGAGGCATCGAGCTCGAGCGTCGCGGCCGCCGCGGTGATCGCGGTGGAGGCCTCCGCGGGGATCATGCCCAGGCGCGCCTGCACGCGGGACAGCGCCTCCTCCACCTCCAGCAAGGCATGGAAGTAGGCGGCGTCGTCGAGCAGGGCGGCGACGGCGGGATCACTGAAGGCGGGGCCGAAGATGGCCGAAGACAGCACCAGGGTCATGGCTCAAACGTCGAAGAAGACTGTTTCGCGCTCACCCTGCAGGTGGATGTCGAACACGTAGCGAGCGGAGCCGTCCGGCGCACTGGGCGCAGCGCCCTCGGGTACGGGGCGAGCGAGCAACGTGGCCCGCCGCACTTCCGGCACGCAGGCCAGCACCGGGTCGCGCCCGAGCGCGGGGTCGCCCGCGAAATAGATACGGGTGAACGCCAGCCGCGGCAGGCCCCGCGCGCCGAGGATCACGTTGAGGTGTGGAGCCTGAGGAGCCCCTCCCGGTCCCGGCACCGCACCGGGACGGATCGTCTCGAAGAAATAGCGCCCGGCGTCGTCGGTGGCACAGCGCCCGAAGCCAGTGAAGCTCGCTGCCTCCCGTGAACGCCCATGGCGGCCCTGCGCGTCCGCTTGCCAGACCTCCACGAGCGCGTCCGGGATGGGGCGACCCAGGCCGTCGTAGACCGTGCCCCCGATGCGCAGGTGTTCGCCGGGCGTGGACGCGTCGGCCAGCAGGTTGTGGATCACGTCGCGTTCGTCGCGGCAGAGCTGCCGGGACTGAAAGACGGACGCGACGCGGACCAGCCCCTGAGCGAAGAAGGGCCCCAGCGTCTGCCCCGGTGTTTGGCCCGCGTAGAGATCATACCGACCCGGATAGCGCACCTTACAGGCCCTCCTGCGGCGTTTCTTCGCGGCCGCGCAGCACGATGTCGAAGCGATAACCGAGCGCGTAGTGGGGGCGCCCGATCTCGGGATCGAAGCGCGAAATCAGGCGCTCGCGCGCGGCCGCGTCGGGGATCGACATGAAGATACCGTCGAGCGGCAGCAGCGGATCACCGGGGAAGTACATCTGCGTCACCAGGCGCGTCAGGAACGCGGCGCCGAACACCGAGAAATGGATATGTGCGGGGCGCCAGGCGTTGTAGTTGTTGCGCCAGGGATACGCGCCGGGCTTGATGGTCGCGAAGCGGTAGCGGCCCTCGTTGTCCGTCAGCAGGCGACCGCAACCCAGAAAATTCGGGTCGATCGGCGCGTCGTGGGTATCGCGCACATGCGGGTAACGGCCCGCCGCGTTGCACTGCCAGATCTCCAGCAGGGCGTTGGGCACGGGCCTGCCGTCTTCCTCGAGCACACGGCCCGAGACGATGATGCGCTCGCCCAGCGCGGGTGCGCCGGTGCCGGCGTTCGTGGTGAGATCGGCGTCGGCCGCGGACACGATCGAATGGCCGAAGACGGGTCCGGTCAACTCCGACAGGGTCTGCGGGATCAAGACCAGCGGCTGGCGCGGCGAACGATGCACCGAGGATGCGTAGCGCGGGCTCAGATACGGCGGCTGAGCGGCGTGATCGAGCGGCTGGTAGCGACTGATCTTCGGCTCCGGCAAGAGCGCGCCTCCCGCGCTTGGCTTGGCGTCAGCCATGTTCGCCTCCCGCGCCTGCCTCCGGGAACAGCACGCGCTTGGCGATCTTCATGGCGCTATTGGCGGCGGGCACGCCCGCGTACACGGCGACCTGCATCAGCGCCTCGCGCACCTGCTCCGGGCGCAGCCCGGTGTTGCGCGTGGCTTGCAGATGCATCTCCAGCTCTTCCTGGCGGTTGAGCGCCGCGAGCATCACGATCGTGAGCAGGTGGCGCGTCTGCAGCGGCAGTCCGGGCCGCGTCCAGATCTCGCCCCAGGCGGCGCGCGTGATGTAGCCCTGAAAATCGCGGTCGAAATCCGTGGCCGCCGCCAGCGAACGGTCCACGTGCGCGCTGCCCAGCACCGCGCGCCGCACCTCTAACCCCTGCTCCCAGAGCGACTCTTTCTTCTCGTCAGACAAGCCCAGCACCTCGCACGAATTCAGTGATGGAACGGGCCAGTGCTTCGGGCTGCTCGACCCCGAGCAGATGCCCGGCACCCGCCAGCACCCGGAACTGCGCGCCCGCGATGCGCTCGGATTGGGCGCGGACGAGCTCGGGCGGAGTGGCCAGATCGGCTCCCCCCGCGACCAGCAGCGCCGGCACCGCGAGCTGCGCTAGCAGCGCGCTCAGATCGGCGTCCGCGAGCAGCTGGAGCGCGGCCAGGTAACCTGCCGGGTCGGCGCGCTCGAGCAGCAGGCGATAGCCACGCACGAGGTGCGGCGAGAGCGCGCGAAACGACTCGGAGAACCAGCGCTCGATCACGGCGTCCGCGATCGCCGCGAGGCCGCCGTGGCGCACGATTTCGGCGCGCTGGGCCCAGCTCTCGGCGCTGCCGATGCGCGCCGCGCTGGCGCACAGCACGAGGCCGCGCACGCGCGCTGGGTGCGCCAGCGCGAACTGTTGCGCGACCAGTCCGCCCATGGAAAACCCGACCGGCACCACCGAGCGCGCGCCCAAGCGTTGCAGCAGCAGCTCCAGATCATCGCTGAGGGCCGCGACGTCGTAACGGCCCGGGCCGAGCTCGCTCAGGCCCTGACCGCGGAGATCGTAGACCAGCGTCGAGAGTTGCGCGGGCAGCGCCTCGAGCACGCGCTCCCAGATGCGGTGATCCGTGCCGAGCCCATTGATGAACACGAGCAGGGGCTCTTTCGAAAGGTCACCGCTGGAACGATAGTGATGCACCGCGCTGCCACACTGCACGAAGCTCATCTTCCTCCTCGGACGCCCGCGCAGGCTAACACAGGGCTCGGGAAGAGACCGACTGCGGCTGATCGGCCGGCGCTGTCTGCCCGCAATCATTTCCACTGCCCCGGCAAGTGATCGGCGCCGCGCCCTGGGATAGGCTCGCGAGCACCCCGAGCCCATGTCTGACCCCCGCGCCCCGAGCCTCTATGTCGAGCTGGTCGCCGCGCGAGCGAGCGAGCCGGCTCGCGGCTGGTTTCTCTCCCGCTACGAAGCTCTCGACGCTGGCGACTTTGCTGCCGTGCATGCAGGCGCGGGGCGGCGACTCGGCAGCGAGGGCTGCGAGCTGACCTCCAGCGAGCGAGCACGGCTGAGCCAGGCGGGCGTGCCGGCTCCCTCGGGTTGGCCGCTGGCGGCCGTGGCGCGCGCGGCGCTCTGCTGCCGCCTCTGCGAGCTGCTGCCTCCGCAGGAGCATTTCGCCCTGCTGGTGAAGCAGTTTCGCACCGGCGACAACGCGGAGCGAGCGGCGCTGCTGCATACCCTGTCGCTGCTGCCGGAGCCGCAGCGCTTTGTCGACCTGGCGATCGACGCCTGCCGGTCTCACGTGCAGACCGTGTTCGAGGCCATCGCCTGCGAGAACCCCTACCCGGCCCGCTTTTTTCCCGAGGCCAACTTCAATCAACTCGTGCTGAAGTCCTTTTTCACCGGTGTCGCCGTGCGGCGCATCGAGGGCCTGCCGGAGCGCCGCACCGCGGAGCTGTCGCGCATGGCCCAGGCCTACGCGAGCGAACGGCGCGCCGCCGGCCGCAGCGTCCCGCCGGACCTGGACTTCGTCACCGCTGGAGTCAACTTGCCTGGAGCCAGTCAATGAAACCGCTGAAGATGTTCGATCCGCACATTCACATGACGTCGCGCACGACCGACGACTACCAGGCAATGGCGGACGCCGGCATCGTCGCGATCGTGGAGCCCGCTTTCTGGGTCGGGCAGCCGCGCACGCACGTGGGCAGCTTCGAGGACTATTTTCTATCGCTGATCGGCTGGGAGCGCTTTCGCGCCAGCCAGTTCGGCATCAAGCACTTCTGCACGATGGGCATGAACCCGAAGGAAGCGAACGAGCCCGCGCTCTCCGAGGGTGTGCTGGAGCTGTTGCCGCGCTATCTGGAGAAAGACGGCGTCGTGGCGGTCGGCGAGATCGGCTACGACGACATGACGCCGGCGGAGGATCGCGTCTTCCGGCGCCAGATCGAGCTGGCGATCGAGGCGAATCTGCCGATCCTGATCCACACACCGCACCGCGACAAGAAGCGCGGCACCGAACGCACCATCAGCGTGGTGAAGGAAATGGGCATCGCGCCGGAGCGAGTGCTGGTCGACCACAACACGGAGGAGACGTTACCGCTCACGCTCGACAGCGGCTGCTGGGCGGGCCACTCCATCTATCCCGCCACCAAGATGGACGAGGCGCGCATGGTGCAGCTGGTGAAGCGCTACGGCAGCGAGCGCATCATCATCAACAGCGCCGCCGACTGGGGCGTGAGCGATCCGCTGAAGGTGCCCAAGACGGCGGCCCTGATGCGCGAGTCTGGCATCCCGGAGCAACAGATCGAGACCATCGTCTGGAGCAATCCCGCCGCGTTCTTCGCGCAGAGCGGGCGGCTCGAAGGCATCGACGCGCCGAGCGTGATCGATCAGCGCAAGCTCTGGGAAGGCAACTCGGTGCTGCGCGGTCAGACGCCTGTGGTCCAGGGCTAGTCGTCAGGATCGAGCGTGCACTCCACCCTGGTGATCGACGTCGTCGGGCTGAGCCCGGAGCTGCTGGGCGACGACACACCGCATCTGAACGAGCTGGTCCGCTCGGGTGTGATGCGGCCGCTGGCGACGGTGACGCCCGCCGTGACGTGCACGGTGCAGTCCACGTTGCTCACCGGGCGCATGCCCGCCGAGCACGGCATCGTCGCCAACGGCTGGTACTTTCGCGAGCTGTGCGAGGTGTGGTTCTGGCGCCAGTCGAACAAGCTGGTCGAGTCGAAGAAGGTGTGGGAGCTCGGGCGCGAGCGGGATGCGTCCTTCACCTGTGCCAACTTGTTCTGGTGGTACAACATGTACTCGACGGCGGACTGGTCGGTCACGCCGCGTCCGATGTATCCGTCCGACGGTCGCAAGCTGCCGGACGTGTACAGCTCGCCGAGCAACCTGCGCGAGGAGTTGCAGCGCGAGCTCGGTCAGTTCCCGCTGTTTCATTTCTGGGGCCCGGCCGCCGACATCCGTTCCAGCCGCTGGATCACCAGCGCCGCACTGCGCGTGATGGCCAAGCATTCCCCGACGCTCACGCTCGTGTATCTGCCGCACCTCGACTACGGGCTGCAGCGCCTGGGGCCGGATCTCCGCCACCCGCGCATCCGGCAAGATCTGCGCGAGGTCGATGCCCTGGTGGGTGAGCTGTGCGCCGCAGCGCGCAAGAGCGACCGGCGCGTGATCGTGCTCTCCGAATACGGCATCACCAAGGTGGACGGCGCGCTGGCGCTGAACCGCACGCTGCGCGAGCGCGGCTGGATCGCAGTGCGCGAGGAGCTCGGACGGGAGCTGCTCGATCCTGGTGCCAGCGACGCGTTTGCCGTCGTCGACCATCAGCTCGCGCACGTTTACGTGCGGCGGCCGGAGCTGATCGGTGAGGTGCGCGCCTGCCTGGAGAAGCTCGATGGCGTGGAGCGCGTGCTCGATCGGCAGGAGCAGGCCGCGCTGGGGCTGAACCACGCGCGCTCCGGCGAGCTGGTTGTGATCTCGCGCGCCGATCGCTGGTTCAGCTATCACTACTGGCTGAGCCCGGAGCGCGCTCCGGACTTCGCCACGACGGTCGATATCCACCGCAAGCCCGGCTACGACCCGGTGGAGCTGTTCCTGGATCCGAAGCTCGCCTGGCCGCCGTTTTCGATCGGCTGGCGCCTGGCGCGCAAGGCGCTCGGCTTCCGCGGTTCGATGGATGTGATCTCGCCGGAAGGCAACCAGCTGGTGAAAGGCTCGCACGGTCGCGTGACGGACGATCCCCGCCAGGGTCCCCTGTTCATCAGCAGCGAGCCCAGCCTCGCAGGCAGCGGCACGCTCGCTGCGACCGACGTGGCCGGACTGATGCTCTCGCACGTGTTTGGATGAGTGTGTCCGAAGAAGAAGCAGTACCCCTCCGCCCCAACGCGAGCTTGCAGGAGTTCGTGACCCACTGGCTCGGGACGCGCGATCGTCGGACCCGGCAGAGCGACGCTCAGCGGCTGCGCGACCACGTGCTGCCGCTGCTCGGAAAGCGCCGCGTGCGCGAGCTGCGCGCGGAGGACGTCGCCGCCGTGGTGCGCAGCATGCTTGGCAAGAAGGGCATGACGCTGAAGAGCGCCAGGAACGCCTATGCGGTGTTCGAGGAGTTGCTCGGCGCCGCCTGCGAGCAGGGCTTCATCGCCGAGGACCCGCGGGCTTTGCCGCCGGATCTCTGGCCCGCGGAGCCCGTCGCGGAGAAGCCTCGCTTCAGCGCCGCCGAGGTCCAAGCGCTGACCCTCGACGCGCGGCTCGACGCCGAGCTGCGCGTGTTTCATGCGCTCGGCTTGTATACGGGCCTGCCGGTGCGGTCCCTGTGCAGCCTGCGCTTCCGCGACGTGCCGGAGCTGCCTTGCGCAGCGTTTGCCGCGCAGCTCGCCAGCCTGCTCGAGGGCTGGCAGCAGAGCGGTTTCGAAGCCGTATTCGGGCGCGCTCCGGGCGCAGACGATTGGCTCGTACCTCGCCGCTCGGACGTGACCCAGCCGCACACGGAGGGTTCGATGTTCAAGTCGTTCCGGCGCGCGTGCGTGAAATTGCGTATCCCACCGCGCTCATTGCAGGCGCTGCGCAACACCTTCGAGGCGGAGCGGGCGTCAGCCGGGCGGTAGCCAGGTCTGGCCCGTCTCGCAGCTGATGTGGCGCAGCGAGACCCCGCTCGGGCTGACCTTCAGCAGCCCCAGCGTGATCGGCAGATTGAACCTGCGCGGGCCGATCGAGCCCGGGTTGAACATCACGATGCCCCGGTCCTTGCCCAGAAACGGCACGTGCGAGTGGCCGCACAGCACCAGCCGCGCGGCATGAGCGCTGGCCAGCTTCAGCACCTCGGCGCGCAGCTTGGGCCCGAACACCGCGATGTGGATCAGCAGAAATTCGAGCTTACGCTGTCCCCCGGCGCGCAGCTCGATGTCCATGGAATCGGCGAGGCCGGGCGTCGTGGCATCGATGTTGCCGCGCACCGCCAGCACCGGAGCCAGCTCGCGCAGCTGATCGAGCACCGCCAAGTCTCCGATGTCGCCGGCGTGCAAGATCACGTCCGGCTCGAGGCTCTGGATCACGTGGCGCGCGTTGGGGTGCGGGTGGCTGTGGGTATCGGCGACGACCACGGCATGAAAGTCACGCTGCTCGGGGAGCTCCAGCACCTCCGAGACGTGCACGCGGCGAGCAGACCTGGAACGACTGGCCACGATCAAGTCCCGGGGATGTAGCGCTGAAA
The DNA here is from genome assembly GCA_025936205.1 of Polyangiaceae bacterium. The sequence continues at coordinate 2,922 of JAICTU010000162.1, read as the reverse complement.
CACGCGCGTCAGCGGCGCCAGCGCCGCCGCGACCAGCGCCCAGGGCAAAGAGCCGGTCCCAGCGATGAACACGGCGTCGAGCAGCGCGATGGCCGCGATCAAGCGCACGATCGCCTGCGGCACGGAGCGCTGCGGCCCCGGGCGCAAAAAGCGCAACGCGAGGAAGACCCAGACCACGAACGCTGCCAGGAACGGCCAGACCAGCGGCTGAGCGAGCGCGAGATAGGCTCCGTAGAGCGCGGGCGCAGCGAGGAAGCCGAGCGGCCACACGCGCGTCAGCCGATTGTACGCCTCCTGCTTGGCGGCATAGCTGAGGCCGATCAGATGGCAGAGCAACGCGACCGCGCCGAGCAGCAGCCCTCGAGACAGTTGCGACTGCATGGCCAGGCCCGCGCTCACGTACACGAGCACGCGGCACATCCCCATCAGCACCGGGCTCAGGGGATTTTGCTTGTGATAGAGGTCGTAGCCGACGATGCACGCCACCAGCCCGAGGCCGCTCAGCGCCGGGTACAGCAGCGGCGTGCCCTGCCGGTGCGCCTCCTTCATCAGCTCCAGGAAGCCGAAGAGCAGCCAGCTGAAGCCCAGGAAAAACACGAGCCCAGCAGAGACCTGCCCGGAGGGGATCGGCCGCTGCGGCCGCTCGACGGCATCGATGTGGCGATCGAACGCATCGTTCAGGTACATGCCGCCGAGGTAGTAGAGGGACATCGACACGGCCAGGCCCAGCGCCGGCCAGCCGCCGAGCGCGCCCGAGAGCGCCAGCGCGGCAAATACGTTGGTCCAAACAGTGGGCAGGTTCGAGACCCGCCCCAGGCGCAGCGCGATGCTGGCTTTCATGTCCTCATCCCAACCGCGACCGGACCCAGTCCAGCTCGCGCGCAATCGAAGCCACCACTCCCCCCACCCGCTGCTCCGGCGGCAGCACATCCCAGGTGTACGTCTCGACCTCGAGCTGCGCCGACACGGCGCTCCGGCGCTGGCGCTCCAGCACCTGCGCCAGGAATGCCTGCGTGTTGCCGAAGGCGCCCAGCTCCGCCCGGTACAGCGGCACATGGAAGTGCACACGCCACTCGGCGGCGGCGCGCGCATCGGCATCGCTCAGCGCTTCCGGCAGATCCGAGAAGCGCAAGAGCTGCCCCGCCTTCGTCTGCGCCACCACCTGGTGCAGATACACCGGCTCGTCGTAGGCGGAGAGCGCGCGCAGGCTGTCGGGAGACGGCTCGGGCAAGCGCAGGCCGGTGCTGAGCTGGATCTTGTGAATGCCGATGCCGGCGCGGCTCAGGCGATCGAGGGTGTCGCCCGCGGACTCGAACTCGATCGCGGCGTGACAAGTGTCGAGACAGACACCGATGTGACGGCGCAGGATCTCTTCTGCAGCGGCGAGCGAGCTACCCAGCTGAGCGCTCAGCCACTCGCGCGACGCGCGCGACCAGAGCTGCTGCTCGAAGAAGTCGATCGTCTCGGCGGTGGTCTCCAGCAGGCAACAGGGCTCGGGCTCGAGCGCGAGCGTCACGGTACGACCGCTGCGTTCGCGCAGCCGATGGAGCTCGAGCGCCTGCTCGAGCAGCTGCCGAGCGATCAGCTCGGCGTGCGGCGCTGACAGGTCGGCCTTGAACCCTCCCGGCACGGTGCTGATGCTACCGCTCTGCCCTTCCGGCACGAGCTCCGCGAGCAGCCAGGCCAGATCGCTCGTGTAGCGGCCGCGCTCGCGCGCGCGCCAGTCGGGGCGATACACGGCCGCCTTCACCGGCTCGGCGTGAAACGGACCGTACGGGAAGCCGTTGATGGTGAACACGTAGAGCTGGTGCTGCGCGAGGAAGCGCCGAAACTCCGCCAGCTGCTCCGGCTCGCGCAGGCGGCGCGCGGCCTGCGCCGACAGCCGCAGCCCGACCCCGAAGGGCCGCTCCGGCGCAACGCGAGCCTTCACCGCCAGCACGTGCGTGCGGATGTTTTCGAACACCTGCTCCCAGCTCTCACCGGGATGGATGTTGGTGCAATACGTCAGGTGGGCGCCGGCGATCTGCATGGCTAGCTCCGCGAGGCCCCTCTGCCTCAGGCCGCGTCCCGATAGCGCTCGGTGAGCCAGCGGATGCAGCGCGCGACGCGCGTGGCGTCCATCTCGTGCACCTCGCGCGCGCGCCCCGCGCGCTCCAGCAAGCTGACGGTCAGCTCGCCGCCGAGGTGCTCCTGGAACTCGCGCAGCCCCTCCAGCACGCGCAGCTGGCCTTCACGATCGCGCAGCTCCAGCGCCGGATCGTACAGGCGAAAGCCGAGCGTGCTGAGCAGCGCCGCGATGCGCTCGTTGGTCTCCGGATCGAGCAGACCCGCTTCGACCGAGTAGCGGCTGTCCAGCGCCAGACCGATCGCGACGGCCTCTCCGTGGCGCAGCGCGTGTTCGGTCAAGCTCTCCAGCTTGTGCGCCGCCCAGTGGCCGTAGTCGAGCGGGCGCGCGCTACCCAGCTCGAAGGGATCGCCCCCGCCCGCGATGTGTTCCACGTGCAGGCGCGCGCAGCGCCGGATCATGTGCGCGGTCGCTTCCGGCTCGAGCCGGGCCAGCGCCTCCGCATGGCTGCACAACCAGTCGAAGAAGGCGCCGTCCCGCACCAGCGCGACCTTCACGGCCTCGGCCATGCCCGCCACCCGATCGCGGCGCCCGAGCGTACCCAGGAACTCGAAGTCGTTGATCACCGCGAACGGCACCGCAAAGCTGCCGACGAAGTTCTTGAGCCCGAGGGCGTTGACGCCGTTCTTCACGCCGATGCCCGAGTCGTTCTGGGCCAGCACCGTGGTCGGCAAGCGCACGATGCGCACGCCGCGGTGGCAGGTGGCGGCGGCGAACCCCGCCATGTCGAGCACGGCGCCGCCGCCGATCGCCAGGCAGTAGGAGTGTCGATCGAGCCCGACCGCCGCCATGCGCTC